>JAOAAA010000117.1 GCA_026419115.1 Gemmataceae bacterium
ATGAAGAAAGACGCCGAGATAGAAAAACTCGCTCGGATCGCTAGTCAGGAACGCGCCGAACAAGAACGCCTCCGCGCTGAAGCTGAAGCGAAAGCGAAACTCGAAGCGGAACGCAAGGCTGAAGCCGAAGCAAAAGCTAAACTTGAAGCCGAACTCCGCGCCGAAGCCGAAGCAAAAGCCAAACTCGAAGCAGAATCACGCGCCGAAGCCGAAGCTCAGGCGAAACTCGAAGCGGAATCACGCGCCAAACAAGAAGAGGAAAAGGCCAAAGAATTGGCCTTACAGAATGAACGACTTCGCGAAATGCTCAAACAATTGGGCATCGATCCCAATCAAATCCCACCCAATTCTTAAACTTCAGTAGCCAGCTTAATTTCGTGAATGAGGTTGGCTCGAAATTGACTTTGGAAGAGATCGTTATCGAAGAATTATCCCCCCGTACTGTATTTTCTCGATCGAGAATTGGCGAAAGTTCGACGGGGGTTCGATCCCGTTGATTTGTCCGCCTAGTTCAAAGTGTTGATTTCACCGCCGGCACGAGTCCCTAAAGCTCGCCAAGTGATAATCGCGACACTATTGCGAATCGTGCGGACGGAACCATCCATCATTCCCGCGTTGACGATCCCCCCTGAATGATAGCTTCGGGCGGTGATGGCAGCACACGTTGGTAAAGTGGCGCTGCTGCCTTCTTGTCGGGAATTAAAGTCCGCATCGTAGGTGACCCCATTCACTACGGCTGCGACCTTCGTATTGGGAGTCAAAATTGTGGTGATCCCACTGTGATGAACTCGACCATCGGGCCATTCCGTATGCCCTGTGTTATCGTTCGTATTGGGGCCTAATTTCTTGTCGGGGGCATTCACAACTAAGTTAGCGACTTCTGCTGCTGTTGTGGGGGGAATTAATCCTACTGATGTGGTCATATTTCGAGAATAAGGGGTAAATGCCTTCACTTCGGACACACACAACGTGTTGGAGGAACCATCCGTAATCGAAGCATGATTCAATTGAGCGTTGGGAAAGAACATGCCATCCCCACCTTGGCCGGTCACGGGGTCCCAAACCAACCACGTCCCGAAGTTAAAGCCATAATTCTGCGAGTAAACATAAGGTGCTCCGTTTTTGGTACGGACCATTGTGTTCACCTCGGCAGGGCAAGTGTAAACCGGAATTTTTGTCAATGGGACCCCCGAAGCAAAATTACTTCCCTGATCCCATGCTTGTTCCAAATTTATCATAACGCCGGCATTATCTTGTTCGATATATGGCAGAATCCGACCATGCACACTCCAAGACCCGTTATTCGTTGCGAAGGTACTACCAATAGGTGCCAACATACTCGGTGGGAAAAATCCATTTTGAGATTCAAAGTTTTGTACAGCAAGGCAGATTTGTTTGATATTATTTTGACATTTCCCCCGATTGGCTGCATCGCGGACTTTTTGCACGGCAGGGAGTAATAGGCCAATCAGAATAGCGATAATGGCAATGACAACTAACAATTCAATGAGTGTGAATCCAGAACGTCTTGGCATGAATCACTCTGAGTGAGAAGCATCTCTTTGGGGTTATGCATTGGGATAACGCAAGCCCGATGCCAAGAATTAAAGAACCACACCCATCTTCTCGAAATGCCAATAAATCTCGACCCATTCACTTGGAAGAGGGCCTGATTTTACTGCTTGTGAATGAGAAAATCACTGCGACGTTGGTCAGAATATGCCTAGGTCGAGCCAAAATTGACCAAGCTAACAGGAAGGACTAATCTTGACGGGACCGACTCACCGAGACTCCGGGAATGGCCAATCCGTTGGGCACATTGGATTGAGGTGGTGTCGGTGTGCTGGGGACAACGGTACCAGGTAAAACCGAGGGAGGTGCCGGCATGGATCGCGCTGGCGATTCACTGGGTAATGTCCGAACACCATTTCCGGTGGATGGTGTGATGGTCGGCATACCGAGTTGATCCTTCTTGATGTTCGTTGGGACAACCCCTTTGGGATCGAATTTTTCCCCAGGGTCTTTCCACAAAGGAAGGCCCTTCAGATCGATCGGTCCTTCAGGATCGGTCGGTGGGACTTCTCGTTCCCGTATCTTCAGAGCCGCCGTCCGAGCCGCAAAGTGATCCGCAGCTCGTTGCTGCACTGCACGAGGGAGAGCCGCTTCTGAAATCTGGATATTGTTGAACGAAAGGAGCGAACCTTTAGCATATTGGAAGCCAGCGATCGCAATGTTGTAGTTTGCGATGGCTTGGGCCTCGGCACGCAGGGCATCTGCGAAGCGCTGTTGACCTTCCAGCGTCTCGAACAAACTGCTTCGACCCAAATCGACCAATTTCAGCTGCAATTGCACTTGTTTACCAAGGGCCAAACGAAGATTTCTTTGGAGTTTGATCTGTTCATAGGCAGCTTCGAGTTGCGCATACATCGAATGCAAAAATCGTTCTGCCTTGACCTCTTGATTCTTCAATTGAATATACGCGCTGGCCAAATTCAATTGAGCTTGCCGTAATTGGGCATGGGCATCTCGAAAACCAAGCGGCATATCTAATCGCAAACCCAATTGGTAAGAGACAAACTTACCATCCGTCAGATTGGAAATCGCATTATCGGGAACGCCTCCATCGAGCCGGGTGCCTAATCCTTGCAAGCTATAATTCCCAAAGAAACGCAAGTCGGGGCGCGTCGCGTTTCGGGCCACTTCGATCGCATAATGGGCGGCCTTGACCTCTTGACGAGCGATGAACAACTCTGGGCGATTATTCAGAGCCTCGGCAACGGAATTCGCCCAATCGGGCTTATATGGGGCTACGGTAGGGGTATCAGAAGGAACGAGTCGTTCTCCATCCTCGATCGGAAGATTCAAAAGCCCTCGGAATTGTCGTTCCGATTCGATACAGGCTTGCAGAGCATTCAGACGTTGAATCCGGAATTGTTCGAGCTGCGCCTCGGCTTGGTGCACTCGGATTCCCGAGTCTTGACCAACCTCGAAACGTGTGCGAATTTGTTCGAGGTATAGAACCGCTTGCTGGGCACCCTCATTCGCCGCATACAATGCCATATAGTTAGCATGAAACTGCCAATAGGCCGCCTCGATATTTAGAACCATGAGGTTCAAGTCTCGTTCAAAGTCCGCTCGGGCCTGTTGGGAACGAAGTCGCGTGACCAAAATCCCTTCAGATCGCCCCCCAGTGGGACGGAAGTTTTGCAAGGTGAACGATCCGGGATGTTGCGGAATCAACTGGTTGATGGCCACACCAAAATCCCGAGCTAGAGGATGCTCGAATTGGAACGTCAACCGTGGTTGATAGTTCGGGTTGATGACCGCAAACCCAGCCGGGACACTCGATAATTTTGTATAGCCGAGATCGACTGTGATTCCAGCCACCCCCCCTGTCGGAAGGGGTTTGAACAATCCCGAGCTAAAATTCGCCAGATCACCGTTGTTGAAGTTATTGAAAATGTTCGCCACCTGATCATCACGCTTTTGCCAACTCATCGAGGTCACATAGCGTGCATCGAATTTGCTCAAGGCCCCTTCAATTTCGGCAGAGGCGACGGCAGGGTTCAGCGCGAACGCACGGATCGAATCGTCCCCCGCGATTCCTCGACCCGTGAAGCTCACCAATTCATCGTTAAATACAATCCCGCCCCGAGTTTGACCCGAACTCAGCCCTGCCAGGACGCTCGTTGCTGCTGCTGAACCACGATTCCCATTTTCCAGCCCGATCGCAATTGCTTCTTGAAGACTAATGAAACGAATCTTCCGTTCCGAATCATTGATTGTTGCGGGTTTGGGCCGTTGTACGGATTGGGGAGGTTGAAGAAGCGAAGGGTCTGTTTCTAATGTTCGTGGTAATTCAATTGAATTCGCCAAGTGATGGGTTTCAGGTGTCATGTATAAAGGTCTCGTGCAACCTGCAAGGCCTGCACTCGCCATGAACGCTACAATCCACACCTTCCACCGTCTCTTTTTCATGTACGACATAGCTGTTCCCCGATCAGCTTGGTATTCAAACTGACGACAGAGCATTGTTTAGCATTCTGCTCAAGTATCGTGCCGCGCTAAATTCCCCCAAACGCAACACCTTCGTAATTGGAACGCATACACCCTTTCGATTTTTCAAGCAAGTGAAATTATTCGTTTTTCTTCAACTTACTTCGGGAGAAGGCTCGTTCCCGTCGTTGGGGTAAATTGTTCAAGCCAGCGTAAAAGGTCAGCGACAAAGATCGGGCCGTTTGGCTCGAATTCGAGTGTATGATGCGCGTGGGGATATTCGATAATTTGTTTCGGTCCGGGAAATTTCTCGACAAATAAGCGAGTCTGGGCATTATCGATAATGCGATCCTCACTCGCTAACAACAGTAAGGTGGGAAAGGTGTTTCGTTTAACGGCTCGACGTAGATAAATATCCAACAAACTACTGTTGGCCAACATGCGGGCTGTCGCAGTGTGCAAAGCCAAAGGGTCCTTTGCTAAAAAATCCAACCAACGGGCTGTTGTGGTGAACAAGGCCGGATCGTTCAACGGGATGGGAAATTGCTTTCGGGGACGAATAAACTTCGCCAGCGCAATGCGAAATTTTTGAGCGAACGGGACGGCCACCTTTGGGATCAACCCTGGCGCAATCAGAACTAATCCTGCGATCAAATTCGGATGCCGATAATTCAAAGCTGCCCCCAACTTCCCTCCCCATGAGATCGCTCCAAGGATTGTTTTCTTCCCTTCAGGTAGCGAACGTATATATTCTGCAACATCATCCAATAAGCGCCGGAAAGAAGGGCAATCCCCACGAGCCACTTGGTTCAACCCACATCCTCGGCGTTCCAAAAAATGGACCTCGTACCCTTGCTCCGCTAACTGTTCGCACGATTGAACGTACCAGCCACTATGGCTTTGGATACCATGCAAAAAAACAAGCCGCGGTTTATTCGCATCACCTTCGCCATACCGGACTACCGATGTGATATAACCATCGCTTAGCGGAAAAGATAATATCTCGCTCATAATCGTGGGTCTCGCGTAGGCGATTTCCTTTTGAAACATGATAAGAATCCGTAGCAGGTTGGGCTAATCCCAGTACCGATTCTCAATTTCTTACCTGCTTTCTGCCAGATTCCCTCGCCAATAGGCATCTCGCCGACTATTTATTCAAGAAAAGGTAAGTTCACCCACCAAATGAGGTTCCTACCGTGAGCGAATCGCTCTCTTCCAAAATTCATGCTGCGAAAGAAGCACTAGACAAGCATGTGCGCGAGATTGTGCAATGGCACTTCTCACCCGACACCGGAACACCCTTCTGGATCGAGCGGGCCAAAAGTTTTAAATTCAACCCTTTGAAAGATATTCAAGGGTTCGATGATTTGAAACTCTTTGGCCTTTTTGAAGATGAGTGGCTTCGGGCTAGTCCCGACACCGATATTTCTCGGTGGATTCCCCGTGCCTATTACGGAAAAAAACCGGTCTATGTCTTTGAAACCGGTGGCACGACGGGGATTCCCAAATCCCGAATCGTTGTCGAAGATCATTGGATCGACTACGAAATGATGAGCGACACCCTCCCCGATGAGTACTTCCCACGGGGGTCTCATTGGTTAATGCTCGGCCCCAGTGGTCCGCGCCGTTTACGTCTAGCGATCGAACACCTTGCTCAGTATCGCGGGGGAATCTGCTTCTCGGTCGACCTCGACCCACGCTGGGTAGTCAAACTCCTGAAAGCGGGCCGACCCCAAGAAGCCAAAGCCTATGCCGAGCATTGTATCGATCAAGCTCTGACCATCCTCGCAGCAGGTCACAAGATCAAGTGCATGTTCACCACTCCCAAACTCTTGGCGGCTTTGTCTCAAGCTCTTCTCGAAGGGAAGTTAGAAAAGAAACGCCGAGAAATTGGCTACCCCGTTAAAGAGGGGTCACTGCGATCCATCGCAGATACGGGTATCACCGGTATTTTCTCTGGGGGAACCGAGTTTACTCCTCAATTCACCCGTGAAGCCTGCGAAGAGATGTTAGGGGAAAAAGTTTACATGACCCCCACCTATGGTAATACCCTCATGGGGTTAGCCTGCTCGAAACCGGTTGGCCCTCATGATGGCTACAAGATCAGCTATTATGCTCCTCAGCCCCGCGCGGTCATTCAAGTTGTTGACGATAGCGATGAGAAATATGAAAAAGTCGTTCCTTATGGCAAAACGGGTCGAGTGCTTTTGACCACATTAACCAAAGAGTTCTTCATGCCCCGATTCCCAGAACGAGATGAAGGCGAACGAGAAGAACCCTACGAAAAATACCCATGGGATGGAGTTTCGGGCGTTCGACCTTGGTCTAAAATCGCTGCCCAAACAACAGTTGGTGTGTACTAACCGTTTTGGTGCATTCCTGTCACGAAATCGTATCCAGAATCTTCTCTGTTCGACTGGACGCTCTCTCGGCACAGTGCAAACCCAAGTTGCGATACCATCAATCAGATTGTAGTTCATACGAATTTCATAGGAAACGTGTCTAAGCAAGCATGAAGGTGATCTCATGACGCTTTCGGCTTGGCGATTCCGCGCCAGACCAATAGCCAACGCCCCACGGACATGAGTACCAAACTCAGTACCGACCCCATCACGAACAGTGTCAGCACCACATTCAACGGCGAAAGTTGTTTTGTTACGGTCATCAAAGTCCCCGCGCTGAGTGTGGTGGTGCAAACAAACA
This sequence comes from Gemmataceae bacterium, assembly GCA_026419115.1. GTDB lineage: Bacteria > Planctomycetota > Planctomycetia > Gemmatales > Gemmataceae > SKW135. Next base: position 6,700 of record JAOAAA010000117.1, read on the forward strand.
GCATCGGCGGAATCGTGACCCAAGCATATCGACCTCTTCCCGAATTGACCAGATACGTTGTGACCAAGGCTAACGCCAAAACGGCAAGCATTTGGTTGGCCATGCCGAACATGGGCCAGATTGTGCTAATCTGCCCCGACCACACTAATCCCGCCCAGCCAAAGGTCACCATCGCCGTGGCCAAGATCGTTCCGGGAAGCCAATTCGGCTGTGCAAATTTCGGGTGAATTTTACCCAGAGTTTCTTGGAACAAGTAGCGGGCAATGCGAGTGCCGGCATCGATGGTTGTGAGGATGAACAACGCCTCGAACATGATGGCAAAGTGATACCAGTATTTCATCCATGAAAGCAACTTGTCGTCGGCAAATTGAAACGCCTGCGTGAAGATCATCGCCATACTGACTGCAAGGGTAACCGCGCCGCCGGCACGTCCCCGAAGCGATTCCCCCCCCACGGCTTCCTCAGCCTCGGCAAGGTTCAATTCATGAATTTCTTTCTTTCCGAGAGCGTGCAAACGATCGCGGGCCTCGGGAGTGGCCCCTAATCGCGTATTGATTTCGTCGATTTGTCCTTGATACTTCTGTGTTTCATCGATGCGTACATTGATCGCATAATACAAATCGGGAGGCATCGCCGCCGCACAAATCAAGGCCACCACCCCGACTAAACCTTCAATGAGCATGGCCCCATAGCCGATGGCTCGAATATCTTTTTCGTTATCAACCAGTTTGGGCGTGGTGCCGGATGCCACCAACGAATGGAATCCGGAAATCGCGCCACACATCACACAAATAAACACAAAGGGGAAAATGCCACCGGCTTTGAAAGTTGGCCCCCCCCCCGCGAAGGTAGGATTGATCGGCTCGTGTTGCAGCGGGGGATTCGCCAACATCACCCCAACCACCAGCAAAATCAACGTGCCTATTTTCATGAAGCTAGAAAGGTAATCACGCGGGGTCAGCAACAGCCACACGGGCAACACCGCAGCAATAAAGCCATAAATCGCCAAGGCGATGATCGTTCCTTCCCGAGATAATGAAAAATAGGGTTCCAATGGCGAATGTGGAATCGAAGCTCCCAGCACGACCGCCCCGAAGGTGAGCAACCCGCCGATCATCGAGGCTTCCACCACACGACCTTTCCGAATACGGTACATCCATAAACCCACCAGAAACGCAATCGGAATGGTGCAAGCAATGGTGAAGGTTCCCCACGAACTCCCCTTGATGACCTGCACCGTTTTTTCCGGTACCACAAACGAATCTTGCCGATTCGATTTGACTTCGCTGAGAGAGCGAAGAACAAAGGCTTCCGGACGAAGTGAGGGCTTCTCTTGCGGAGAATACTGAACGAGACAGTTTTCTGGGAACCGATATTCCAAGCGATTTTCAACCGAACTAGGCCCCTCCCAAGCCGAATCTTTCGGAGGGGTAATGGTCATTCCCACCGGTAGGCGGGCTTCCTCTCCACCAAGGGCATTGACAACAATAATCACCAAGCCGGCCAAGGCAATCACAACGATTACGAGTATCGCCAACGAAGCAATCAGCGAGGCCCCTTTGCCCAGTTCGGACTTGGCGATTTCGGCCAACGATCTTCCTCCCGTACGCACCGAGGCAGCCAACACAAGCATATCCTGAACCGCACCCGCTAGACATACGCCCACGAGCAACCAAAGCAAGCCGGGAGCATAGCCATACTGCATAGCCAACACCGGCCCAACCAACGGTCCTGCCCCCGATATGGCCGCGAAGTGATGCCCAAACAAAACCCAACGATTCGTGGGGTGAAAATTCTGACCATCATCGAACTGATGAGCAGGTGTTCGACGAGTCCCATCGAGCGCTGCCACCTTGGCCGCCAAAAAGGCGCTGTAGTAACGATAGGCAATCGCCAACAGACACAAGGCCGCCAGCAGAACGGGAAACGCTTTGAGAAGCACCCGACCCGTTTCAGAATCGGTTTGGTAGAACAGGTTGGCAAACAAATGAGCCGTCATCGCAGCCTCGGAACAAAGACAGGTCTCGGGAATAGGAGTTAATTTATAAGATTGCCCAACCACAGGAGTTGAAAATAAGTAAAGGGAAAGGAACCTTACGATTCCCCCAAATTTTACTTTTAACCCTGAAATAGCTCAACATCCCCCAAAAGTTTCTTCTGATATGTGTGGTTGAGCAGTTTGAACCAGAACTACCCGAGAGCAAAAAAAATGATCCTTTCTTTTAAGATTGAGAGAGGATTTATTGATAATAAATCAGCGGGTTTTGTGATTGGCTTTAGATGCAATTTCAGCAAGTTAAGTGAAATAGAAACAATAGGTAACGAATAAATCTCAAATGAAGGAGACGAATCGTTATGGAAGATAAGAAAAAAATCGGGCTGGCGGGATTTGAACCCACGACCTCTTGCACCCCAAGCACAGAATTTTTGCTCAAGTTTATGCACGGAACATCGAGAAAAATAGGGGTTTAGTGAATTATGGGCAAAAGGGGTTGTTAGCACGATTACCGACAATAACCCCTTGTAAAATAGGCCGTTTATCCAAAATGCCAGTACAAGTACAGATGATTTAGTTACGCATATATTCTACGCGGGTTACAAGGGCTTTGTGTGTACAACATTTAATCTCCGAATACCGGTGGAGGTATTTTTTTAGTTGACCAGTAAGGTACAACCCCCGCACCATAAACAATGAGATAATCACGCACATAGTACAGAGACTCACGGCGATTACTGAAGTTCCGTGACGGGTCGAGAGCGTCTTTGAGATGATACCAAATCCGTTCTCTTTGGAGTTGCCACGCGATAACAATATCAAGTTTTTCGGATTGTTCTTGCGTCATTTCTTTTTCTGTTGAAGCTCGATGATACTTCAAAAGATTTAAGAGTTTTTTAGCGTGAGCGTGCTGACCTTTCGCAGCCTCGAAGCTGATTTGAAAATCATAAGCATCAGCAATGGATAGCTGATAATAGGGAGAGTACCAGTTGAGTTCTTGGTATCCTAGCGATATACAAACGAGAATCGAAGCTACGAAATTCATGGTTGCACGGTTCCGATTTGATCCCGGACCTTGGGCAGGTTGGTTTTCAGGTACGCCCGCAGCGATTCCAAAATCATCCCCTCAAACGGAACCGCAAAGATCGCCAACAATGGCGGCAACTTCAAATTCCCCTTCGCGTAGTCAATCAAGAAATCGACGAACTGGTCGGCATTCCCCCCGTCGAAGAATTCTTGCCACTGCCCTTGCATCATTTCAATTTTCGAAACGATCTGATCGCGGAAGAGTTGCAGGTACTTCCCGTTAAAAGGGAGTTTTGATTTCCACATTGCAAGAGCGTTGTCGAGAGTCGTAGCGACACGGGTTTTCAGTTGTTCGAGTAACATTATATTTCCTTTGTGTGATTGTGTTGGGTTGCGGGCGATTGAATGCGTTGATATTTCAGTTCGGGTAACTTCGTTACGTCGATATGTCGTATTCACCCACCGACAAAAAACGGAACCTCAACGGGCCTTGCGTGCCCCACCGACAAGGGTGCAATCGAACGACTCGCAGGTAAGCCCAGACGTTCGCGGTATTCCTCCCACATCTTTTTGGCGGTGTCGTCGCGAATCCCCTTTTCGGTGCAAAACGCAACGCATTCCATTTTGTCCGACCGCACGAAGAGAACACGTGGTTTGCTCGAACCCTCGTTGCTATTTAACTCGCAGTGAACCACGTCACCTAACGACTTCCTGAACTCAGGGTACTCCTCGGCACGTATCGCAACCCAACACACGATAGGCACGCCACGCCGACGGGCTTCACGCCACGCCTCTTCGAGTTTGCTTTGATCCGACTGTTCGCGGGTGGTCGCAACAGGGGGAGTTTTCGCCCGTTGCTTTGCAGACCGCGAGAGTGCGAGTGATGCTTTCGTTCGGGCCTCCGATTCGGCTTCTTCCGATCTCAGTTGACCAGTCCACACAAACGCAAGGAACAAAATTCCGAGAACAAAAAACGGATACTCTAACCACCTCATAACCTTCTACCTCCCATTGGTGCGATATAGTTGCCAGCCAAAAACCCAAAGAACCAGAGGGCAGCGACGATGGGAAGGAGGATCAACGCGACGTAGATGACCAGATAGACCAGCCACGCGACCCCGCATACGCATCGCCAAAACGGTGACTCACTCATCCTCACGACGGCCCTTTAGTTCTGAATGAATGACGATAGGCCACCCCTTTTCTTGAACCTTTACCATTCCGCTGATTGTCAGATTCATGTCTGCAACGGGCTTGCCGGCATCCGCGATCCAATCGTCGATAGCAATTTTCCGCCGCGGAAATCCTCTGACGCCGGAGACCGCGTAACTATCCCCCTGTGAGAGTATTCGACCCATTGTCGTTTCGTCGCACCAGAATGACCCGTCGGGGATATCGCTAAATCGGCCTGATGGGCCACTCACCCACCTAGGACCCCAACTATTCAGGATCAGATACCCAGGACGACTACCACCTTGATAGCCGATGACTGCCATACAATGTGCCCATGTGCCTGAAGCCGTCAGGAATCCGTCTCGATCTCGCACATACGGGCCTCGTTGGCCGAATCCCACATTGCTACAGATGAATAGTGCATATCCCTGAGCGAGTGCCTTCTTTGCCTCGTCGGTTGTCCGGACGAGTGTGACACTAATCACAGTTTGTCGGGCCGCGATCGGCTCTAATTCGTCGGGCACGCCCCGATCTCCCCACTGACGACATCGAGATTCTGAATACGCGGTCAAGTCATGAGTGCCGTATACTCCACGTGCTAGATTACCGCCGGTCGATAGCCATTTAGCGGCCCATGCACCTGTTGATCCGTCGCCAGAGAAGGGTACACGGCCACCATTAACTTCCACACGAGAGCCGGCATATATCACTTCTTGCACTAGATCAGGTAACTCTTGGATCGGCCCGCCCTTTCGCAGTGCGTTTGTTGCTGCCATCGCATATTCGCATGCTGCAGCAGCAGCAAAGCCGACGCAAGAACCGACTTGCCCTTGATTCCGCGACGCATATGGCCGCTGGCCTGTCATTGATCGACCGCGATTGGCCAAACGGAACACGAGGGCGTCAGCCGTGTCAGAGAATATGTCCTCCATCTCGGCACGTCCCGCAGGTGTATCGCAGAATTGCGGGTAGGGCAAAGACGAGATGATTTTCTCACGCTCTTCAGGCGAAATTGGCCGCCAACCTAGATCATCAAAATCAGGCAATGGCGGAATATCGGGTTCAGGTGGGGTCGGTAGAGGTGGAGGGGGGGATGGGTCTGGGTTATTACACGCTCCTATACCCCAAATTAGGTAGGTCGTAGCGAGTAACACCAGATAAGAGGCGTATTTTTTCCAGTTCCACGCGACGAACAATTTCAGCCACGCGAAAGCCACGCCCCAAGCTAATCGAATTTTGTCGCTCATGTTATTTATTTTTTCTCTTCTCTAAGGTGTTCAGTTTGTCCAGTGCCGTTGTAATTTCTGTGAGTGCCGACTTCGCTTTCGGTCGGATCGTCGGGTCTAGTTTTGCCTCTGGATCAACACCCAACGCAGCCCCAATTCGTTGACCAATCAGCCGACGACAATCCGCAAGAACGTCCGCCGGAATATCACCGAGGACTTCACTCATTGCTGCCTGCCAATCGTTACGAAAATCCCCCACCGTAACCGAATTCGGTTTGTCGATGTAGCTCAAAAGAGCCTTGTAGAACCCTGTGAGCTTCGAGAGAGTTGTTTGTTTATCTTCGCTCTTATCGGCATCGTAAAGTCGTTTCAGATCGTTGTAAAACGTCGAATCAGGCGGAACGGGAGGCGTTGGCGGTGTCGGAGGAACTGGCGGAGTAGGCCCATTATCATCGACGACAATCGTTACCGTTTTCGTTGCCTTGCTTGGTTCATTTCCTTCAGCCGTCCAACAGAGGAGTTCGTATCGACCCGCTTTATTTGCGGTCACAACAGCCGTTTTTGTGTCTTTCAACAACTCGACCGGAAAGAGCTTCAACCCACTACTCACCGCGTACCATTGCACCGGATTTTTGCAGTCCGCTTTGACCGTGATAAATTCACCGACCGACCCTTTGACCTCAGAAGGCACAACAGGAGCCGGAACGTCAGCGAGAGCAACGGAGGCCCAGAGCAGAGCAGCGAATGTGAGTGTGGCACGCATACCCAAAGGATACCCTTGATGTGCCACGATTTGAAAAAGGAAAGACGATTAAAAAAGATGTTCCATTAGTAGAATTTTTTGGGGTATGTGACTGAAGAAAAGTAACCGGTCGCGATCGTGTTCGGTGGTAGCTCCAGCCCGCCCCGCGAGACGTACAGCACCGTTCACGACGGGTCGCAGGCTCAGGTCCGAAAAGGCCAGCAATAGTTCATCGAGTTTCTTCGGGGGCATGGATTTACTCGTGTCATACTCTTAACTCAAACATATTCTCACTGCCGTCAGATCGCTGTCTTTTTCCGTGTCTGCCCCAATGCCAGCAAACGTAGGTGCTGCACCCGACCAGTATGCACGCACGCTGATCGTATCGCCAATGCCGCACATAGTCGGTGGAACCGTCAGAGGCACTGTATTTTGCTCCGCTCCGACACCCTCGAAATAGAAGATCGATTTTGAACCACTAATCAATGTGCCATTCCGGAAAATGCCTATCGTGATCCACGAGCCGCCAGCGATGTCCTTGCTGATCACGAGACAGGCCTTGCCGCTGAACATATATCGGCCAGCGAAATTGAGGCTAAAACCAAGACCACCTATAACCGTCCAAGCTGGCCCGATAGCCACTGTTGCGGGAAGGACGGCAGCGTGATATGGCAAGCCAGAACCGAGCAACGTAACACTACCTGCCGTGACGGTATCCTGTGTTGCGGTCAGACCCGTCGCTCCGCCTCCGCCACTGGTGGTGGCCGACAGAGTCGTACCGGTCATTGTCAGTCCTGACCCTAGACTGATAGCCGCGATATCACCAGTAGTACCCCTACCCAGCAGTTGCGACGGGCCCAGTGC
>JAOAAA010000118.1 GCA_026419115.1 Gemmataceae bacterium
GAAAGTGGTGGTTAACCGTTCACACCAAGGCCGATGAAGAATGATGTGGGCCTTTCCAAGTAAGATGCTTAGCCGGGTTAGATGCACCAGCACGGATGCATGCGGTCCCCGTAGGCACCGGTTTGGCTGCCAGACGGAGTGTCCTTACTATGAATCTTGATTGGCTTAACAACGCGACCAAAAAAGAACTGGCCACTCGTGCCAAAACCCTCGGCATTGCTGCTTACGACAGCATGCGGAAAGAGGAACTCATTAAAGCAATCACTAAAGCCATCAAAAAGAAGAAGGCCGCAAAAGAAGCGGCTAAAGCGGCCGCTCCGTCGAAACCCACGGCTAGCAAGCCGACCCCCGCGAAAGCGAAATCGGCTCCGAGCAAACCCCTTTCGGCTCCCGTTGCCAAACCGAAACCCGCTACTAGCGAAAATGGGAACGGCAAACACCATCAAAACGGTAGCCATAAACCAACAACACCACCGGCACCGGCCCCCAAACCTAAGCCAGTGTCTTCCCCGATTTTACCTGCCCCATTGAATCGCCCCTCGATTATGAGTTCAACGGTCACAGGGCATGCCTCGCCGGTGATCCATAAACCGATCTTGCCGGGCATTCCTCACGGGCCTTCCAAACCTGCGGTCGATCCTTCCAAGGCGAAAATCGTGAAAGACCCCGTTTTGGGGACAACCACGAACGAAGTCTCACCCAAGTCCTCCCGATATTTGCCTGCAACCGCCGCCAAAGATCGATTGGTGGTTGTCGTGCGAGACCCCTATTGGCTTTCCGTCAGCTGGGAATTATCGACCCAATCGATCCAGCGAGCCGAAGCCGCTTTGGCACAAGATTGGCACGGAGCCAAACCGATCCTTCGCCTGCTCGATGTTTCCAGTCAGGATACCACAAGTACGGCAGAACGAATCGTCAAGGACGTCGAAATTCATGGCGGCACCAATCATTGGTACATTGATGTGCAACAACCTCCTCGAACCTATCGGGTTGACATCGGCTATCTTTCCCGACGAGGAACATTCCATGTGCTTTGTCGATCGAATGTGATCAACACCCCCAAGGCCGGCAGCTCGGAAATAGTCGATGCCCATTGGGAAGACTTTGACCGCAAACAGGCCGATCAACTCTATTCCATGTCAGGGGGGGGGCCAGAAATGCCCCGTCAGGATGAGAAAGTCCTTCAAGAATTTCTCGAAGAAAAACTGCGTCGGCCCTTAGCCTCGCCGGTCATTCCGATCCCCAGTGCGCTGACCAAGGAGAAAAAGTTTTTCTTCAACCTGCATGCCGAATTGATTATTTGGGGTGAGACGGCGCCGGGCGCCCGCGTTACCTTCCAAGGGGAACCGATCCGCTTGCGACCCGATGGCACTTTTGCTCAACGCTACCAACTACCCGATGGACGGCAAATTTTCCCTGCTATCGCTGAAGCCCCCGATGGCAGCGAAGAACGGAAAATTGTGCTCGCTGTGGAACGAAACACCAAGGTCCTCGAACCGCTCACCCAAAAGGAACGGGAACTAGAAGAAGACGACTAAGCCAACAGGCCATGTGGTCCAGCACAATGGAACTCACTGTTTGAATAATGAAGGTCGATGATCCGCATCGAATCTCATCTTTCGCGCCGAATCTCATCTTTACCGACCCAAGGACGTAACACCTTGGGAATCTCAATCGATCCATCCGCCCGTTGATAATTTTCCAAAATGGCCACGATGGCACGAGTCACCGCCACGGCTGTACCATTGAGCGTATGGGCAAAGCGTGTTCCTTTTTGCCCTGCTTGCTTGGTCCGGATATTGAGCCGGCGTGCCTGAAAATCGGTGCAGTTCGATGTACTGGTAACTTCGCCGTAATCCCCTTTGGGGCGCCCCGTGGCCGGATCAATTTCTCCACGAAAAGGCATCCACGCTTCAAGGTCGTACTTGCGGTAGGCAGGGCCGCCGAGGTCTCCCGTACAGGTATCCAACACATGGTACGGCAAACCTAATTCTTGGAAGATTTCTTCCTCAATCGCCAGAATCTCCAAATGGATTTGTTCCGATTGTTCGGGCGTGCAAAAGGCGAACATTTCGACTTTGGTGAACTGATGGACTCGGTATAACCCCTTGGTATCTCGTCCGGGAGCACCAGCTTCGGTTCGGAAACAATGACTTAGCCCCACATACTTCAAGGGGAGCTTCGCTTCATCGAGAATTTGGTCGCGGAACATGCCCCCCAAGGTGATTTCTGCCGTGGCAATCAGGCACAAATCGGTATCGGCAATGGTATAAACCTGCCGTGTCTCGGGGTTCGGATCGCGGGGCATAAAGCCGATCCCTTCCAACACTTCCACGCGCGCTAAATCCGGTGTGATGATTGGGGTATAGCCTTTCGAGACCAATTTTTGCATGGTGAATTGGATCAGGGCTAATTCAAGCAGCACGGCCTCATTTTTGAGAAAGTAAAATTTGTTCCCCGTGACCGATGCCCCTGCCTCGAAATCGACCAAATCTAATTCCTCGGCTAATTGAACATGATCTTTCGGGATGAAATCAAACGTCCTTGGGGTGCCTGATTTTTTGATGACCTTATTATCGGCCGGCGTGCTGCCCACGGGGGCATCGGGATGGGTCATATTCGGAATGGTCAACAACGCTGCGTGCAATTCGGCTTCGACCTGATGATATTCTTTCTCTTTCAGGGCCACTTGTTCCCGAAGCGATTTACCCAACGCAATCAATTCTTGTTTCTTAGCAGGGTCTTTCTCCGGACCCACTGCTTTGGCAGTATCATTCGCTTGTTTTTGAAGGGTCTGCGTTTCACCGGCAAGCAACTTCCTTTTCTGATCTAGCTCAATCACTCGATCGACTTCCGCATGTAAAGCCCCGCGATTCTTACAATTTTGTTTCACCGCTTCAGCATGATCACGAATGTACGCAGCATCCAACATAATCCCGATTCTCCAAAGATTTTTATCCCCTCATCTTAGGACTTACCCATGTTCTTGGGGATTCTGTTCTTTACCTTGCTAGTTTACAAGGCCTTTCTATTAGCAACGATTGCTCATGTGAGTGAATAGACATCTCGAAAACGAGAAGGTTCCTCGGGATTTTTTCATACGTTCTCCGAGGGTTGCTCCAAGATCAGATTCCGCAGGGTTTGGGACCGCAGCGCTGGGGGCCGTTTGTGCGGTTGAACTCGCAGATAGTTGAGCAATACAATCGGTTTGAACGAATACTTTTCTCGGAGCGGCTCTAAGTGTTGACGAATCCAGTTTCGCTTCAAAACATAACAAATCGTGCCATACCCTACGATGGGAAAAAACAACCAAAAATAGAACAAGAAAAGGTACCAATCTGCCCGCTCTTGATGTGTGTTCGCTTGTGATATGGAGTAGAACGAATACCCCGTTACGGCAACAAATAAAGGGAGTAACGTCAAACTCCAAAGGGCAATGGTCCTTGAATTGGGGTAAGTTGGCGGGAGATTTTGATCGATTTCATCCAATAATGCTTCATATTGAACCGCACCGCAGAAATCTTGAACATCCTCATGCAGACTCAACCGAAATAGACTTGGTAGAGAATCCCACATCGCAATTTCTTGTAGCAATCGCAACCGCTTGGGGTGAAAATGATATTTGGGTTCAACCGCATCGAGTTGCTGCAACAGAGTTTGACAAGACATCTCGTTGATCTCTTCTGGCACCTCCCGAAGTGGATTCCACACGAACGCCCTAGGCGATAACTTTTCGATCCCAGAGGAGATTCTTTCATACAAGCTCGGGTTGGAATGCTTCAGTAAAATTCGTAGGGGATATTGATACTTTTCCGGAAAATCAACAACATGAATCGGGTACCTTCTATCAAATTGAATGAGCTGAGAACAGGTCTCACAAGAGATTTTGGTTTGCCATTTATTAGAATAAATGATGAGAAACGGAAGGTGGACTAAAACCGGCTTAAATTCCGTCACAGAAAAACACCGTAGGGCACGACATTGAGGGCACCAACCGACCACAATTCCGACTACCACACGCTCTGGATTATTTCCCAAACTGATGAGCATAATTTTCCCGATTCAAGAAAAGCATTGGATGACCCGCCGCAATCTACTGACGGTTCTGGATAACTTTCTATGGTATCAGAGATAGTCTGTTATTCACGAAAGTGTATCTTCGCTTTGAAATCCTTTTTGATCTGATAAGGGTTGAAACCTACAGAACGGGACCCTAGGATTCAAATCCTAGGGTCACCCTGCGATTCTCCTGTTGACATGTTGACATGTTGACATGTTGCCACGATAAAAAACCGGATGGAACAGGCTTCCTTTTCGTTCGGTTCCGCAGCACAAATGCAAAGCTCAGAGATGCGGGATTTCGGGAATTTCCCGTCGTTTTTGAAATCGACCTCGTTTTTTCTTGAGAGGCACACCATGTTGAATCGTTTTTTCTTGTTCTTCTTTCTAGTGCTATCGAGTCCATCCTTGCTTTGGGCCGACAAGCCGAACATCCTCATGATTGTGGGAGATGATTGGGGTTGGAATGACTTTGGTTTTATGGGGAGCAAAGTCGTCCAAACCCCGCACTTGGATAAACTCGCACAGCAAGCGGCCGTGTTCCCCAATGGTTATGTTCCGACCTCATTATGTCGGGCTTCACTCGCGACGATCCTCACGGGACAATATGCCCATCAGCACAAAATTTGCTGCAACGATCCGCCCGAAGGGGTCGATCGAGCCGAGATGCTCCCCTTTCTGAAGAACAGCCCTACGATTCCGCGACTCCTCAAAGAATCCGGCTACAAAAGTTTTCAGACCGGTAAATTCTGGGAAGGTCATTACTCAAACGGGGGTTTTACTGAAGGAATGACGACCAAAGGCCGGCACGGCGAAGAGGGATTAGTGATCGGTCGCAAAGACCTTAAGCCCATTTACGAATTTCTCGACAAATACCCGAAAGACCCTTGGTTCATTTGGTATGCCCCGATGATGCCCCATCTACCACACAATCCCCCAGAAGCCATTTTGAAAAAATATCAGATCGCAGGACGGGACGAACGCTTGGCCAAATACTACGCCATGTGTGAATGGACCGATCAAACCGTAGGGGAACTGATGGCAGAATTGGCGAAGCGAAAACTGCTCGAAAATACCTTGGTTGTTTTTGTGGTCGATAACGGCTGGGTGCAAGCCACAGGCCCCGTGAAAGCCAATGACCAGTTTTTGACTCGCAGTAAAAATACCCCCTACGATAAAGGGGTTCGTACCCCGATCTTTTTCTGGTGGCCCCAACGAATCAAACCGGCAACCTATCCCGATTTAGTCTCGACTGTGGACCTTGCCCCTACGATCCTCCAAGCCACCGGCACGAACATTCCCAAAGAAATGGCCGGCGTTAGCCTGCTGAATCTGCTCGAAGGTAAAGAGAAATTAAAGCGGGATACCATCTTCGGTGAGATTTATCCCCACCCCGCCAAGGTACTCGATAAGCCCGCCATTAACCTGACCCATCGTTGGGTTCGCTCTGGTAAGTGGAAACTGATTGTACCCCTAAGCAAAGAGGGCAAGCCAGAATTGTACGACCTCTCAACCGATCCCGAGGAAACCAAAAATCTCGCAGAGGAAAATCCCAAAATTGTCGAGGAATTACGGGAGAAGTTGAAAACCTCTTGGGATTCATGGAAGGAACTCAACTAACCGAAAGGGAGTGTTTCGACCTGTGGCATCGTCCCTGTTTTCTCAAGGGGATTCTTCTGATTGAGACTCAAGGGGATTCTTCTGATGGAAATGGCTGCCGATCACTTCTTCTTGTTGAAGGTCATATCTTTCCCTTCGGAATTGGTCAGAACCATTTTCGTATCGCTCATTTCTTTGATGGTGAGTTTCTTCTCTTTACCTTTGACGTTGGTGATAATCGATTTCTCTTCTTGTTTGTAGGTCCCCTCTTGCTTTCCGCCATCGATCTCGATCTTCGGTCCTTTGGGATCGTTCATTCCTTCCATAACGGTTTCCACCGTGAATTTCCCATCGGCAGCGAAGGCAAACACAAGGGCCAATCCTTTCAATTCGGGATCGGTCCCTTCCCAAGTGCCAACGAGCGGGTTCGCTTTTTTATCGCTGCCTCCAGTGCCGCCTTTGTCTGCCGTTCCCTTCGAGGAGCTATCGCACCCCATGAGTATCATCATCAAGGAACCCAACAGAGCGAAAGTGAATACAAAACGAGACATCCAAACTCCTGTGAGATTTATGACCTTTTCACCGTGCAGAAATGCCAGAACAAAAAACTCTTTTGAATCTGATGGTGATTGAATCATAATGAGATGATTGTGTTCTATCGGCTTGGGGAACAGAGTCGATGCGATCTCAAGAAATAATGTGTAACAAGGTCTGCGACGGGGTGAGGAATAAACTTATTCCTCATCTTTCTCTTCAAGGGGGCGCAACGGGGAAAGGGCCTGTCGCATGATTTCTCGCATCACTTCCAAATCGGGAGTGATACCGGTGAACATTTCATATTGCAAAGCGGCTTGGCGGACGAACATTTCGATCCCTGTGACGACACGGCAAGCCCGTTGACGAGCTTCTTTGATGAAGAGGGTATTTTCGGGGTTGTACACCGTATCGAAGACCGTCATACCGGGTTTGAAATAACTGAAGTGGATGGGCGAAGCATCCAAGTCGGGGTGCATGCCAATGGGGGTGCAATTAATCAGAATATCGCAGGCGAGTTGATGCCGCCGGCCCCATTCGACGGCTTTCCCTTGCACCTCATTGGCAAGTTGCTCGGACCGTTCCAACGTTCGCGAAGTGATGTACAAATGATGGATTCCTACTGAATGCAAGGCGTGTGCAATCGCACGGGCGGCCCCACCGGCTCCGAGGATCATGGCGGTACAATCTTTCAAATTTCGCGTTGTCCCATTCTCATCAATTGGTAGTTGCGTCATGAGACTTTCAAGCGCAGCCTTATAATCGCTGTTGGCAGCTATTAGCCCTTCGGGTTTCACTAAGAGGGTATTGGCGGCCTTGGATTGGATCACTTGAGGGTCTACCGAACTCGCCAAGGCTGCCGCTGCTTCTTTATGGGGAATGGTCACGCTGTAGCCTTCAAACCCCAAGGATTGATAATCATCCAAGGCTTGCTTCAAGGCCCCGCGTGGCACCCGTAAGGGAAGATACAAGGCATTAATTTTATCTCGATGAAACAACCCATTGTGCAGCGCGGGGCTGTAACTGTGAGCGACCGGATCACCAATGACCCCAAAGAGTCGGGTTTGACTATCGATCGCCGCGATGGGATAAAGCCGTTTCAATTCCTTCAGAGAGGGTAAGCCCGGAGCGATCCCCCGTTCGGTATTGAAAGCGGCATACATGAAGGGGGCACCATACTTCAAAGAAAGAATTCGGGTCGGAAAACCAATATCCCCGATACAATGCCCGACGGTTGGTTTTTTGGCTTTTTGCAAGATACGCAGCAAGCGGAGATTGTCGGTCGTATTTTGTGCGGTGGTGACCACTTTGAGGATGTCGGCATCCTGTTGGGTCATTTTCTCGTAGATTTCTTCGAGATTTTCGGGCGTTTCGTTGAGGTTATGATAGCTGACGATTCGTTTGACCGAGCCAAACCGGCGAATACTATCGGCAATATCCGTTTCAATATCGATCCATTCAAACATCCCCGAAACAATCATTTGCCGGATGAACATTTGGCGTTCTGATTCCCCCCCCCCGTAGCGTCCTCCATCTACGGCCCGTCGAAAGGTTCCTAACCACGCACATTTCTTGGCAGGGGCTAACCGGCGATAATCCACGGCCTTGGCAACATAGTCGAGTCGCAATTCGAGAAATTTGGCACCTTGCTTCACCGCCTCTTCCAATTCGAGGGTGACCATTTTATGGCGTGTGCGTGCAATAATGGTGCAAATTCGATCAGGAACCAGTGACATGGTCATTTTCTCACAATCGGCAACGAGCAGTCGTTAGTTAATAGAGGTTAGGAAAAGTACCGAGATCGACCACTTCTCCCGCAGCCGGTACGGAAACATCCGGAAAGCCCTTTTCCATCAAGGTACGAGCCATGGCTTCGGCTTGTTCGCGTTCTCCATGGATGAGACGGACTTTCTGAACTTTACCTACCAACGGGAGCAAATAGGCCAGAAAATCCTCGCGATCGGCGTGACCACTAAAGCCATCGAGGTGAACGACCTCGATCCATTTGTTCCAATCACGATTGGCAAAACGAATGGTCGGATTTTTTTCCAATAAGCGTCGGCCGGTTGTTCCTGCTGCCTGATAGCTCACTAGGATCACACTGCAGCGAGGGTCTTCTACATGCTGTTTCAAGTGATGAACAATCCGACCGGCATCGCACATCCCACTCGAAGCCACAATAATCGCAGGGCCCGGACGAACGCTGATTCGCAAACTCTCCTCGAATTCTCGGATATATTCGACGTAATCCCCCCCGAGAATGCCAAGGCCTTTTTTCAGCATGGCTTGCGATTCTTCGGTCAGGCATTCGGGATGGGCTTCATGAACCTCGGTAATATCGGCCGCCAAGGGGCTATCGACATAAACGGGCACTTGCGGAATTTTCTTTTCGAGAATCCCTTTATGGAGGTAGTGAATAATCAACTGGGTGCGACCTAAACTAAACGCAGGAATCAACACCTTGCCCCCGCGATCCATCGTTCGATTTATCGTCTCGTAAAGTTTGGCCACCGTGTTTTGGATAGGTTCATGGACTCGGTTTCCGTAGGTGCTTTCACACACTAATAAATCGGCTGGGGGAATCGGGGCGCTGGCCCGTAACAACGGAAGGTGTCTACGGCCTAAATCCCCCGTGAAAGTGAGAGACCTTTTTCGACCCTGCTTATCGACCCCGACTAAGTGAATCATCGCAGAGCCAAGAACATGGCCCGCTTCGATAAATTGAAAGGAAAGGTCTTTGGTGATTTGTCGGGCCGAGTTATAGTTGATGGCGACACATTGATTAAGTACCTGCTCGACATCCTGACGGGTGTACAAAGGTTCTACCAAAGGTTCGAGATAGTTTCGCTGGATATTCAGATAGGCGGCATCTTCTTCTTGAATCTTTGCGGAATCGATCAACATCACCTGCAACAGGTCACGGGTTGCAGGGGTACAATAGATCGGCCCATCGAACCCTTGACGAACCAAAGTAGGGAGATTACCAGAATGATCGATATGGGCATGTGAGATTAATACCGCATCGACATCGCGTGCTTGAAAGGGGAATTCGGAATTCCTGCGGTGGGATTCTTCACGTCGGCCTTGATACAACCCGCAATCCAACAGAATGCGAGATTTTCCTGCTTCAAGGACGTGCATCGAGCCACTAACGACTTGGGCGGCCCCCCAGAAGGTGAGGGTCGGCCCACGATGTTTGGTAGGTGTAATATCTTCTCCGATCATTATTCCATTATAGGTTTTGGTCAAAAAGTGACCAATCCGAGTTTCCTGAATCGAGTTAAAAGAAGGAGGATAAATTTACGGGCGAATGAGCTATCAGCTCACTGGGGCTTGGCACCATTTGACCGGTCGCAGGAAGGGGCTTACCGTTCTTTACTCATCCCGCTGACACCGAGTTCCATAAAACCGGCTTGTCGGAGATAATCCATAATTTGAATGAGTTTGGCATAGGTGAGATTATCTTGAATTTCTAAAGTCATCGACACTTTGTCTTTGGAGGTAATCACATTCAGTTCATCGCGCAGGCGATTCAAATCCGGAGGAAGCGATTCCTTCGAGAAAGAAGGGCCTTTGAGATCGAACAGTTTGTAATCGCCCCCTTCTGCGTAGATGACCACAGTATAGTTATCTTTTTTCTCTTGAAGCGGGTCCGGATTCAGCACGGCTCCGCCGGTATTTTCGGTGGGGAGCTTCATCGAAATTTGACCTTCCACCGGAACAGGATTAAACGTCGATACGAAGTAGAACAACAGTTGGAAGGTCATGTCGAGCATAGGGGTAATGGGGATGTAAACCTCTACTGCAGGTGAATTACCCCGACGTTTGCGAGAAGACATAACAGAATCCCTTTAAGTTGCCAACGAATTAGCCACCCACTTTAGCTCGTAACTGTACTTTGGAAAAGCCTGCGGCTTTGCAGGCCTTCATCACTCGGTAGACTTTATCGAAACTGGTTGCTGCATCGGCCCGAAGGATAACCGTAGCTTGTTCAGCTCGATCTTTCCCTTCGACCCGTTGAATCCGTTTATACTGGTCGGACATGATCGTCGTAATTTGGGCGGGGTCTTTTTCGTATTTCAAGGTCCGATTTTCCAGCACCACTTCACCTTGAGAAGTGACGTTCACGAGAATAAACGTCGGCTCCCGTGCGGTGATCGGCTTAGCACTCACTGCGGTGGGCAAGCGAATTTCCGCACTAAAGTCCTGTTGGATGAAGTTAGCAACCAACATGAAGAACATCACCAATTGAAGGACCAAGTCCAAAAGAGGGGTCAGGTTTGGTTCCTCAACGCCCCCGCCACCACCGGCACCGTGACTCATTGTTATTCTCCTTTAAGAAACACTGAGAACCCCGAGACGATCCGTTTGCTTATCGTGCAGGGGGAGGAGGTGGTGGAGGAGGAGGAGCCGGAGGTCCTCCAGCGGGAGCGCTCGTGGTTCCACTGGTGGGAGAACCGGCCTTCTTCGAGTTATGGTACATCTGCGTGAGCAGGTCGTCGGCAATGTGACCGGTATCCAGCATCACTTCGATGATCCGATTTCGGAAGAACGCATTGAAAAAGATAGCAGGCAACGAGATACCGATCCCGACGAGGGTCACGGCCAACGCTTCCGAAATGTTCTCGGCTAGGGATGCTGCATTGGACCCGCCGGTTGAACCTTGTTCCCCTAAGTTCTGGAACGCACCGATCATCCCCCACACGGTACCGACCAACCCCAACAGCGGACCGGCCGAACCAATCACGGCCAAATACACGTTGGTTTTATTCTTGGCTTCGCGGATGCTATCGAGCATGTTCAGCGAGGCTTCTCGGGCATCTTCCAAACCGTACTGCAAACGGGACATCCCCGCAGTGAGAACTCGGCCCAAAGCCGAGGAATCCCCGCGAGCCATGTCGAAGGCTTCCTTGAACTTACGTTTATTCACCGTGTCCGTAAATTCATCCACAAATCCAGCAGGGATCGAGTTGGATAATCGCGTATCCAAAAGCAAGATCACCACCAAGGCAATCAACGCAATCGAAACAATCCCTAACGGGATCGCAAAGAAGCCCAACGATTCCGCCACATAGAAACTTCTCTTGAAAAATCCCGAGGATTTCGGTTTCTCTTTCGCTGCTTCTTTGGCCGGTTCCTGAGCTTGTACGGGATCGCTCGTTGCGGTGAAGAAAAAACTCACCACAAGGAAGAACAGGGCAAAGATTGACCAATGCCGACGAGAATGAAGTCGCGATAACAATAACATGAGAGGATACTCTCCCGACTAAGTATTGTGGGAAACGGATTTAGGGAGATTTTGAGAACTCTTACCAAGCCCGTCAAGCATCTTTCTGAAAGAATCATTGCAATCCTAGGAATTTGTGGTATTCTCCGCCCCAAGGAGGAATTTCGTGCCTGTTATTTTGCAAACTACGGGAATGCTCTTACTCGCAAACGTCTTTATGACCTTTGCTTGGTATGCTCATCTCAAAAACCTGCAAGACAAGTCTTGGTATTTCGCTGCGATTTTTAGCTGGGGAATTGCCCTTTTCGAGTACATGATTCAGGTGCCTGCCAACCGGATTGGTCATACCCAATACAACGTCGGCCAACTCAAAATGATCCAAGAGGTCATCACTCTTTCCGTGTTTGTTCCCTTTTCGATTTGGTATCTCAAGGAACCCATTAAGTTAGACTATCTCTGGGCCGGTTTGTGTTTGTTGGGGGCCGTCTTCTTTGTGTTCCGAGCCGACCTCATGGGGGATGCTCAACCGGCTGCTGCCCCCCCCCTCCACTAACCCGAGCGAGCTGCGCGACAAATCTTTTCAAAATTGTTCCCTCTCTAATATGCGTGGCTGATTGTTGACCAGTCCTTGTTCAAAATTTTCCCTCCATTCTTCCCAAAATCTTTTGACTGCTCGAAATGGGATCGTAGCGTCTGATGCTTTCAATCTCAGATTTCCTCGGAGGAATCACCATGTTTTGGCTCATCACACTTCTCTTGGCTCCGTTCTTACAGCCCCCCAAGAACTCGGAGTTTGTTGTTGCAGGGCCTTCTCATCAGGGAGAAGAAATCACCTGCGATCTGCCCCTTACGGAGCATTTGAAAAACTTGGCTGGCATCGATGGACTAGGGCTTTGTGTGTTCACCTCGTTGGAACTGGCTGCCCGTTGGCAGAACGAAACCAAGCTCTTCGGCCT
This sequence comes from Gemmataceae bacterium, assembly GCA_026419115.1. GTDB lineage: Bacteria > Planctomycetota > Planctomycetia > Gemmatales > Gemmataceae > SKW135. The sequence continues at coordinate 12,376 of JAOAAA010000118.1, forward strand.
GCGGGATTACATGACCCAACTCAATGGCGGAGGGTGGCCTGAACGGGTCGAAGAAATTCTGGCCCGTTATACCCGCGAGAAAAATCTTCCGCCGGTCGAATTTGTGCAACACACGGGAGGCGAGATCGAATTTTTGCAACGGGCTTTACAAACGGGGCGTTATCCATGTGTCACTTATGACGGCCGCGATGGTCAGTTCTACAAAGGACGCATTGCCCACATGGTGAATCTCGCTCATCTCAGTTCCGAATGGGCCGTGATACAAGATAACAATCATCCGCAAAAATGGCTCTGGATGAAACCGGCCGATTTTCTGGCTCGTTGGCGGGGGACGGGGGGCGGTTGGGCGATCGTCTTACTCAAACCCAGCCCGCCACCTATTCCCGTTAATCTTCAACCTTCCTTCGTGACCCACCTTTCTCCTATTGCTGCGTCCCCTATTCTCGCCCCCCCCCAAACGAATTCTTCCCCCGCGGCCGAGATTTTGGAATGCGATAATTTTGGTCTGGGCATTAAGTATCTGAAGGGTTCCTCTCAGTATCGTTTGAATGGCCAGATCGTCACTCGGGAAGAGGCGCTTCGCTCTTTGGGGAATGTTCCTGATGATCGCGAACGACTTCGTCTCACTTTGGTGGGGAACGAGGAATTTCAGAAAAAGGTTTGGCGAGAACTCACACAACACCCCGGCTGGTCTCAAGTAGAAAGGGGGCTTCTCGTGCAGAGCTATCCCGAAAATCACTGGGCCATCACCGGTGTCGGCTTGCGAAAAGGAATCACCTTGCAAAGGCCCGCCAATCGTGAAGGGAAAGGAGCGGTGCTATTTCGTATCGAGAATTATCAGGAACCGAACGCGGTGATTACCGCGATTCGCAAGGCCGATCCGAACTATCAACCCGAGCGAGACCCCGACCCGACTCGTCCCCGCCCGCCGGTCGCTCCCACTCCGAACGATCCCGAAACTCAACCTACGATACCGGTCCCTTCCCCGACATGGGGCCAAGGATTCTGGGCTTTAGCCGGTTGTGCTTTGGCCCTTTTCATTCACCATATCAAAGAGAGGACACGTTCATGATTCCCAACGAATGGCTTTACGCGCTGGCCGGTTTAGGCTTAACCTTGCTGGCCACCAAAATGGGTTTACCCCTCAAAGGAAAAGCAGTTCCTACAACGATTCCCTCGGCAGAACAACTGCGTGATCTGATTCGGCAAATTTTGTGGGAGGTACTGCAAACACCACAACCGCCCCCTTCTCCACCGCTCACGCCACCAC
>JAOAAA010000119.1 GCA_026419115.1 Gemmataceae bacterium
CACGGCCGCCTACGATGCTGCCATTGCCCATTATTTCAGCTCGCACGAATCCCAAGGCTTCCCCCCCAGCCGATTCACACAAACTTATGTTCTGAAGACCCCCTTGCGATACGGGGAAAATCCGCATCAAAAAGCCGCCTTCTATGTGGAACCCAAACCCGTGCCTGCAACTGTCTCCACCGCCGAGATACTTCACGGGAAAGAATTGAGTTTCAACAACCTACTCGATTTAGAGAGTGCATGGAATTTGGTCCGCGAGTTCGACGAACCAGCCGCCTGCATCATTAAACACAATAATCCTTGCGGAGCTGCTATTGCCGACACGCTTTGCGAAGCCTTTCTGCACGCCTACGCAGGGGACCCCATCAGTGCCTTTGGTGGGATTTTGGCATTCAATCGAGTATTAGATGAACAAACGGCAGAAAAAATAGCCGAACCCAATCGATTTATCGAATGTATTATCGCCCCCGATTTTACCGAACAGGCCTTTCGGTTAATTACCACAAGACCTAGCTGGAAAAATAGTGTTCGCTTGTTAAAAACCGGACCCATTCCCAAAGGGGGACGAGAACGAACTTGGGATTTTCGCAAGCTCGATGGGGGCTTGCTCGTCCAAGAAATGGATGTGAATGCCGATGATCCCAATAAGTGGGAAGTCAAAACGAAAGCACAGCCTTCGACCCAGCAACTTCGAGATTTATGGTTTGCTTGGCGGGTGTGCAAACATGTGAAAAGTAATGCGATTGTCCTAGCAAAAGAGGGACGGGTCATCGGTGTGGGGGCCGGCCAAATGAGTCGAGTCGATTCCACCCAAATCGCGATCCAAAAAGCGGGCGATCAAGTTCACGGCGCGGTTTTAGCAAGCGATGCGTTTTTCCCTTTTCGAGATAATGTGGATTTAGCCGCCCGAGCGGGCATCGTTGCATTCGTTCAGCCGGGAGGTTCCAAGAAAGATCAAGAATCAATTCAAGCCTGTGATGAATCTGGGTTAGTGATGATGTTCACGGGGGTGCGACACTTCCGCCATTGAGTCGATGTTCACGGGGGTGCGACACTTCCGCCATTTGCAATTTGTGATGAGACCACGATTACCATCGAGAAAGATGATTGGGTATCGGAGAAGGATGATTGGTTGACGATGGGCTATCGAGAAGGACTATTCCAATTCGATCCCGATCCGCATTAATTCTCCGCCGACAAACTCAAGGCGAACGGCATCACCACTCACAGGAAGTTCTAACGTCGGTTGATCATCACCGCTTAAATGATAAGCACGGGCCAGATTCCTAGGGCAACGCAGTTCTGCCGAGCCGCCATGCAAGCCCGTTGTTTCTTGTAAGGTGAGCACGAATTGACGCCTCTCACCCGTGGCCCGAAGGTCCACCAAATGCAAGTTCGGCGCATCGAGATGGAAGAGCCAACCGGAAGGACCAATATGAGGCGGCCCCTTTGTGGTTTCGACACAACAAACCGGAGCTGTGACCCCCGACGCTAGGGGCATCCATGTATCCCGATCGATCCCAAGGGCCAGTTCAAACGTGGTTTCTGTTTCCCCTTCGGTAATCATCACCACATCGAGCATCCGTTGACCCTGTTTTTGCACAAAGGGAAGCCCCCCTGTGAGAATCGCGGTCGAGGCGCCGGGGAATTTTAATTCGACAAAATCGGTACTCAAAGGCCGACTATGATTAGTCGGCATGGATACGCCACATAATCCCCGTTGCATGTGAATTCGTTCATCGCGCCAAGCAAAACGCGCCCCATAATAAGCATGCCAGCAATAACCTTCGATGGGTTTGAGGGGATTGATCTCGGTGCGGATTTCGAGTAGGGGACGCGACAGCCAAATGCGGAATCGTTGACGGAAGTTGGCGAGTTCTTCGTTTTGTTCATTGAGCAAGGAACCCTCGGTGATAATTTCCCCTAAGGCCGGCCCTGCAGAGGTAATCGTGAGTGTTTTCCCCACACATTGAGAACCCGGATTATACACCAAGAGTTGGCCCAAACGACCGATGCGATAGCGTAGGTCACGCAGGACTTTCAGGCATCCCGTTTTCGGGTCGATCTCGGCTTCGAGATACTCATTGCGAATGACATTTCCTTCGGCGTTGCGAACCCGAGCCCGAGGGGAAGGGGTCCCCTTCGGGGTTTTCGGTATCCAAGCAAAACCCAACGGCGGAATTTCGACGACGTGTTTGGCACCGTTAGCATCACTTTGAGAGGCTTTCACAGGCCCTTCGATTGGGACTGCCCCCGTCTGTGTTAACTCCAGCGCCACACGACGAGTAAACGGAGCTTGGTTGAGCAATAGGTAACCCGGTTTATTGGCTTCCGCTCGGGTTTGCAGTCGTTCGACCAAACGATTCAGAACACGATTTTCCAGATTCTGGAACGTTTCGCTCTGCGTGGCTTGGGGAGCATTTTGTTCCAGCAGGTTCTCTTCTTTCTCAAAAGTGCGAAAATCTTCGAGTTCCGCCTCGGGAGGGTCTTCGGGACCCAAAGCTCGATAAATGGCCATGAGAGAAGCAACGGTATCGAAGCGTCGTCGCAGGCGCGCAAAGCGGGGGAAGGCACTCACTGGATTCAACTTGTGAGAGGTCACCCGTTGATCGAGATCGTCGGCAAAGAAATCATCAATCGGTGCAATGCCTGCATATTCGCCAGCCAAGGCTTCGGAAAGGTATCGACTCATGGTGGCGAATTCCCCCAAGGCCGGCCCTAGTTCCGCAAACGCCAACAGGTCTTGATACACCGCGAATGCTTCGGCTCCTTCATGGATTAAGGCCAACGTGGGAGAACTATCGTTCATCGTGGCTTGATGAAGTGCCGTAACCATGTTGAAAAACGTCTCGGCTTTATGAGCGGGGTTGGGCATACGGCAATAAGTGTCCAAGGATTTTCCATCGGGGCTGGACCAATTCACAATCGCAGAACGATATGACGGAATCACGGCCCCATCAAACGCTAATAAACTGGCCCTTTGGAAGCCCGCGACTTGTGCCAAGGCGGGAGTGTACGGATGATAGGCCGATTTTCGACGCATCAAAATTTGCACATTCGTTGGGAGAAGCTCACTGACGAGTTCTCGCCCGCGTTTGAGATTATGCAGTTGCGAGATGGCCGGCAGGATGCTATCTTCACGTTCACTCACAAGCCCCCCGACTACCTCGACCACAGGCGGTTGAATCGATTCATCTAATCTTTCACGCAACTTCTGAATCAGGGCGGGTTGCTGTTCGTTCAAATGGTGCAGGGTCTGGGCAGTGGTCAATACATTGAGCGGAAGTCCGCGTGTCAAAGAATCAGGGGCCTGCTCCCGTGTGGTGTTCTCATTGAGTTGCCAAAAATCGAGCCAGTACAAGGTCGAACTCGAAATCACCTCTCGGGCATAGCGAAGTTTTTCGTTGGCAGCACGCAGGTGTGAGGTCACCTCAGCAGGATTATCGGAAAGCAGAGCATTCACCGCTTGTCTCAAATCATGCCAAAATTCTTCCGCTGCCAAGAGTCTCTCGTGGTCGGTCGCTTCATAAAGCCCATCGATGACCGCATACGCAAAACCGGTTCCAAAAAACGGAGCCAGCTGCTCGCGTGGGAGTTCCAAAAGTTTGGCCAACTCGGGGGCAGAAAACCATTCTCGACTGGCTTCTCCTTCACGGGCATTGCGAATCGCTTGGATATAATTCGCCAAGGTTTCTTCGCGATTAGGCAGGGGCGTAACCACGAGCGCACCACATTCATCAACACGATATTTCCAATCGTCTGGCAAAAACTGCTGCGGGTTCTCTGGTAGGAAATAAATCCGCCCCGGACGGGGATTCTCGTGATCATATGCCGAATCGACCCGTGGCAATAAATCGCATAAAAATATCGAAGCGGGATGCCAAAGCATTGACCAACCATTCAACCACGCTGCCATATCTTCTTCGTTGATGTAGACCGGATGATTGGTTGGCAAACGATAGGGAGAAAGTAATACCGAAAGACGATCAGACATTTCGAGAACTCGATAGACCCAGTAGAATCGATATTGTAGAGATTTTGTCTCAATTTTGGATACAGGCAATGCAACCAACTCAAGCCGATCAGATTGCTCAAAAACTCAAGGAGCAACCCATCGAAGCCCTTCGATTAGCGAACGAATTTTATCGCCAAACTCCCTCTCCGGAGAGTTATCAGTGTCTGTTAAAGGCTCTGTTGACCAATGCTCAGCACAGTATCCAAAACGGCAAAATTCGCGAAGGTATTATTCACCTCAATGCGATTGAACGACTCAGTCCCACTCACCCAGTGGAAGTGATTGTGCGGCTCGTTGAATTGTTCACCGCATTGGGCGAACTGACGAGGGCCAAACTCCATCTCGAAGCGGTTCCTGTAGATCATCCGAGCAGAAAAGAATTATCGGCACAAATCGCAGATCAAGCAATCCAACAAGGGGCCGCCGGAAAACATTTGATTCCGGTTGAATGGCACCCCGCTTTCGATGCAGTTTTACGCGCCTTCCAAAACTATCAAAAAGGGAGAGATGCCGAAGTGCGGACTTGTCTTGAGGTGATTGGTTTGACTTCCCCCTACCTAGAATGGAAACTCTTGATTCGCGGATTACTCGCGTGGATTGCCAAGGACGATGCCAAAGCGATTGAAAATTGGAAACGCCTGAATCCGAAACGGCTCCCTTATCAAATTGCCAAATTGCATTGGGTTCAGATCGACCCGGCGCTCGATTCACAATACGCATCTTCCAAGTCGGCCCAGCGATTGGCCGAGCTAGACCCAGATACGAAAACGGTCATTCAAGAATTAGAGGTGTTTCAACGCTTGAATTCATTCGAGCAATTCCACAGATGGCTAAAACGGGTTCCGAAATGGTTCCCGAACTTCAAGAAAAAAAATCCCAAATTGGCCGAGCGAATCGCCCAAGTCGCATATTGGCATTGTGTGAATACCACGGAATCATCAACCATAGAGCTTCTAAAAAATTCGTTTCCCTCTTTTCCAAACGATCCCAACCTTTACAGGCTAACGGCCCTCGCTACTGGTCGAATACAGGTCTTAGAGGTCTGCTTTGAGAATTGGAAACGATATGCCACATGGTTCGCCGATAATCCCCTCAATTTTCCCGCCTTGCATCATCAACGGCTTCTCGCCATGATTTTTTTGCGAATGAGCAAAATTGCCCAGAAGTACCAAACCGGATTGACGAAACCGAATCCGTTGCTCGTGAATGATTTTGAGAAACATTTTCAAATCAAATACAGCCCCGCGGGAAAATTCCATTATTTGGAAACCATTCCCTCGTTTATGGAATGTTTGGAAAAGGCTTATCATTTCGCCCCCGATTGGGCCGATACGGGATTGAATTTACTAAAAGAATACCAATCCACACACAATCCAAAAGCCTTACCCTTGGCCGATTCTTTGTTAGAGAAGTTTCCCCAGAATCTCGAAGTACTCATCACCTTGGTCGATGTCTATCGGAATGCGAAACAATATCAGAAAGCCATCAAAGCCTTGAATTTGGCTATTGCAATTCAATCCTTGCATGAAAGGCTATACGATACACGAGATTTTTTATGTATTGCTCAAGCCCGAGAATTGATTTCCTCTGGCGAACCTATCCAACCTTATCTGGATCAAATTCGTCGTGTCCAAAATCCGTTGAATAGGCATTTTATCTTCATGATCGAATTGACCAGAAAAATTGTTCACGAGGGTTACTCGTTTGAGCAGGCTTGGGAAGCGATCACATCAACTAAATCATTGGGCGGTACTTTAGGATCAATATTCTCATTATTGATTGAACTTTCCTATCAAAAAATTCCGACCAAAAAACTTAAACCATACCGAGAGAGATTTTTGCAAGCCCTGAACGATGTGGTAGCGAGCGATTTAGAGAGAGTGGTTATTTTAATCGAGTATTATCGGGAACAAAAAATGAGCTATGTAGGTATGAAATCACATGAATCGAAGTTACTTAATGCCGCTCGCAAGATCATCAATACTCATGAATTCACGGAACCAGAACTGGTTATGATGTTAAGCACATTTTGGCGTGTCAAACAATTTTCACTACTGAAATCACTATCAAAACGGGGACAAAGTTTATTTCCTAATAATCCCTATTGCTATTACTATCTGGCCGAGATGTACTTACACCAATTTGGTACAACTCCACAGGGGCTGACTCCCGAAACGCGAAAAAATTTCCGAAAAGCCTATCAACTTGCTTCTAAATCACCAGAAAAATATGGCGATCTGCTCCAGCTCCTTCAAAAACGTAGCTATGAAGAACCTGCGATCGATCATGTATTGAATTAAATAAATATCTAAATTAATTCTCGCCAAGCAAGGTGTGATTTTGTATAGGGTTCTTTGAATAAAATTTCAAGATCATTCTATTCCCCTACCCTGATAGTTTTTCAAACGATAGGGGCCTTTTCACAGGGACCAAATAAGGAGCATCTCACTGTTCGATTCATCTTCTTTTTGTTCAAGTGATCGCGGCTTTTTGATAAGAATCAGCCCCTTGATTATTTGGACCGAAAACTTAACGCTGTGAAAGGTATTCTTCAATTCGTTCGGCTTTACGAGACAGGAACGGGGCATATTCCTCAGCGGTTTCGAGGAATTTTTCTAACGCGGTCATAGTTTGCAAAAATTCCGCAGTGAAGCGTTCATGTTCTTGGTCCCGCCAAGTTTCGCCAAGATTCATCAATTGGGTATTTAACGAAGCCAGATCAGAACGAAGGTCTGCACAAAAAACCTTCAAGGCTTGGGAAAAGCGTCGGAGTTCCGCTGGATCGACAATCGCTTGTGACATGATCTCTCCTTGAAACAGGATATTATTATCATAACAAATACGCTCGGATTTCGTTAGGTAAACCTGATAATTCTTGAACGAACCTGATTTGGTAGAAGGATTATAAAAACAGATTTGGTGAATTTTTTTCGATGGGGGAGAACAACGATCTTATTGTATTTGACTGATTCTCGGGGGGAGCACGGCCCACGAGAGCCATAACGATAAGCCACACAACAAGCGACAAGAAGCCTGTATGCTGACCCACCATAATGTAGAATGGAGCATCCCACGTCCTTGTTCGAGTGCCTTTTTCACTTCCGTATCCACAATTTTTCTCGGGTCGAGATACCCAAACGTGGCCAATCGAATGAGTGGCGTTTTCCATGAGGTCAGCCAATGCTCTGCCTCGTCGAGATATTTTTCCGTTTCGTAGCGATCGAAAATTCCAATCCGAATCAGAAAATAGAGATCGACCGAAAGCATTGCCAAAATCGAAACGGCCACTAGGGGCCACATCCACCATTCTTCGATCAATTGCCGCATCGTAAGATGGGCTTGTGGCCAAATCACTCGGGAACAGATCGCTTGAATCAATAACATCATTAAAGCAATCAACGCAGGCCTTAGCGTCGCCCAAGTACAAAACATAATGCCGTGCGATTTAATTTGCTTGAGAACACGCGGCCAACGACCTGGGGCACTCGCCACCAATCGGCCAATATCATGGTACTGACTCAATCTTCGCAGAGTACTTGCGATGAATTGAATCATAAGATAAAAGGTAAAAACTCGAATTAAATTGTATTCCAAGGTTCTTTGTTCTAATTGAGATTGGAAACACTATCTTATTATAAACTCGGAAAAAGGTTATCGGCCAATTCGGTCAAATCCAAAAATCCCATCCCAAAAGTTTCTCGTCGGCACAATGACCCGATCCCCTGGTTTGATTTGATAATTCGTATTGAGCAAGCCAAGTTGGGTAATTCCCAAATAATCGACCCGCAACACTTCTCCGGGGCCATCCCCTTTGGGACGAACGAGAACAATTTCCCGAAACGAAGAACGATCGGTCAACCCACCGGCTGCAATAATGGCATCCAAAACGGTTTCGTAGCCTGCTAGGGTGAATCGCCCTGGAGTGGTGACTTCACCCAACACATAGTACGCCTTCGATTGACGATTCCCTAAACGAACATCGATAGCACCAATTTTCGGTGGGGGAATCTCCTTCTTCGTTAAGCCTTTTTCATTCATTTCCTTTTGCCATTCGTCCATTTCCTGATCCGTGATCAACTTAGTAATTTCACTCTCAATTGTATCAAGGGTTTTCCCTGCAACACGCCAACGACCATATTTAGAAAGATCAACGGTGCCATCGGGAAGAACGGGTTGATCCGTCGATAAGCGAACGCGAGAATCTAAATCGACCGGAGTGATAATGAGCGAATCACCTGGCTCGACAACATAATCGCCGGTGGTCGTTTTGTTAAACTCACGAGGAGCATCCACAGGCGGACCTAACGAAGCAGCAAACGAGGCATCGGTTAAGGGATAACGAGTCGGGAAAAAAGGAACATTACCCGTCACGCTACAACCTGATAGGATCGTAGGGAGTAGGCCGATCACAGCGAGTACAGGTCGGATGGACATAAATTTCACACATCTCGGGCAACTCTAGATCATCCTAATCATCGACAAAATCGGCAAAGTCCTTAAAGAGATTTCTTCACATAAGAAATACGTCTCAAGATTTCAGAAATCAATTTGAGAAGATCGATCCTTTGAAGAAATTTAGATAATTTGTGAATTCAGGGAGGTTAGCGAAAATCAACCCAAGATGATTATTTCAGAATCGTAAAATAATCGATAAATTTCAACCCCTAGATAATTATTTCAGGATCGTATAATAGTCGGCATCTTTCAAACGAATGGGGAAAGTAACGATATTTCCTTCTCGTTTGAAGGGAATGGCTTTTTGAGTGGAGACACATCGAATTTCTTTGGGGTTAAAATCAAGGTTCAAAGTGACGGTGGTTTCGACGGGTTGATTCGTCCAATTCACAAGGGTCAGAACAGTGCCATTGGTATTGTCCATCACAATGCTTTCGACACCATTCACACCACAAGAAGCCGCTTTGGGTAATTTCTTGGCATTCACCCCCAAGAGGACCAATTCCGTAGCAGTAGCATCGAAATCGGTAGGATTGTAAACCATTTTTTGCCCCCCGCGTGCCCAAGGGGTAATCCGCAAGCCCGATTTCATCCAGTTATTGCCTGGGGTTGTTCCTACGCAGATGATTTGCCCTTGCCCCAATTTACGACGGGTAACTGCCCCCCCCCCTGCTTCGGATCGCTTTTCCATTTTGCCAAAACTTCGGTATCTGTGCCTGCTAATAAATCTAAATTCTGTCTGAGCAAAAAGGCAGGTAATTCTTTGCCGTTGAAATCGAATTTCCCAAATTCCGGTAACATCGGAAGTTCAAGGAGAGTTCGTACCACCGCAACTTGAAAATCCATTTGATTATTTCCTTTGGGATTTAATCCTAAAAAGCTGATGGTTTTGGCATCATATTCATTGAATTGGTTTTTCAGACCGCAACCAGCACAGGTATAGAAAATGCCACCCGCTTTGACCCACTCTTCAAGTTTGGGAACAATACGATTATCCATCCATTCGCCGGCAAAATAGACTACTTCGTAATTTTTGAGTGAATTCAATTCAACAATATCATCTTCTGTAATCAGGTCCACATCATATTGAGCATTTTTCAAAGCCAAGTAGAGCATTTGTTGCTCTTTACGGCAGACGATTTGGTTTAATTCTTTAGGGGCATTTTTGCATTGTTTCCCAAAATAATCGAGGTTTTTGGCAACCATTTTATTCGATTCGTGAATATCGGTTGCTTTGCTTAATACAAGGGCCACTTTCGCGGGGCGGACTTTTCCACCACTGAGAATTTTCTCGGCCTCGGCTGTTTCAAAAATACAATCATGGATGGCTTTGAACATATCTTTGTATCCCCAAGCCACATAGTTTTCCGTGAATCTCTCGGCGGGGGCTACCCAAAAATTATCAATATGATTGGCACCATTCCCACAGGCTAACAGAGTGTTTCTGCGGAAGTATTCTGGAAGCTGACCGGGAGAGTGTGGCATGACGTAAAAATGAATGGGGGTATTATGATATTTCACGGCACAACGAATTTGAGCAAATTGGAATGAAATAATTTGAGGGACCTCAGGAACAGAAAAAATATAATCCTCTGCCCAGAATAAACTCATACCTTTATGTTTGAAAATATCCACCCATTGAGCCACGGGGCCATAATATAATGCTAAATGGTGTGGAGAATAATTCGCACCTGTTAACACATCTTTATTAATCTCAGCACGAGCTAATTCTGTTAACTGTCGAAAATCGGCAAAGCGACGTTCTTCATTATAAAGTGTGGAATACCAAACTAATCGGCTATCACCTTTGGCAGTGAGTTTCGCAGTGCTAATCTCTTGTCCCAACATTTCACGAGTAACATTTTTTTCTTGTAACCATTTGCGGAAACCTTCGTTATTTTTTTCATCATTAAAATTGATTTGACCGAGGGGGATTTCATCTCCAAAACTGAGGACACGGAAATTCTCTTTATTTTTGAGACTTTTGGCTAAATTTTTGATGGCTTCGGGACCGCTCGCGTGAGCAAACAGCCCGTCACGGGTCACATGGGGATATTTATCGGGAAGCAACGTGTTATAGCCAAGGCTATGTTTTAACTCCATGACCCAATCTTCGGTCCCACTAAATGCCCCATAGAACAACGTCTTTTCAGGCTTTTTGCCCCCGTTCGCTTTGGTCCATTTTGCTGATTCAGCAATCAATTCTTGGGCATATTCTTTTGACGCTCGAACTTTGGATTTCGGGTTCCAACAAATATCAATTGGAACAACCGCGGTTTCACCCGAGGCTAATTCAACTTCACCGACGATTTTTTTTCCTTCGGCATCCAGTGAAAATTGAACCACAAATTTCGTGTTCGGTGCGAGTGATAACATGAGTCCTTCATCGTGCACCAAGCGACAAAATGGCCCGATATTGATCCAACCCGACATTTGCCCAGCTTCTACGGGTTTTTCGGGAATTTTTGTCGTGGCAGATTGATACTGAGGTTGGAAATGCCCCCAGCGGGTTACCGTTAATTGAGCGGGTTTATCGTGGGTATTTTTGAAGCGAATATATAATTCGTTTGCAGCAATCGCTTCCAGACAAAAAGGCGAACCCACTTGATAGGGTTTGAATCCTGTGTAAGTATCATTCGGTTCCGTTGTGAGAACGACAAAATCAATAAAGCGATCGCCGGCAGGCTTCACATTCTCAACGGTGGAAAGGCGAATCTCTGCGGGACCTGCTGCGAGCTTGACCATCGTCTTCGGGGCTTCGGCACAATCATGATCAATCCCCCAAGGCCACCATAATTCATCGCTTTCTCCGCTAAAACTCCACAGTCGATCAGTACCTTTTTTTCCGTACACATGCGAGAAAACAGTTTTGCCCTCTTGGATGATTTCAATCTTGTGTAAATAATTGAAATATGCAGGGGCCTGATACTTCGACCAAATACGATATTCACCTGCAACGGGAATTTTGCAAGTGTAGCTGGCAACCGATCCAACCGATGCAGCGGGTGCACCAAGCCCCCCCCCGTGAGAGACCCACATTCCCCCATAGGTATGGGAGGCATAGGAATCGTTCTGGTGTGTTACTTTCCAACCTTTGTCATCCAAAATCTTAAATTTCTCGGCTTCGGCAATCACCACAGTTGGTGGTGGTGCAGGCGCTTTATCCTTCGATTTTCCTTGGGCGAATGTTACCAGAGGTAGGCAAATCAAGATAAGTAAGGTACGCATAGGAAGAACTCCAAGGTAGGGTGTTCTAGTAAAGTATGAAATCGTTCCCGAGAAAAAAGTGTACCAACCTTGTTTGCCATCGAGCTTGGGTGTACCCGAAAATGAGTTGGGGGTTCCAATTGGGATTTTGGAGTTCCAATAGTAATCCCCTTGGCTGCTCTGGCTCACGCACACCAATGCCGACATCGCTTGCACATTCCTTTTCTTCCACCTCGATTTTTCAACCTCCTATTTAAACTTTTTATTTCCCGTTCGATCACTCCCATTCCGATCGACTTCCCTTTCTCCAAGCCATTCTGAGCGTTCAAAGAGTTTGCGAATGAACTCGCGTCCTTCATCAACAATGATTGGCTCGCAAGTGTCGATGAATTCTTCAGGTCGAGTTTGCTGGGGAAGTTTTTCAAGTCGCTGGACAATATCAAACAGTTGTTATGCCAAAACGGCTTTTTGGTAGGGGACGTGAAAGGTTATGGGTTTGTTTTTGGATGAGGACATAGGGATACTCAAAAAGAGGCTTACTGTACATGAGTATACGACTTGGCCCTCAGAACCCCAACTCTTTTTCGGGTACATCCGGAAGGGGAAGGAAGGGGTAAGCCTTTCAAAAGTTATCGTTTCGGCAACTGGCGGATCGTTCAAACCTTATCGTTTCTCGTTCCAATCGACGGTCGCGTATTTGGTTTCAATCAGGCGTTGAATTTCGCTCTGCTCTTCTGTTGTCCAATCGGACGGCTCGACCATCCATTGTGTTTCCCGAATTAACTCGGCAAGAATAGCATCGCGGGTTTGCGTGATAGATAAAGGACGTTGTGCCAAGTCCACTAGACCAAGGAGCTGAGGGGTATATTCGGATCGTCGTAAGAGAATGGAACCATGTTGCAGGGTTGCCCCGTGGGGACGTCGTTGTGCACTGCCTACCACTTTATGTTGTCCAATTCGTAAATCGGCTGGCGTATGATGCAAGAAACACAGAAAAGGGCCAAATTTTTCTTCTTGGCCACATTGCACGGCCTGAGCTTCAAACCCCAAGGGAGCGAGTGCATTTGATATGACATGGTGAAATCGGCAGAGCCAATTTTCGGAATTATGCCATGGCTCGCCAGCGGGGAGCGACAGGGAATACGTGAGTTCATGATGATGTAAAATGGCCGCTCCCCCAGTCGGTCTTCGTACCCAATCGACTGTTGCCAGTTTATTGGCAATCCGATCCATATGCTGTTGGAAATAACCTAAACTCAGGGTCGGTCTCAACCAAGTATAAAAACGTAAACTGGCTACCCCTTTTTCTAACGTCGATTTCAATAAGGCTTCATCCTTGGCCATATTCGTGGGGGCATCGTCACTTTCAAACGGGAGCAATCGAAGTCGTGGTGGCATAATCAATCATCTCTATTGCGAATCAGCCTTACTTTCATGATATATTTGAGATCGCCGAAAAACCACTTTTAGCCCCGTTTATCGATGAGTATCCTTTGGCTGAACTCCTTTCGGAATCATCAATCGGGTTTAGCAATATCTCTGAGCCATTTTCATGACTTGAAGAAAAAGAGATTGATGCCTGTTGGTGTTCGGTCTCGACTGAATCAATCGTTGACAAGAACTATACGCATTACATGATACAAAGTGAAATGATGTGAAAAGAAAATGATGTGAAATGAAGCAGAGAGATCATTTGTATTTTGATTGGGGAAGGTCAAGAGTTGATCTGTGCTCTCTTCTAGGTCGATTTGGCCTTGAGTCTACGTTGTCTCAAATAAATGAACCCGAAGATGAGCGTGAGAACACAAGCG
>JAOAAA010000011.1 GCA_026419115.1 Gemmataceae bacterium
CGTCCCAATCGCGTCCCCCGAGGCGGACATCTCCTTCGACTCCGAGAACTTGGAATCGTTTGGGAGTGAGCTTCACAAGGGTCACATCGAATGTCCCCCCCCCCAGATCATAAACCAACACGGTTTGATTTTTCTGGGTTTCGTTGGGGCGGAACGAGTATGCCAAAGCTGCGGCACTAGGTTCATCGAGGATATCAATCACGTTCAGGCCGGCGATACGGCCGGCATCTTGTGTGGCACGTCGGCGGGTATCATCGAAATAAGCGGGCACCGTGATGACGACACCATCGATCGGCCCCACATGAGCTGCCGCATCCAAACTCAGTTGTCGAAGAATGATTGCCGACAAGGTTTCGGGTCGGAACGAACGCCCTGCCACGGCACGGCCATAATCGGAATAGCCCATACGTCGTTTGATTAAGGTCGCGACCCGATCGGGATGTTCTTGGGCCACATCCAAAGCGGCCTGACCAACTACCGCCATATCCGGATCGAGCAATAAGACCGCCGACGGGGTAAGCATTTCCCCATCGCGATTCGGTAAGGTTACCGGACGCCCCCGATCATCAAGGGCCGCGACTGCGGAGTAGGTCGTTCCCAAATCGATCCCAATCACCGACATAGAATCACTCGTCTGCTGAGGATGTGAAGGAATTTTATAGGAACAACGGTCCAACACGAAGGTTTGTGAGTTGATCCCCACTCAAGAATTCGGTTTTTATTACTTGAAGAGCAAGAAAGGAAAGACGGGAAAAGTTTTTCGTTCCGGAAGAGGAGAAACCAACTAACGAGTTGACTTCCGGAAGAGATGAAGCCAACTAACGAGCCACAGGTCAACACTAGATGACGAGTGGATCGATGACAAATAGTAACCCCAGAGATAAAGCCAACTAACGAGCCACAGATTAACATGGATCAGCCACCAACGAACACAACCAAAACCTGTGATACAAAACATTTCTTGTTGACCTTGCGCCCGTTTTCGACCCCTAGTACGGACCTCTTGGAGCTGGGTTTATCTGTGTTCGTCGGTAGCTGTAGCCCAAACCCGTTTTTACTATCACCGTTCACTAAAATAAGTTAATGACCAAGGAGAATTTCTCGAAATGAAACAACTTTGTTATTTACCTTTCACCTTTATTCTTACCCTAGGCTGTTCGTTGAATCCGCCCGCTGCAACGAATGGGAAAGGGGGGCATGCTCATCCTGTGCCAGCTTTTTCTCTGACGGAACGAAGTGGCCAAACCGTCACTAACGAATCGTTAAAAGGAAAGGTCTGGGTCGCCAGTTTCGTTTTCACACGTTGCTCGGGGCCTTGTCCTTCGGTGACGGGGACGATGGCAAAATTGCAAAAAAGCCTCGCCGATGTTGAGAATTTCCGTTTGGTCACCTTTACCGTCGATCCCGAACGGGATGATCCTCAAGAACTTGCCAACTATGCCAAGAATTTCTCGGCGGATCCGGTCCGTTGGCTTTTTCTCACCGGTCCCGAAAAGGAAGTCCGCACCTTATTGAACGAAGGATTTAAGATCGAAGCAAACCGCAACCCGACCGCTACCGAAGTGGGGAAGGAATTCGATCATAGCACGCGGCTTGTTTTGGTCGATCAGAATGGGAACATTCGAGGTTACTTCGATGGCAAACCCCCCGAAGATCAACAGATGATGCCTCGCTTTCAAGAGAATCTCGACCGTTTGGCGAAAGAGGTTCGGGCACTGGTCAGAACAGGCCCCTGACCGATTTATTAGAAATGATCCGAGAATGAATCTTCTCGCGGTTATGGTGGTGGCGTAGAGGGTAGCATCCTCGGCTTTGGTGTCGTCCTAGGCTTGCGTGAATCGATCAAAAAAGATAGGATTTTGGGGAGCGAACTTACGGAATGCCGCGAACGATTTTCGGCCCCAAGAAATTTGCTATCGGCATGGGAAGCCTTTTCCAAAGCTGGATCATTCTTCCATATTTGGGATTGTCGGTCCGCAGATCGGCGGCAGTTCCCTTCAAATGATATTGCCAAATCGCAGGGGATTCCTCGGCCCCCCATTGTTTTTTGAACTTGTAGGTGTTACCGTCTTTCGTCGCTCGACCAAAATCAAAGACCCGTTGTTCCCGTTGAATCGCTCGATCGATCAAGTTCCAATAGAGAAGCATATTCGGCGAGAGGGGATTATATTCCCTTAAACAAGATGCACTCGGAACCTCCGTGACTTGCGAGCCATGAACGAGCAAGGCCCCCCCCACCGGTTTCCCCTGATGTCGAACCAAACAAAATTCGGCATCACTTGGAAAGTAATGGATAATCGCAGCAAAAAGCCGCTTGGAATAAACGGGGGTCCCAAGGTCACGCATATTCCGAGCAAAGACAAAATAAAACTCATCGAGAAGCTCGGTGGTACCCCAATGACAGGTCAATCCGCTGCGTTCCCCCTTGCGAACTTGATTGCGGACCTTGGGCGAAAGTTCTTCCCACAAAGGCCCCGGAAAGTCCGGAAGAGAAAGCCGCATATGAACCTTGTTGGATCGGGTGCCGTTCAAACTTTCGTGAAGCACAGGGGTTTCGTGGCGAAGCTCCAAATGTCGGCTATTTAGTGAGTGGGAAAGTTTGACCCCTTCCTGCACAAGGATGGCACGCGATTCCGGATCGTTAGAGAGGACCCCTCCCACATTCAAATAGGGTAAGCTCACCAAGAATCGTCCGAACAACGAAGATTTGACCAACGCGAGAGGAAGAATCCCCGTTGTTTCCTGATTGCGATAGCTCTCTAAGACCAATGGAGTGTGCCCCATCCCCTCCCGAAGCACATACAACCATAAGGGGTGATGTGCGGGATGCCCTCGGCCCAATTGCTCGCTCCACTCGGTCAGGCGTGGAAGAGCTTGAGCAAGGTCCCCACCACTGAGAATTCGGCTATTCAATCCATTCATAAGGGGTTCATCTCGGTTTGAATCAGCAGTGTGTCCGTGAAAGGTGTAAGACTATCGCTCGTAGACCATCACTCCCAGACTATCGCCTCCAGACCATCGTTCTTATGCCAGCGGTATCAGACTCTCACTCGGGAGCAATAAGGGGGCGATACCACCTCGGCTCGGGTCACGGGGCGGGGAAGAGGAAATTTTTACCAAGGAAATAGACCAGTAATGTAACCCCCGTGGCCGCCAAGAAAATCAGAATCGGCACGGTCAGGCTCGTTCTTGGAGGATCGTCGAAAGTCGCTTGCCCCGGTTGGGTGGAGGAGACAATCCCTTGCGGGGGTGTGGTACCGGAAGCGGTTGGTGGCGGTGTCGCCGTCATGGGGTCTGCCGTAGCCACCCGATAGGCCGCAGGGGGCGGAGGCAATTGGGACGGCGGGTTGAAACTGGTTCGATCGACGCGGGTTCGTGTGGGGGGAACTGCTGTGGGAGCTACTCCTGTGGGAGCGACTGCAGGAACTGCTGGTGCTGCCGGAGCGACTGAGGGAACGCCCGCAGGAACGGCATACCCCCCCGCAATCGGAGTTGGTGGAATTGGTGAGGGGGCTGGCATCGCAGTCCGAGGAACCGGCACGGAAGAAGGTCGCGCCGGAGCCGGTGCTGCTGGAGCGGGTAACACGGGAGCTGGTGGCAGTTGTGCTGCAGGCGGTTTCGGTAAGGGAGCCGTACCCGCAGCTGAAGGACGAGCCGCCGGCGGGGGTGGGAGTTGCATGGGAGGAGCAACGAACGATGATTTATTCCCCAATTGGGGCCGAGCCATCGAACTGGATCGACGTTCGGCAACGAATGGTTGCAGCGCTTCGACGATTTCTTCTGCCGAGGCGTATCGTCCATCGGGTGATTTTTGCATCAGTCGTTCGACAATTTCCACCATTCCCTCGGGAACATGCGGGGCCACTTCTCGTAACGAGACGGGTTGTTTGAATTGGTGGGCCATCATCTTTTCCACAGCCGTTCCATCGGGGAAGGGGTATCGCCCTGCCAAGCAGTAGTACATCACGCAACCCAAGCTATACTGGTCCCCTGCCGTGGTGCGATTGGTGGGTTCCATGATACTTTCGGGGCTGGCACAATCCAAACCGCTGGTCAAGGTGTTGGCGGTGGACATCGTATCGACAAGCGATTCGCCTTCGTTCTCGGCTAACAGAGAACCGATGCCAAAATCGAGAATGCGGGCTTGGCCATCATTCCCCAAAAGGATATTAGAAGGTTTAATCAAGCCATGAAAAACGCCATTCTGATGGGCAACGGCCAACCCTTGGGCTACTTGGCTAATGATCTGGGCCGTAGTTTCGGGGGTGAGGCGTCCTTCCCGAAGAATCCGGTTTTCAAGCGTTTCGCCATCGACTAAAGGCCAAACCAGATAATGTTGCCCACCGGCGGTACCGACATCGATGAAAGGAACCACACTGGGATGACTGAACTGGCTGAAGGCCCGAACCTGACGCCGAGCCAAGCGCACGTTCCACATACTTCGTCGAGGTAAGACCTTCACGGCATACCAGTTCGAGTCGGTTTTGGACGAGGCCTTGTAAACTTGCCCCATGCTCCCTTGGCCGATCGTATCGATCAGCACATAGGGGCCTAGTAAAAGCCCTTGGGTTTTCCCCGAAAGGATACGCTCCGCTTGGAAGGGGCTGAGAATCCCCTGCGAAATTAAGTATTCTGCCAAAGCAGGGGGTTCCGCTCGGGGGTTTCTTTTCAGGAACTCTCCTACAATTTGGTCGAGTTGGCCTCGGTCGATCAGACCGCTCCGACGGAGATCCCAAACAAACCATTCACAAGCGCCCAGTTCGTTACTGACCATGAGGGTGTTCCTTACAAACAAATCCAACCGCTGTTCCCACCCAATGCCAGCACGCTGCCAACTTGGTAGGATAGAGGGAGTTCTAGTTGCTTTAAGCCTAATTTGTAATTTCTTCTTGGTCAACGAACATCAGGCAGATTTTCGATTCTTTGTCTATTTCGTATCAAAAAGAAATTCAACATTAGGTTCAAAACTCTAAGCGAGAAATTATGCCAGTTCGTTCATCAGACAAATGCCCCTGTGGTTCTGGAAAGTTCCATAAGGACTGTTGCCAACCGTATTATCCCCAAGTGGAAAAGGCGATTACCCTCTTTTCTAAAGGGCAAAAGGCCGCGGGGAAACAAATTTTAGACCAATTAATCGTTAAATATGGCACAAATTTCCCCATTTGGCTATACCGTGCCGATTATTTTTTCGGAATGGACGATACCCCTGAGGTCGAAAAATGTATCGAGAAAGCCCTCGAACTGAACCCGAATTCAGGCTACGCCTACTTCCTGAAAGGGGAACTCCGCCGGAAGGAGGGGGAAGAACAGGGGGCCATGATCCTGTACCGCAAGGCCCTTGAGCTGCTTCCTTACCCCAATAATTTGACCCTGCTCTCTCGGATTGGCTTTGTGCTGGCCAACCTAGAACTGGGGCGGAATAATCACTTGGCGGCTCTGCCTTTGATCGAATTCGTTCGCAAAGCCAGCCCGAACGATCAACAACTTACCGAAAGTTACGAGGCGATCTATGGGGAATCTTCTAACCTCCCGCTGAGTGCTCGTCGCGCTGATCGCTTCCGTCCCCAATTCACCAACGCTCCTTCTACAAAAGAATGGCAAGCGGTTGTTGGCAACGGAATCGATACGAAACTTTCGGATTTGGTAAAGGGGACAGCCGAACTGGCCGAACGTTTTCCCGATAACCCCGCCGCTTGGTTCAATGCTGGTTTTGCCAAAGCCCTGATTGGGAATAATCAGGCGGCCCTTCAAGACCTGTGGAAATCCCTTGAGCTGGACAACAACCCCGAAACCCAAGCGGAAACGGGTGCCCTGATAATGGTACTTCGTTCCTCACGCGATTTCGCCAACGAGGCGGATTTTACTTTACACCTAGCGAGCTTTAACGTTAAGAACACGAAAACTTTCAAAGACTGGTTGGATAAAAAACAGAGAGACCTCGACTTTCAGTTCACCAATATCAACGAGGAAGGCACCGAAGCCTTTGGGATGTTCACTTATAAAGAACCTCGTCTGACCGACGGAAAATACAATCTTTACAATCAGGCCCATGCCCGTTTCAGCGGCTCGAACATTCAAATGTTCTCCTTGGACCCAGAAAAAATCGCGGCCCTGTTCAACGAAATCCATCAGGTCGATGCCGATTGTATTACTCCGCCAGTAACCTCTAATTTGAATGCGGGCATTGCCCAATGTATCCCATTTATTGTTCCCACCATTCACCGCTATATTCAACCGACCGAGCAGGATTTTGATAATCTCCTTCAGCAAACCACTCAAGACTTGACTCGTTTCTTCGAGGAACGTTGGTTGAATATGCCTTTGAAATCTCTGAATGGCCTGACCCCGTTGCAGGCAAGCACAGACCCGAAGTATCAGAAATTGCTTCGCGGGATCATTCGCCACTATGGAGAGTCGGTCAAATTACTGACCGTTACGGATGATAAGCAGGGAGGCTATGATCCTAACCGATTGCTTCGGAAATTAGGCTTGCTCAGCGGTTCCGATTCCGTTGATTTCGACGTGATGCGGGCCGAGGATTTGGCAGGCGTCCAAACCGAAAAACTTACTGACGAGCAACTTCTCAAAGGTTTCCAAGCTGCAATCCGTTTGAACGCCGACGAAGCCGCCAGTCGGTTTGCCAAAACGGCGATCACCCGCTCGACCATTGCCGATCGCTTTGTTTTTTTCAACCATCTGATCGGTCAAGCCACAGGGGAAGACGTTCTCAAATTGCTCGATGAAGCAATCGCCTGCGACGCCGCAACAAACAATGGAAGCCGTGCCAAGGACCTCGCCTCGCGAAAGGCACGGCTGCTCATTAAGAATAACCAAGTGGAAGAAGGCCTTCATTTACTCGATTCGTTGCTTGCCACCGAAACGGGTAATTTGAACCTTTACGGCATGGCAGCAGAAACATTACTGGGAGCCAAACAAGCTCAATTGGCCTTAAAGTACGCTGAAAATGGTGAAGCGATTGCAAAGAAAGCAAACGATAAAGATCGGATGGGGTATTTCGCCGAGTTGATTGCTGCCACGAAAAAACAGATCGCAGCGGAAACCCCACCTCCTTCCCCGCCTGCAGCTGAGGTTCCTGCAACGGAGATGGCTCCTAACGCGGTCCCCGCAAGCACGGAACCGGCTTCAACCCAGCCTGCTGCAACCCAACCCACTCCAATCGAACCGGCCTCGACCAAACCAGTTCCCGCTCCCACTTCCGCCGCAACCCCTACTTCTGGCGAAAAACCCGTTACCGGTTGAGAAACTCAGGCGGGTGAGGTTCGTTCGAGTTGGCTGTGTTTACATTTTGAAAGAGCGACTCGATTCAACTCAACGGGTAACTAACTTCCGTTTGACACGACGGGCAATCCCCACAAGGGATTTTAGACCAGGAACCCGATCATGCCATTTCGGGGTGACATCCGAACGGCTACTGCGTTGGGTACCCAGATTAGGTCGGGCCACGAGAGTCCGCGAGCCGGGATTTTTCGCCCGATAAAAATTGATGCCCGCATCGGGATACATCGGTCCCCCGTCAGGATGTCCGCCAGGACGAACCGCTGCCTGTTCAAAAAATTCGATGAGCTGATCTCGGTAGGTCTCGTTCAAGCCGTAAAAATGAGCCAAAATGATGCCCCCATCGAAAGGGACCAATTCCGAAGGCTGATCGCTAGGGGTATCGAGAGCATGGCCAAAATAGACAATATCCCAAGGTTGGGATTGCAGTTGTTCCACCAAACGATGTTCATCCACCACAAATCGGGGCGCAATTTGGAGATCATCCTCGATCACCAAGACGGTTTTGGCACCCTCGGCTTTGGCCTTTTTCCAGCATTCCAAATGGGAATGAAAACACCCGCGTGCTCCCAAGGTCGGGAATTCCCCCTTTTCTTTGGCTCGAATGGCGGGGAAAAATTCCACATGCCCTTGTTTCAGTTCGATTTTTGCTTGGGCGAGTTCTTCGAGCATTTCTGACCTTCGATCGGTCCGTTCGGCCAAGTTGATAATGTAGACACGGTCGAAATAGTCGAAGACTCGCATGGGAGCTACATCCTGAAGAAAAAGGGAGTATCCAAACACTGTTAGTGTTTTACTTAGTCCAATCGAACCTTGTCAAGCCCTCTAAATCTCGGATGTAAATTTCGTTCCCAACCGCAACAATATGGGCCCACGTTTCGGCTTTGGAAATCTTTTTCTCCGCGAGAATCTCGAACTCTTTGGGGTTGGCTTTGATGAGGTACAGGGTCCCATTCGCATCCAAGGCGAGAATTTTATCTTTGCGAGCGACCAAACTCCAGTACTCACCGAATCGTTTATCACTGCGCCACGTTTCTTTACCATCTTTGAGATTCACGCAGATGAAACGTCGATCTTTCCCGAAGAAATAAGCATGCCCATCGACCACAACGGGGGTGGTCATGTAGCCTTCGTACTTGAAACTCCAAGATTCCGAGGGAGTGGGTTTCCCATCAGCCAAACTCAGGCTAATCATTTGAGTTTTGCCACCATACGAGCTAGTGAAGATGCCATCCCCATGTTGCACGGGGGTGAGGATGTTCATGCCTTTATCGGCCACAATCGGCTTTTCCCACAAGACGGTACCTTCTTTCCGATCCAATCCCGCCAGACGAGAACGGGTCTGGACAAGGAGTTGATCCTGTCCGGCAACACGTCCAAAAACAGGGGAAGCAAAGGCGCTTCCCATCATTTGATTGGATTCCTTGAGGTTTTTCCACAAGATTTTTCCGGTGGTTTTGTCGAGTTTGACGACCGAAAGGCCTGCTTGAACATAAACTCCCGTCTCATCGACCAAAGGGGAAGAGACGAATCCAAAGGTGGGTAGCCCCGTACCTAATTCTTTGGCAATATCCACACGCCAGCGTTCTTTGCCGTCTTTCCCTTCTAAACAAACCAAAACGTCACAAATCCCCGCAACATAAAGGGCTTGGCCATCCCATGCGGGGGTAGCGCGAATCCACGAGCCATTTCGGGCAGCAAAGAAAGGAACCGTCAACGAGCCAAGCCATTCTTTCTGCCAAATTTCTTTTCCGGTTTTGCGATCCAAGCACCGGACGACTTCTTTCTTCTTATCAACGGTTTCGGTCGTGAAGACCCAATTCTCGGTCACAATCGGGGTCGAGTAACTAGGGCCAAGGTCCTTGATTCGATAAACTTCCTTGAGGTTATCAAAATTGTCGGGCCAAGCCTCGCCGGGCGAAATTCCATCGCGGTTGGGGCCACGCCATTGGGGCCATTCCTCGGCGGCCACTAAAAGGGACATACTCAGTCCCAAAACGAGAATCGTGAGTCTGTGCAACATCATCTAACTCCTATGTGTGACCCTATTGTTAGTCGAAAAAATGAAAAAAGTCGAAAGGAATGGATGAGGAAACGAATAATACTAAAGAGTGATCTACGAGATTCTTGTTTACAGGAATCCAATTTTAGTATAATGTTATAACCAGAAAAAGGAGTAACCCACATGTCACAATATCTTCAAGACGGCTATCACTACGGTGATGTGGCTGCCAATGCCCCTGTCAGCGAACGAGTTGCCTTTATCCGCAAAACGTATCTGACCCTTTCAGTTTCCGTTTTTGCCTTAGTTGGGACATTAGCAGCCTTATCGTATCTCGGTCTTGGTCGAGAGATCGTGGTATTTCTTTTCCGGACCCCGTTCATGATGCTGGGTCTCATTGCCCTGTTCATTGGTGGGGGGTTCCTTGCTCGGTGGATGGCTCGTGCGGAGGCCCCTCCTGCTGTGAAGTACGCCGGCTTGGCACTTTACACGGCCATTCAAGCCTTGTTCCTGCTCCCGTTGGTGACTTATGCCGAAATTCGCTTTGGCCTGAGCATCATCAATGAAGCGGCTGCGATTACCCTCGTCACCTTTGGGGGACTTTCGGCCGTGGTGCTGATCACCAAGAAAGACTTTTCTTTCCTTGGTTTTGGCCTAATGGTTCTCAGTTGGTTAGCGTTCGGGATTGTGTTGGTAGCGGTTGTCGGTGCCCTGACCGGATGGTTCCATCTCGGTTTGGGGATTTGGTTTAGTGCTGCAATGATCGCACTGGCAGCCGGCTATATTTTGTACGATACCTCGAATATCCTACATTACTACAGCACCGATGAGCATGTGGGAGCCGCGATTGAACTGCTTGCCGATGTGGTCTTGCTGTTCTACTATGTTCTCCGCTTGCTTATGCAACTCCGGAGCCAAGACTAACCTTGAATTTCTTAACGGAAAAGCGAAAAGGATGTCCCACAGATTGGGGGCATCCTTTTTTTATCGTGGTTCAGACTTGGACGCTCATTCCGGAAATGATACCAATTCCCCTACTGACATCAGCAATCAACCCCTCGGAGAGAGAGTTTCATGCCTTATGCAGCCTCCCTATCTACCATTCCTGATGCCACTCAGGCCGCAGAGCAAATCTGTCGCGAGGCTTTAGGCCAATTACAAAATGAAATCCCCGATTTGGCATTGGTCTTTTACTCACCTCATCATGTGGATGATGGGGCTTCGCTTGCTCGAACGGTTTATAATCGATTAGGGGGGTGCCCCGTTTTAGGCGTACTTGGCGAGTCGATCATTGGGACCTCGCGAGAGGTCGAGGATAAACCTGCGATCTCCTTGTGGTGCGCCTCATGGGGCAGCCGCGTGGGCGTGCATCCTTTTCATTTGACCCTTGGGGAAACTCCCGATGGCCCCAGCTTATTTGGCTGGCCCGATGCTCTTTTTGAAAATGACCTGAATAATGCCCTGATGCTGGCATTTGGAGACCCGTACACGTTCCCCGTTTCGGAATTATTTCTCCCCACGCTGAACGAAGATTACGCCGGTTTAAGGGTGATTGGTGGTATGTCTTCGTTACCAGGACGAGCGGGACCTTCGACCCTGTTTAAGAACGGGGAGCTTTGCGATACAGGTGCCGTCGGTGTCTTACTCACAGGAGAAATCAAAGCTCGCACCGTTGTTTCTCAAGGATGCCGTCCGGTTGGACGCCCCCTGATTGTGACAAAATGCCGTGAAAATGTGATTCTGGAATTAGGGGGTGAACCTCCTTTGCTTTATTTGCAATCCCTTTTGAATGATCTATCGGAACCCGATCGACGTCTCGCCCAAGGGGGGCTGTTATTAGGGGTGGCCGTCAGTGAGTACCGAGAAACTTTTGAGCGGGGGGATTTCGTCATCCGTAATTTAATGGGAATCGATCCCAAATCAGGGGCGATTGCCGTCACCGATCGAGTTCGTGTGGGGCAGACCGTTCAATTTCAACTTCGAGATGCCAACGCTGCCACAGAAGATTTACAACAATTACTCCGACAAGATTTAGCCAAGAATCCTCTTCCGAAAGCGACCCTTCTGTTTAGCTGCAACGGTCGCGGAACCCGTATGTTTATCACCCCGAATCATGATGTCGAAATCATTCAAAAGCAAACAGGGGTTCTGCCGTTGGCGGGCTTTTTTGCAGCGGGGGAACTTGGCCCGATTGGGGGACGGAACTTTATCCATGGCTTCACTGCCAGCATTGCCCTTTTCGAGTGAACAAAGCCCCTTGCCAGTTCGAGTGAACAAAGCCCCTTGCCAGTTCGAGTGAACAAGGCTTTCTTTCGCATATATATCTAGGGGGAAAATACGTTTAGAAGAGAAGAATTGATAATTCTGGTTGATCCTACTTCGTTGAGTTTCCTGAAAAAAGAAACATCGTTCAAGTTCCGGAAACTTTCCCGTCGATATTAAGGGGGTATTTACTCGCCCCCCATCGGGTTGCGCCATGAATTATGCACGCTTCGGCTTGCACCGCTGGCCCTTTCGTCACACGCCCGATACGGATGCTTACTATCCGGCATCGTCGCATGAACATGCCCTGAGCCGACTGGAACAGCTCATCCAACAAGAGGGCGGCATTGGGGTGGTTCTGGGGCCTCCCGGCATTGGGAAATCGATCCTTTCCCGACGGCTTTTGGAAAACCTCGAAGAAAACATTCGCCCCGTTCTCCTGACCAATAGCCATTTTGAGAATCGGGCGGCCTTGCTCAAAGCGATTCTTTTCGATCTGGGGCTTCCCTACGAAGGCAAACCTGAGCAAGATGCTCGGCTAGCCGTCACCGAAAATTGCCTGAATGCCTTTCGGGAAGGGGGCAAAACTCTGATTGTTGTGGATGAAGCCCAGAATCTCAATCCCGATCTTTTGGAAGAACTTCGCTTGCTGGGTAACTTAGAAGGCCGAGACGGCAAGGCCGTCCAAGTGATTCTGTTCGCTCTACCGGAATTCCATGAGACTTTGAAATCTCCCAAATTGGTGGCCTTTCGGCAACGTCTGGCAGTGCAAGTTTCATTGGAACCGATGAGTTTGGAAGAATCGGCTGACTATTTGGCTCACTTGGTCCGGTGTGCGGGCGGCAATCCGGATCAGTTTTTCGGGGAAGATGTTCTCGATATTCTGAGTTCTGCCGGTAACGGCAACCCGCGAGTTTTGAACCAAGTCAGCTCGTTGGCGTTGAATCTCAGTGACGAAAATGGCTCGGACTTTATCGATGCCGAAGCCGCCATCGAGGCGGTGACTCAATTGGGACTCGATCCGCATACCGATCAGGATAACCTCATTATCCCTCGGGTTCCCACAGCCATAGAGCGAGAGACTCAGCTTTCCGAAGAAGAGGAAGAAATCGAGTCGGCTGATTCTCAGTTTGGGCCTGTTGCCGAGAAGAAAACGCTGCCGCTGCCCCCGAAAACGATTCCCTTTAGTGTTCCGTCGGTTTCGATCGTTGAAGAGGGTCCGCAAACCTTTGTCTACGGGGATGATGTCAGCAATAGCCCCGAACAGATTGGACCGCATCGGACTTGGCAAAGTCCCACCGATCGCGTGGGTTAAGCATTTTTGTAAGGGTCTTTTTCGATCGAACTCGTTGGTTTCATCCAGAATTGCACACACTTTTGTGAAGTTTCCCCCCCGAGAATTTCGATTCTATACCGCATACTTGACCATCGGGATACGCCAACCCACGATGCGGATTTTCTCATTCTGCTATATGTTTGAGCTTGACCTTGAGGAATTAGGATGAGTCTGACGTTTGAAGCCCTATCACAAAGACGGACTCTACGACGTGCCCCGAGCGAAGAACCGGCCGAGCCGCCCCCAGTTGCGATCCCGTTTCCGAATCTCCCGCCCGTGATCGAACTCACCCCGCCGAGTTCGATCCCGTTGGTGCCTATCTCAGAGGATGACATTCCGGGAGATAATCCGAACGTTCCTTATTGTGAAGTGGGTGAAAAACGCCCTGCGCCGGCTCCTCTTCATGGGCCAAAACTCGTGCCGATGCCATCTCCTGCCGTGGTTCAACCCCACGTTGGCAGTTCCCTACGTTTTGCCTTGCTGCCGGAACCGGAAACGTCCCCCAACAAAATCCCGAGTTTACCGGAATTTCTCGTGACGCATCACCAGCCCAAGCACCCTTTGACCAAGCAATATCAAGAGCTTCAAAAAGGGATTGCCCAACAATTGACCTCGCAACAACCATCTGTGTTGTTGTTTTTGCCTCTGATGCCCGAGGAAAAGTCTGCCGAGTTAATTTTGAATTTAGCGGTCACGCGCACGCGAGAAAATCAAGGGCGGGTTCTGGTGGTTGAAACCAATCGGCGAAACCATTCCTCAGGGGAATTATTGGGCATTCCCCGTGTTCCGGGCTTGCGAGAATTGTTGGCGAAATCGGTTCCTTTGGGGATGGCCTTGCATCGATCCGCCATCGATTCGCTGTATATCCTTCCTGCAGGGATGATGGAACTCGACGCCGATGCGTGGCAACGCCTCCCTCATTTGTTGGATCAACTCCGCACGCGGTTCGATTGGATTCTAGTCGAAGGGCCTTCTGCCACCGATGGTACGTTTCTTCCTTGGGTGAAACCTAGCCACTCGATCTTTTTATTGTTGACCGAAAAGCAATGGGATTCACCAGCGATTGATTCGACCCGAGATTTAATTGCCACCCAAGGGGGGCATCTGCGCGGGTGCATTACTCTGGGTTCCTGAAAGGTCTCGGTTCCTGTGACGCGCTTGATTCTGGATTCCTGATAGAATAAAACCAGTTTTGTCATCCCCGACTCCTCTCTCTCTGGGTGCTGACATGAAGGCAATGGTTACGCCATTCGTAGTTTCTCTCCTCTTTGGAATCGGTCTCACATCGACTTATTGGTTTGATTGTTCGCCACCGTCTGCGAGTACTCTGTGTACTAGCTCCATGAGAAAACCTATGGTTCAACAACTCACGTTCGCTCCACATGGGCACATTCTCACCAACTCGGGAGTTTGGTCGCCCGACTCGCAGTGGATTTATTATGATGTGCGCAGTGATCCTGCCGGCTCGGTTTTCGATGGTCAGCGCATCGAACGGGTTCATGTGGCGACGGGAGAAATTCAAGTGGTGTACGAATCAAGTCGCGGGGCCTGTTGCGGTGTGGTGACGAGCCATCCGCGAAAGGATCAAATCGTCTTTATTCATGGGCCGGAAGACCCTGATGACGATTGGTACTATGCGCCTTATTGTCGTCAGGGGGTGTTGGTCGATCCGAATCAGCCGCATCAGAAAATCAACCTCGATGCCCGAAATCTCGTTGCTCCCTTTACCGAGGGGGCCCTGCGCGGAGGAACCCATTTGCACACCTACAGCGGAGACGGGGCACTGATTGCTTTTACATATGAAGATCACCCTTCGGTTATGCCTCAAGCCGAGCGTATTTCGCCGCATCCTCGAAATGTCGGGGTGAGTATTCTCGGCCATGCGGTGACCGTTCCCAAAAAACATTCCCGCAATCAGGATGGTACGGCTTTTTCCGTATTGGTCACCCAAACGGTAGCGCATCCAAAACCAGGCTCGGACGAAATTTCTCGGGCCTGTGAGGAGAGCTGGATCGGAGAAGGGGGCTACCTAAAACCCGATGGGACTCGACAGAAATATGCTTTGGCTTTTCAAGGAACGGTGCTCTCGAAATCGAACCAAACACATGCTGAAGTTTTTGTTGTCGATCTTCCCGAGAATCTCAAACAACGGGGGCCGAGTGGTCCTCTTTGCGGGGATAGTGGGCAATTACCTCAACCTCCCTTGGGAGTTATAACAAGGCGGCTCACCTTTACCGACAACGAAAAATATCCCGGAATTCAGGGGCCTCGCCATTGGCTCAAAAGTTCGCCAGATGGTCGGCATATTGCCTTTCTAAGGAAGGATGAGAACGGGGTTGTGCAACTGTTCACGATTAGCCCCAACGGAGGTGAACCTGTGCAACGCACCTTTCACCCAAGCGATGTGGCCTCGGCCTTTTCATGGCATTGTTACGGCCAACACGTTGCCTACATCATGGATGGTTCGGTATGCGTCACACAAATCGGCACGGGAGTGACGCAACGGCTCACCGAAAAATCGAGCATTTCCCCACGACCCGAAGCCTGTGTGTTTTCTCCCAACGGGAGATACATCGCTTATGTTCAACCCGTTGAGGATCAGGCAGGATGCCATAACCAGATTTTTATCGTCGAGTGGAAGCCCTAAGGCTCCTTCTGCGGTTCTCGGCTTGCTCGAATCGATGAAGTTTTCATCGACATTGATAGATACCGGAGTTCCACGAATCGATTGAGTTTTCAACCGAGTTCGTGGTCTGAAAAAGTATCGTCGAATCAAATCAGGCTGTTTCGCAAAGCAACTGCAAAGAATCTGCAGGAGCCAATTCCCCGCGACGTTCCATAGCGAGGGCTTCTTCTCGAATCGACAAGAAGCCCTCGCGGAGAATACCCATCAATTTGAGTACTTCCTGTAAGTCGGGGATGGTGACTTTCGAGAGTTTGTAGACAAAAAATTCGTACAAACGAAGATAATTGGTCCCCAGCGTTTCATCGACATCCAAACGAACCCCCGCGGCTAATTCGGAGATGATGAGTTGGACCTTCGCAATCAAGGGCATGGCCTGCGGCTGATTCCCGACCTGAAGGAAGAGAATCGCCTTGCGAAGCCGTTCAATGGCACCATCATAAAGCGCGAGGAGAGTATCAATCCGAGTCATCCCAATCGCAATAGGAGCGGGAGACTTCGGGCGGTAAGGATTCATAGAGGTTCCTAATTATTGTTAAATATAAGGCAAGTTTGATACGTTACGTTAGTATTTAGCGATGCCAAAGGCGGAAGCAATTTGATTTCCCAAAGATCGCAGCCGTTGAACGGAACTTTCCAGCCCTGCGAATTGGGTCAACAGATTGTTCTTCTTCAATTCCAAAGAGGCCGTTTCTTTGCTAACGGTTTTTTCCAACTGCTCGATTCCTTTTCGGAAGCCTTCATCGATCACTTTCATTCGACCGTTAATTGGATCCAAATAACGATCTAACACACGACTGACTCGGGCGAAGGTTCCTTCGGTGACGGTCATATTCGAGGTAACTCCACCAGGGGGGACTTGATCCGGAGTGTAAGTCGCCCGAACCTGCATCCCCGAGGTATTGGCATTCCCTGCGGAGCCGGTCAGGAATTGTCCCGAACCGCTGGCCGTTTCGACGTTGCCATTGACGATAAATTGACCCGCCACGTTAACCCCAACCCCCGTTGTTCCTGGGGAGAAACCGAGTGTAGCGAGGGCATTTCCGTCTACGGTTTCGACCTTGGCAGAAGAACCGAACTGGGCTGAGGTGAAGCGGAGTTTGCCCGCCTCCAGATCGACCGTCGCTCCGTTCGTGCCGAAGCGACCAATGATCTGTGTTTGGATGGCTGCGACCAAGCTGGCAGGGGTATAGGTACCTGGATCAATGACAATCACAGCTTCGCTAATCCCGTTCAGACGAATTCGGAAGGTGTTATTCGAGGTATTGATGACAATCGAACCTCCTAAAGTCGCGGCGCCAACCACGCTCGCCCGAGTGGCAGCCTGAGTGATTTTCACCTCATAAGGTTGTCCTGTGGGACTGGGCTTGGTTTTCGAGCCGCCGACGATAAAGCTCACTGCATTGGTATTACTGGTACCCGACATAGCAAAGAGTCGGCTCACATCCGTAGCAGTGATTCCAGGAATTTCCCCATTGATGGCTTTGCTCAGCTTGCTGGAATCGAACACGAGCTTACCCTTGTCGTCGAAGGATAAACCCACCGATTGAATACGATTCATCCCGCCATTCACACCAGCTACGGCCGAACTCAAGGCCATCGAAAGGGCCGTTTTCAGTTCAGCGACATCTTTATTCCCCAAAAGGGGGCCTGCCGTTTGCGTTTGGGGATCGAAATTATCGCGGGCATCGATGTAATCCATCATCTCGTTATAGGCATTGACAAAATCTTGTACCGCATTGATCGCGGTGGTGGTATCGGCCCCGACAGTCAGATTGATAGTTTTGGTACTATCGGCTTTGTTGAGGTTCAGGGTCACGCCCGTGATCACATTATCAATTCGGTTAGACGAATTGGTGATCGTCAATGCGCCGGAACCGCTACCAATGGTAATCGAGGCATCGGCAGCGGCCTGCACGGTTTGGTTGGTCAGATCGATTGTGGCACCGGACCCACTGGTCAGATTATTCGTGATCGAGATGG
Source organism: Gemmataceae bacterium (assembly GCA_026419115.1). Classification (GTDB taxonomy): domain Bacteria; phylum Planctomycetota; class Planctomycetia; order Gemmatales; family Gemmataceae; genus SKW135. The sequence continues at coordinate 17,563 of JAOAAA010000011.1, forward strand.
TATTAGCAGTGCCCGTCTTGGTCGAAGAAAGCAAAAGACGGTAATTGGTCCCATCGCCTACCACGGTGGCTTTCACCTCGATGTTGGCATCGTTAATCGCTTGGGCCAAGCCTTGGAGAGTATTGTTCGATGAGTTGATGGTGATAGTAGTCGTCGCACCGGCTCCCACTTTCAGATCAACGGTGCCGGTCTTCAAAACGGTGGTCGGTGTGCTGAAGGTATTAGAAGCCAACTGTTGGGCCTGAGCCAGCGAGTTGACCTTGATCGAGTAGCTACCGTTGGCCGCTGATGTCGAGGCGGTCCCCGTGATGGCGGTTTCGTCCGAGGAGGTGACCTTCCGAGCTTCAACCGCTCCACCGATCGAACGAGCCAAGGCAGGAACCGTGCCACTAAGAGTCGACAGTTTATTTTGTAGTCCCGTGAAAACTGCTTGGGTTGCTGTTTGGGAAGCCTGACGCTGACGGAACGCTTTGATCCGATTTTGTGTCAGCGAGGTTAACCCGTCGATGATCTTCGAGGTATCGATCCCTGTAGACAAACCGGTGAAATTCAAACCCGACGAGTTAATTCCGCTAATTAAGGACATTGTGAAAACCTCCCCTTCAATCTTCGATCGAACAGTTGCAACCAATTCTGTGGAGAACCCAATTCAACCATCGAAGATTTTTTTCCAAGAATGCGTCCCGATTTCTGAGATTTTTTCCCAAGAACTCTGATGAGAACAAAACACTCTACCCAAACAAAAAAACGCTGGGGATCAGAAGGATCGCCCAGCGTTCACAAGAGATGAAAATCGGCAGGAATCACGTTCCGTTCGAGTCAAGCCCACGTTCGGTAGGATGGTTAGGAGCTTTAACCCGAACGGAAATTTTCATTGCTCCAACGAGAGATTACCCTCGAAGTAAGTTGGCGACCAGCGAGGTCAAGGCGTTGGCATTGCCCAACACGGTGGTACCAGCCTGAATTTGCGTCTGGAACTTGGTGAAGTTGGCAATTTCCTCGGCAAAGTCGGTATCGCGAATCACCGATTCCGAAGCAACCGTGTTTTCCAAGGTCGCTTTGAGGTTGTTGACGTTCGATTCCAAGGTGTTCTGTTGGAAGGCCCCCAGACGACCGCGGAATTTACTCACATCGCTGATCGCAGCATCGATCACTTTCAACCCTTCATCGGCGTTGGCGGTGGTCACTTGGCTAAGGTTGGTAAACACGCTCGAAGCACCAATCCCCAAGGCCGAGATATTCATCTTGTCGAAAGACAAGGTCACCTTTTGGCCTGCGTTGGCACCGACTTGGAACGAGAGAGCATTGTTAGAAACGTTCACGTTTCCTTGGGCGCCCGTAACGGTAGCCACCGCAGTCGAGTTAACCAAAGCGATTGAAACCGAAAGTCCTTTGGCCACGCCCGAGGTGGCTGTCAAGGTGTTCCCCGATCCCGTGGCGGCCACACCGTTGATGGTCCCTGCAATATCAACCCCCGTATCGGAGAGAACTGAGGTACCAAAACCACTCGAGTTAGCCGCAGAAGCTACGTTCGAGACCACGCTGATCGAAGCGGAAGCTCCAAACGCAGTAGAAAGTAACCGAGTCGCACCACTGGCGCCGTGGTTATCGGCTTTGACGCCCGTTTGGTTGCTGAACTCGTTGATGCGGTCAATCACTTGAGCTTGTGACATACCCGCTGTCAAGGAGATTTGAACACCATTGATGGTGAGCATTTCATCAGCGGCCAAGTTAGCCGTTTGACCAGTAGCTGCGTTCACGTTGGCTTTTTCTGCAGCCGTCGTCACGTTGATGGCATAGGCACCGGCAACCGTCTCGTTCGTCGCTTTGAGCACCGTGACATCGGCATCGGTTGCCGTTCCGTTGACACCCGAAGAACCATCCAACAATTTTCGGGTACCGAATTGGGTGTTGTTAGCAATCCGGTCAATCGAGGTCAAAATGTTGTCGATTTCAGCTTGGTTCGCAGCCAAAGCGTTGGTATCGTTCACACCGGTGTTGGCCGAGTCGACCATCAAGCTACGGAGCTTGGTCAACAGGGTATTCATTTCGTTCAGAGCACCTTCACCGGTCTGAACCACAGCGATAGCTTTGTTGGTGTTGTCGATCGCAGCACGAAGGCCGGAGATTTGAGCACGTTGTTGTTCCGAAATCACGAGTGCGGCAGGACCATCAGCACCACGGTTCACTTTCAAACCCGTGCTGAGCCGTTCGAGCGATTTGGCTAGGCTGTTGTTAGTTCTGGAAAGACTGTTCTGTGCGTTCAACGAGGTGACGTTGTTTGCAATAGACAGTGCCATGATAAACTCCTCTGTTCCCGTGCGATGGAAGATATTTCCTCGCTACACCTCCGTTTATCGATACCCCTTCTCACGATTTGCCTTTTTTGTTCGTTTTTTTTGGATTTGCATTTGTACCCACAGAAAAGAATTCAACACCGATGCTGGTATTCCTGTTTGAGCATTTCTCTTTCTCCTTCGTGGCCTAAATCGTTCCCCGAAATCGATCGCCTAAGTCAGAATTCCCGAACCATAGATGGGTAATAATATCTTGTCTCCCGTTATCTCGGCACAATGAAATTATTCCCTGCACCATACATCCCGAACTATTGCTAGGGCTATCTTGTTTCTAAGAGCTTGGGAGGATTTCCAAGCAAGTTTCCCTTGACGCATTCGTTTTAATTAAGTAAGGGAATGCAAATACCTTGAAATGGGTATTTCTTCCCTCTCCGATTGTGTGTTGTCCGTTCGCTTCTTTGAACTTAGAGGGTCTCACTATGTGGTCCCCACCTATCAATCATCCGCTTCGGAAAATTTTTGCCGGTGTGACCGAGCATACTTTTTTTGCTTCTCTCGGTGTGGTTGATCCACCGCTGGTGGATTATCTTTCGGATTTGCTCGTTCGATTTTTACACTTCGATACGGTTTATCGCTTGAAGGATCTCGGCGGGCGTCCCCTAACAGAATTGGCTGAGATGCTTCTCAAAGCCGAGGAGGTTCCTCCCGAGGGACGGACTCGGGCCGAAATTCTCCGCCATATTGGTGATTTTACCCTGTTCTGGACGGGGCTTTTCCCCGAAGAGGTTCATCGCTTGCAGACAGGTTTCGCTCGCGATGCCTTCGTGAGTTACACCCAACAAGGGAAACTCAGTTACCTCGCCGCTGCTCGAATCTTTGACCCTTCGGGTACCGACCAACAACATTTAGTTCTGGTGAAACTGAGTTCGCAGTTTGAACTTTGTGCGATTGGTTTAACTCAAGTTCGTCAAGAATTGATTCGTGCCGGCAAGTTGAATTAAATCTATCGCCTTCAACCCGTTTCAACGTCTGGATCGGTTCGCTAGAATGGCTTAGGAAGAAGTTTTCCTTCCCCTCTTCGCAGCAAGAGATTTTCAAGAGATCATCCCTTGCTGCATTTTAGGTTTGTCCCCCCCTTGAGCATTTTCAGGTTCCATCTAGGGCCGAGGTTTGCTGAATCTAGAAAACGATTCAGCAAACAAAGCACCATCGCGAATGAAACGTGAAACCGTCGTTTTTGACGCTTCGAATCAAAAATGCTGTCAACAATTCCCAATATGACAGGCTCTAGACTCGTTTGACGCTCTTCAGCATACTGGTGGCGGTCGATGCGGATCGCTCTCCCCCGATATTTAACCCAGTTATGGAGAAAAGGCCCGAATTTCGGGTAGATTGCATCGTTTGGATGACCTCAGCTCGAACCGATAGGAAGGCCTTGGCACAATCGGGATCGAACTGCGTTCCGGCACAGCGTTCTACTTCGGCGAAGGCTTCTTCGGCGCTTTTCACCTTACGGGTTAAGTGATCGTTGTAAGGGCGTTTGGTCGTCATCGCATCGAAGGAATCGGCAACGGCCACCACTCGTGCTAATAGATCGATGTCTTGACCGGCGAGATTATCGGGGTAGCCCCGACCATCCCAACGTTCATGATGGGAGCGAACAATGGGCCGAATTCCTGCCATCTCTGGGATCGAGCGAAGAATCTCATCACCAAGAACGGTGTGCGATTTCATCTTCTCGAATTCGGCATCGGTAAGTTTATCCGGTTTTCGCAAGATGTTATCATCGATGCCAATTTTACCAATATCGTGCAGGGGGCCTCCGAGTTGAATTTTCTCTTTATCTGAGGGACTCAATTTCATTGCATCGGCTAGCAGAAGAGAATAATTGGTGACCCGTGCGGTGTGCCCGCCTGTATAAGCATCTCGCATTTCGATGGCCGAGGCCATGACCGAAATGGTCTGAAGAAATAACTCACGTTGTCGGCGCATCAGTTGGGCGCATTCGATCCCTGCAGAGACATGGGCTGCTAACGCATCCGCCAGATGCAAATCGTCCTCGGTAAAGGGGCGTTGCCAATAGCTTCGATCGAGATGGATCACCCCTAAATTCTTTCGAGGCGTTCTCAGCAACACACATAACACGCTGGCCATGGCCCCATCGGCGATACTCAAAGCGCCACGGAGTTCGTCATCTTCCTCCACACTACAACAAAGGATTGAACGTCCTTGGGTCATGCAGCGTGTGGCCAAGGCATTAGAGAAAAAGGAACGGGTCGAATTGGCTCCTCTTCCGGTGGCGGTGGCTTTCAGGCGTAGTTTTCCTTCGGGTCCTTCGGCAAGAACAATCGCTCCGCGTTGGGCATCGAGCACAGAAACCGCATCGTGGAGAATCGAGGAGAGCAATTCTTCTTCCGATTGGATACTGACCAAATGATGACCAGCCCTTAACAAGGCCATGAGCTGATCGCCAGGGCGAGGACTGTGATTTCGATCGTGAATAATCCGATCTAATCCTTCCTGCCAAGTGCTACTTGCTTCTGCTTCAACAATAATTTGGTCCGAGGAAGGGGGAACGGGTTCGGCTTCCGAGGCTTCGGGCATTTCGACCATCATGGCAACCTTGCCAAACTGAACGATGTCCCGAGGGTGAATTTGTCGTTCCCCCGAACCGAGGCGAACCCCATTTACATAGGTGCCGTTCGTGCTATCTAAATCGCGAAGCCACCACGATGAATCGGACCGGTGAATCTCGGCATGTCGTCGGCTGACTGAACTATCTTCGAGAATGATCTCGAGGTTACTTAACCGTCCTGCCCGCAATAGCGAGTCCGACTCCCAGATTCGTCCTTTGGCTTCCCCGCTTATGCCACGCAATCGGATTTGATGACGCATCCGGTTGATTCCTCACTCTATGACAAACCAAGCCAAAACAGAACAGCCTCTACAAAGGTGATTACATACCTTTCTGACAAAGTCGATAGAGGTGTTAGTCTTCCTTAAAATTAGCTTATTTTACCTTCCATGCAAAATAGATATTCGTTTTTTTAGTCAAATCAGATAAATTCACTACGATCAGCAAAAACGGCTAAGCCTGCCTAATCGTGTTTCTTTCTGATCTCAATTCGATCTGAAGTATTGTCAATGCGATAAATGTCCTGCTTCTATCTCGACAATTTCATTTCAGCCCTGACTTAATTTACTTTTCGGAAAAAACCTCTTACTCCAGATGAAAATTGAATCTTGTGTGAATACCCTATCCTTCCCTAAAAGAATAAGAGTTATAATCATTAGACTTTAGGCAAAATGATTTTTGATACGGGAAGCGAATGTCAATTACCGAGCGTTGGACAAGCACATTAGAGACGTTGAAATCACAAGGTAGATACCGCAGTTTACGCTGTTCTTTAGGAATCGATTTTACTTCAAACGATTATTTGGGATACGGAAGTTCTCGATCCCGAATCCGCCCCGTGGGGGATTTAGAACGAAACCGCAGCGGGATGGCCTCGCGTTTGTTGAGAGGCCATCACCCGATTTGGGATGAAGTCGAGTCGGCTCTTGCTGCGTGGCATCAAGCGGAAAGTATTTTGATGATGACCAGTGGTTATGCCGCCAACGAAGGTCTAATTTCAACCATAATCGAACCGGGCGATTGGGTGGCCTCGGATGAGTTGAATCATGCTTGTATCGTCGATGGTTTGAGAATGGCGCGGGCCCGTCGATTTAGTTTTCGCCACAACGATTTGAATCATCTCGAAGAGGGGCTCAAAGCGGAGCATCAGAAACGGCACGAAGGCCGCGAATTATTCATCATCACGGAATCTCTATTTAGCATGGATGGAGACCGTGCCCCGTTACGCGAGATCGTGGAATTGGCGGAACGCTACTCGGCGTATTTGATTGTCGATGAAGCTCATGCGACGGGTTGCTTTGGTATGAAGGGGTCGGGTATTGTCGATGAATTAGGATTGCGGGATCGGATTTTGGCCTCCGTTCATACAGGTGGAAAAGCCCTTGGTGTTCTCGGCGCGTATCTTGCCTGCTCCGCGTTACTCCGAGAATTTTTAATCAATCGTTGTCGTCACCTGATATTTACTACGGCACTCCCTGCGATTGCGGGTGCTTGGTGGTTGCAAATGCTCGAACAGGTGCAAGAAGATCATGAGGGGCGAGCCAAACTCCGAGAGAACTTTACTTTTGTAAGGAACTCGTTGGCGGAATGGAACTTGGTTTGCTCTGGGGATCAATTTATTATTCCCGTGATACTCGGAGAAGACCCCAAGGCCGTGGCCGTGGCCCAACACCTCCAAAATCGAGGGTTCGATGTGAGAGCGATTCGCCCCCCCAGCGTTCCGCCCGGCACAGCAAGATTACGGATTTCGATTCACGCAGACCACACAAAAAAACAGCTACAAGAATTATGTGAGGCTTTAGCTGAGGGGATTACTACGCACGGGATCACAGGGAGTTTGTGAGTAATTCAGAACGAGTTGGAAGCAGGTTCAACCGCAGGGGATGGCTAGGAGAATTTCAACGGAAGTTCTGGAAGGAAGGTCTATCCAAGGAGAGAATTTTGGGATACTCTAATCTCAAATCTTCCAGATATTTCGGTTTGAATAATTTTGGCCAAATCGAACCGAAGTCACTAAGATTTGAGAACCTTGGACGAAGACCCTAATACGAATTCCCAAATCGTAGGTAAAGCTATGTCAACATCACCAGAGAATCCGACGCCGGCGACTCCTGCTGGCGCACCGGCCCAACAAGTAGTCCTTGTGCAATCCAACCCCGTTGGAGGGGCGGCCCAACCGAAGGAAATTAAAATTATTGGTCATTCGCCACTGTTCTATTGGTGGCCTGTTTGGTTCTTTGGCTTTATTTTCGCCATTTGGACTGCTGTCGAGAATAATCGTATGGTGATCGTCAACGATACCGCGATCATCAAAAAGACCTTAGAAGAAAAAAACGGCAAGCCTATTGCCAAGGTCATCATTGAGGATGAACAACCTGTTTTCTTGATGGATGGGAAGATTTCTGAATTAGAAGGGGGGAATTTTAAGCCCCGTCCGCGAGTCACGGCCTCTTCTTGGATGGGGCCACTTTACCTAACCATTCTACTAGCCACCATTATGGTGACGAACGTTCCCCTGCGAGGACTGTGGAGCTTGTTAACGATTATCGGAGCGGTCACCACTTCGCTGTTGATTTCGCTGCTCGGATTGTGGGACAAAATTTTCGATCTCGTCGGGGGCTTGCATATCTTCACGAACATGGCAGGTTACCTCTTCCTTTCGACCGTGCTGTTTATCTTCTGGGCCATTGCCTATTTCATTTTCGATCGCCGGACCTACATCATCTTCTCACAAGGGGCGATTAAAGTTTGTGAAGAGATTGGTGGCCGTGAGAAAGTTTATGATTCCACCGGCGCAACAATTGAAAAACAACGGAGCGACTGGTTCCGTCATATGATCTTCGGCTTTGGTTCTGGGGACTTGTTGTTGACCACGGCTGGTGCCGAGAAAACGGAAATTAAACTTCAGAACGTCGCGATGATTGGCTCGAAACTGGGACCCATTGAAACTTTCCTGCGAACCCGTCAGGTCGGCCCCAAAATCTAAGGAACAGTTTGGTTTTCCTCTCTTTGACGTGATGATTCACCAAAATTTGGTTGCCCTTCATAGGATATTCACTCAGTTCGTAAATCAATTGTATACTAATTTTTAAGACCTGTTTACGAGATCGGTTATGACAGTAGGTGATTTGGCCCGTTTTGGACTGCATTATCTTCCACCTGCGGTTGTTGATCTTTCAACTGCGGAGCTGATTGAAGAATCCCTTGCAGCCAATGAAAGTCAACTCGCAGCTAACGGGGCGTTAGTCGCTCTGACCGGTACTCGTACAGGGCGTTCTCCCCAAGATAAATTCACCGTTCGAGATTCTTACACCGAAACTCGGGTCGATTGGACGCGAAACGCTGCCATCACACCGGACCACTTTCAGCATTTGCTCGATTGTGCCCGAAGTTATATTCAAAGTCTGGACTGTATTTTCCTTCAACACGGATTTGCCTGTGCGGATGAAGCCCATCGTCTGAGTATCGGCGTTGTGGCCGAAAAGGCATGGCATGCCTTGTTTGCGAAAACGATGTTTCTGCGCCCCACCGAAGAACAAAAGGCAGCCCATCCCCCAGAGTGGTTGATCCTTGCTTTACCCGAATTGCGATTTCTGCCTGAGTTGGACCGGACCCATAGTGAAGTGGTGATTGCCATGGACTATACCCGCAAAATAATTTTGATTGCGGGGACACACTATGCAGGTGAAATCAAGAAATCGGTTTTCACACTCCTCAACGGGATTTTGCCGGAGAAAGGAGTTTTCCCCATGCACTGTTCAGCCAATGTGGGTGAGAAAGGAGATGTGGCCCTTTTCTTTGGTCTGTCCGGCACAGGAAAGACGACACTTTCGGCAGAACCTTCCAGACGGCTGATCGGTGACGATGAACATGGTTGGTCCGATACGGGAATTTTCAATATCGAAGGGGGCTGCTACGCGAAAACAATTCGACTCTCAGCCGAGAAGGAACCCCAGATTTACTCGGCGATCCGCTTTGGCTCGATCCTCGAAAATGTGGTACTTAATCCAAAGACTCGGGAACCAGACTATAACAGCGCCCAACTCACCGAAAATACCCGTGTGGCCTACCCCGTTGAGTTTATCCCCAATTGTGAACTTTCTGGAAAGGGGGGGCATCCGAGTACGATCTTTTTTCTTACCTGCGATGCCCTAGGGGTCTTGCCGCCTATCTCGCGATTAACCCCTGAGCAAGCGATGGATCATTTCCTTTGTGGTTACACCGCCAAGGTCGCAGGAACCGAAAGTGGAGTGGTCGAACCCACCCTGACGTTTAGTACTTGTTTTGGTGCTCCTTTTTTGCCGCTTCCCCCAAAAGTTTATGCTAAACTGTTAAGCGATAAGATGCAACGGCATAACGTGCCAGTGTACTTAGTGAACACGGGATGGTCAGGTGGTCCTCCCAGTGTGGGAGAGCGAATGCCCCTTGAACTCACTCGTTCTCTGTTGAAAGCAGCATTGGATGGGACACTCAACCAAGAAGAATTTGTTTCGGACCCTGTTTTTGGACTAGCGGTTCCGAAATCCTGCCCTGCGGTTGAGTCCCGAAAATTGCAACCGAGGACTACATGGAAAGACCCCGTTGCTTACGATCAGGCAGCTAACCGATTGAAGAAAGAATTTCAACGTGTGCGTTCCCAATATAATTAGTTTTCCCCCTCAACATGCAGACCGATTCCCGTCCACAAAAGACTTGGGAGGTCCCTTGTGAACACGCCGGTTCAGATAACCGATGTTCCCAAAATACCGGCTCGGAAACCCGATAGCCATAAAGGAACGTATGGAAAAGTGCTAGTGATTGCTGGTTCTCGGGGAATGGCCGGCGCTGCCATTCTTTCGGCCTCGGGTGCCTTAAGGGGGGGGGCGGGCCTCGTGCAAGTGGGTTGCCCTAGCGAAATCGCTCCGATTGTGGCCAGCGGGAATCCTTGCTACATGACCGCAAGTCTCTCACAAGATTTGCGGGGCCGTATGGCGCTGTCTTGTCTGAATGAGATTATGCCGTTGGCCAATGAAGCAGACGTTCTTTTAGTCGGTCCCGGATGGGGGCGTTCCGAAACGCTGACCAAATTACTCAAAGAGCTAATAGAATGTGCTAACCTCCCCATGATTTTAGATGCCGATGCTTTGCATGCCCTTTCGGAATTACCAAAATCGATACTGTTCTCGCGGATCATGCCCACTTTGATTACCCCCCATCCGGGAGAATTTGCCAAACTCACGGGGCGCACGACCGAAGAAGTTCAGGCCTCTCGGCAAGAATTAGCTTTGTTAGCAGCCCGAGAAAGAAATTGTTGTGTCGTACTCAAGGGGCATCAAACCATCGTGACGGATGGGAAACGCCTTTACCGCAACACCACAGGGAACGCAGGAATGGCGACCGGTGGAACGGGGGATGTTCTCGCAGGTTTATTATCTGGGCTGATGGCGCAAGGGATCGATCCGTTCGATGCCGCTCAAATAGCGACTTATGTTCATGGTCGAGCAGGTGATCTGGCCGCTGCAGAATTAGGTCAAACCGCTATGATCGCCAGTGATTTGCTCGACTATCTCCCTGCGGCACTGAAAGAACTCGGTGGCTGAGTCTTGGTCCGCTTTCAAAACTTCAACTCGAAACCGATCACAATCACGATCACGATACTACCGTACTCAACCCAACAACGATTCCTCATCCTGTTGGAACGGTGCTGATTCCTCTTTTCCATTTTTGTTTTTTCTCATTTTGGGGAGTACCCATCTTCTCGATTGCAATCCCAATGTCTAGAGTAGGCTACACCTCTTGGAGACCCTCTCATGAGATGGACGACATTCCTACTCCCTTTCCTGTTTCCTGCGATGATGGTTGCTGCCGATCGGCCGAACCTGATTGTGATGATGACCGATGATCAACGGGCCGATGCCATGTCCTGTGTGGGAAACAAAATCCTAAAAACTCCGAACATCGATCGCATTGGTAAGGAAGGTGCGATCTGCCAAAATATGTTTGTCACGAACTCGCTGTGTGCACCCAGTCGAGCCACTTTGATGACAGGGCTTTATTCCCATGCCCATGGAGTGAAAGATAATACCCCCAAAAGACCCGATGTTCCGGCCAGTATTCCTTTTGTTTCCGACATTCTGCGAAAGGAAGGTTATGAGGTGGCCTTTTGTGGGAAATCACATCAAACTAGTTCTTTTCGCGACCGAAAATGGGATTACTATTTCGGCTACAAAGATCAGGGGAACTACCCGAAGCCCGTAATTGCCGAGGGGACCGACGGCAAGGATATGCCCTACACCGGTTGGATGGATGATGTGGTCACGGATAAGGCCATCGAATGGTTGAAAAAGAAACGAGATAAACCGTTCTGCTTGTTCCTCTTCTTTAAGTCGCCGCATCGATCTTGGGCCCGCCCCCCGCGCTATGCCGATTTATTCAAAGGAATGGAGATTCCCAAACCCGATTTATGGGATGCCGATCGTCAATCGAAACCTTCGGCGTTCTACAAAGCCGAAAATAAAATTGGTGCCTTTGATGATGTGCCGACTTACGAAAAATTCATCACAGATTATTACTCCACCATCACAGGGGTCGATGATAATGTTGGCAAAGTATTGGACACGCTCAAGGCGATGAACCAACTCGATAATACGGCCATTCTTTATACCTCTGACAATGGATTTTTTGCGGGTGAATGGCAAGCATTCGACAAACGATTCATGCACGAGGTTTCGATTCGGGTTCCCATGTTGGTGCGGTACCCGAAATTGGTGAAAGCGGGTTCCACCCCCAAAGAAATGATTTTGAATATCGATATTGCCCCGACCCTCCTTGAGTTAGCAGGTGTGAAAGAAGTTCCCCCAATGCATGGTCGGAGTTTTCTACCGGTTTTGAAAGGGGAAGCCAAAAATTGGCGAAAAGATTGGCTGTATTCCTACTACGAGTATCCCGGTCCGCATAGTGTGCAGAAGCATCGGGGTATTCGCACGGAAACTTGGAAACTCATCCATTATTACAAGCAATCTCCTGAGGAATTTGAACTTTATAATCTTGAGAAAGACCCCAAAGAAACAACCAACTTGTACGGCAAACCCGAATATGCCGAGATCACTCAAAAACTCAAAGATCGCCTCAAGGAGTTGCAAAAAGAAGTTAACGAACCGGACTAAAGCTCAAGGAACTCCCTGAACAAACTCCATTTCGAGTCGGTAGGATTTAAGAATCAATCTTGAAGGAGCGATTTAAGAATCAATCTTGAAGGGGTCATCTAGGAATCAATTCTGTTTATAGCGTTCGATGAGAACTTCGGCGGTTTCGGGTCGCATGATTCTCGGATCAGGGAGTTTACCGGCTCGAAGTTGTTCGCGGAGTTCTCGCCCTGAGATCGAGACTTGCTTGTACCCTTTGGGGGCATATTCATCAACCAACCCGACTCGACCCAGCTCTTCAAAGAAGGCAGCAAAACCAACCTTCACCGGTTGAATGAGTAACTCTCCTTTGAGTTCGTCAAACTTGCGTTGAGCAGCGAGGCCATCCCAAATATCTTTCCCGTCGTCATAGGGGGCATCGGCATGTTTGCGGCCAATCACAATATCGGTAAAGCCAAAATTCTGGCGATAGATGGCATGCATAATGGCTTCTTTCGGACCGGCATAGAACATCTTGATGTCCAATCCCAACAGGATCAAATTATCGGTTAAATCACGCCCGACCGATTTCCAAAGGGCTTCATCTTTATCACCTTGGCCGATCGCTTTATTCTCGATCAATCGCCGATAGGTCCTCATTCGCGTGGCGGCATCCACATCATCCCCTTTGGTCTCACCAATCAAGGGATTCAGAACGGCCCCCGTGAGAAAACCAGCCCGCGTGAGACGTTCTGCCCCAAGGACTAGAGCATACTCATGAGCGCGATGTAATGGGTTACGGGTTTGGAACGCAACCACTCGTTGCCAACCTTTCGCACGGAACAGGGCACGGGTTTCTCGCGGGGTGAGTACGACATCGCCATATTCGGGGTGTTTCGGTTGCGGAAGAGCATAGACCGATCCGCCCACAAGATAGGTTCGCTCATCTTTGAGGACCATATGCCCGCCCGGATGATCGGTGCGATCCGTTGAATAAACACTGGACAAATACTTCTTTTTGTCCCAAGGGTAGACATCTTTGACGAGCAATTCCCCGACTAGTTCTCCTTTAGTATTCGTCAGGTTAATCGTTTCGCCGGTGTTCAAACTCTTGGCGGTGGCTTCATCTGCGGGAAAGGCGATCGGTATGGTCCAAGCATATTTCTTACCGTTGTGAACAATCACTTCTTCTTCCAGAACCTGATCCCATTCGGCTCGGGTCATGGGACCGGTCAAGGGAGAAAGCCCCCCATCTCCAAAGCGATACAAACTTGACAGGTCCGCATCCGACAAAGTCAACGATTTTGCCTGCTTGACAATCTCTGGTTTGGTGCGGTCAACGGGTTCAGTTAGCCCACCGTGTGGAGCAATCAGATCAGCCATTCTATTTATTCACCTTGTTTATCAAATTGGGCGACATTCTCAGAGGGTTGTTATATTCACTGCAGTGAGAAAATCCCTTGAAAATACGATCAGCAGGCTAAGAAGTGAGTTTTTTCGGATCGACTATGATTCCTTTTTATTCAGGTCCTATCATATCAAAAGTAAGAAATATGATTTCTCGACAATCTTTAGTGAGAATTCTCAATGAGATGGTTTGCGCTAAGCACAATGTTGTTACTTCAAACCGTGTGGGCCACGGCCATGGATTGGCCACAATGGCGAGGCCCCAACCGTGATGGTCGTTCGGGGGACACGGTTCCTGCCACGAAATGGCCTGCCGAGGGACCCAAACTGGTTTGGTCGGTGACCGATCCGAAGTTGATCGGGACCGGATACGGCTCTCCTTCTGTGGTGGGAGATAAACTTTTCATTCTCGGGGCGACGACTGCCAAACAAGATGCCACCGAATTCGTGACCTGTTTGAATCTCAAAACCGGACAAAAGATATGGCAAACCGAATTAAAAACCACCTCGGGGAAATACAATGATGGTTGGGGGGGGGGACCTCGTTCGACCCCTACGGTTGATAAAGACCGACTCTATGTTCTCGGGGCGACGGGTGATCTCGTTTGTTTAACTACCGATAAAGGCAAGCTCGAATGGTCCAAAAATCTCGTCAAAGATTTTGGCGGCAGCATTCCCACTTGGGGCTATAGCGAGTCCGTCTTAGTCGATGGAGATAATGTCATTTGCACCCCTGGCAACAAAACGGGAATGATTGCTCTCGACAAGAAAACAGGCAAGACCGTTTGGGAATGTAAAGAATTCAACGATGGGGCCGGCTATTCCTCGATCGTAATTGCGGACGTCGGTGGAGTGAAACAATACGTTCAACAGACCATGAACTCGGCGCTTGGGGTTCGTGCCAAAGATGGGAAACTCCTGTGGAAAGTTTCCGGCGGGATTGGCCGTCGCGTAGCAGTCATTCCTTCTCCGGTTGTTTCCAAGGATAATTATGTCTTCTTCACCGCAGGATACGGCGCTGGTTGCGAATGTATCAAACTCGAAAAAGATGGCGAAGGGACCAAAGCCACCACCGTCTATGACAAAAACAAAGTGGTTGCCAATCATCACGGTGGAGTTCTTCTCGATGGGGACTTTATCTTTGGGCACAGCGATAGCAGCGGCTGGGTATGCTTCGATATGAAAAAAGGGGGCGACGATGCCGTTTGGAAAGATAAGGGAGTGGGCAAAGGCTCGGTGAGCTACGCCAGTGGTTTGCTCTATTGTTATTCAGAAAGTGACGGTACCCTAGCCCGAGTGAAAGCCACCGACAAGGGTTATGAACAACTCGATAAATTCAAGATTCCCCAGACCAGTAAACTTCGCCCCAACCAAGGTAAAGTGTGGGCGCATCCGGTGATTGCCAACGGTAAATTGATCCTACGCGATTACGAACTCCTGTTCGTCTACGACCTTGGTGGGAAATAAAGCCCCGTCATCTCGACACGATTTTTGTCAGCAACTAACGCTCTAGAAATTTTGAGCATATTGCTCGGTCAATTTCAATAACCGCTCTATATTTGATAATTGGGAATCGCTGCTCCGCCGACCTGTTCGATGAGGTCGCGCAGGGTGATTTTTTCTAGGGCTTCTCGACGGACCACATTCGCCTGCTCCCATGTTTTCTGTGCCACTTGCAAAAAAAGCGTGGGGGCAAAAACCTCCTCCCGCTCGGCAGCGGAATTCGAGTTGCTGGTACTATCGATAGCTTCGAGAATCTGCCAAAAAGTAATTCGCTCTGGTTCGCGAGCAAGTTGGTATCCCCCGCTGGCCCCCCGCGTACTGACCACTAGGCCTTTTATCTTCAGTTGAAGTAAAACTTGGACGAGGAATTGTTCGGACTTAAGCTCGTGGCGCTCCGCAATTTTTCGGAGAGGAATCGGGGCGGGGTCTCCAAAATACATGGCGAGATCGAGCATGGCTACAATGGCATACTCGGCTTTCGAGGAGAGAGGAGCATTGAGCATAAATCGGCTTCCCTAAATACCACTGCCACTTTCCTGTTCGTGCACATGCAGACCGCACTCTTTCTTTTTTTGACCAGCCCAACGTCCGGCCCGCTCATCTTCCCCTTCCCCCACTGCCGTTGTGCAAGGCCAACAACCAATACTTGGGTATCCCTGATCGTGGAGTGGATTATAAGGGACGTTGTGTTTTAGAATGAAAGCCCAAACTTCCTTCTTGGTCCATTTCAACAGGGGATTGATTTTCACCACTTGGAATTTAGGGTCCCATTGAACAATGCTGGCTCCCTTGCGTTCGTCGGTTTGGTCACCTCGAATACCACTGATCCAAGCGTGATAGCCCACGACAGCTTTCTTCAGCGGGATAATTTTTCGATCTCGACAACATTGATCGGGTTGGAGAACATAAAGCGGGCCACCGTGCTTTTTCTCATATTCCTCCACCGTGAGTTCCGGTTGGATCATTTCCACAGCAATGCCGTATCTTTGGAGAATTCGTTCGCGGAGTTCTAATGTCTGTACGAATTGGTAGCCCGTATCAAGGTTAATCACCCGAACTCGTGGTTCGATCTCCGCGAGCATGTGGAGAATGCAACATCCCTCGGCCCCAAAAGCGGTGGCCATCATCAATTTGGGGAAAAATTTTTGTACTCCCCAAGTGAGTATTTCTTGAGGGGTTGCCTGACTCAGGTCTTGATTCGCTTGTGCAATCTGCTCCGCAGATAAATGAGTGGGTATGTTGGCGGGTTCCATATCAACCTATGTTTATAATCTTACCCAAGTTTAACAAGATTAAACAACCAAGTCAAGTCAGCCCCCCCTTGTATTAAGGAATCCTGAAAATTATTAGTCGTTAAAATTATTAGTCGTTTTTTTAGACATGGGTCAAATCGACCTTCTAAGTGGTGAGTCTCCCTCGAAATCAATTCGATCTTCTCCAAAGAGAATACACTGATGAAGTGAAATTATTACTGGCAATTCGAGTGACTTAGGAATAAACGTCTGGTTTCCGATCTTGAAGAACGTGTAATCGGTCACGAATCCCCCTGATCTTTTCTTTAGAAATTTCGCCGACGAGTAATGTCTCTTCGGTTTCAGAGGCCGAGGTGAGGATGGTGCCCGCCGGATCATAAAGGGTGGAACAGCCCCCAAAAATCGTTCCCAAATCCTCTCCACAGCGATTAACCCCAGCATAATAGACTTGGTTTTCGATAGCTCGGCATTGATTGATGATTTTCCAATGAGCGATCCTCAGAAGCGGAAAGGCAGCAGGAACCAACAGAAACTCCGCACCCGAGAGGGTCAGTTTTCGTGCTAATTCGGGGAAGCGAATATCGTAGCAGATCATAATACCAACTGTGAAATCTTTCAAACGAAACAAGGTGAGGCTATCGCCAGATTTCAAATACTGATGTTCACAAATGGGTTCGGCAGTGATTAAATGGATTTTGCGATACTTGGCCAAGAGTTGTCCCGAAGAATCGATCACTACAACCGTATTGAAGATTTCTGTACCGACCCGTTCGGATAACCCTGCAATGATCGCAATCTGATTTTCCCGAGCGGTTTGGGCCAAGGAGCAAAAGGGTCCGTCGGACCATGAAGAGGCTTTTTCAACGATGGTCGGCATATGATAGCCTGTATCGCACATCTCGGGAAAAACCACCAGATCGCACTGTTTCTGAGAGGCCTGACGGGAAAATTCAACCATCTTTTGAACATTGGCAGAAACATTCCCCACGGCACAGGTGAGCTGGGCTAGGCCGACTCGAAGGATGGAATCGCTCATGTTACCCCCTAGAGTCTATCGTAAAAATCGATGAGATGCTCTGCCATGGAAGAGGCAGATTGGAATCGATCGCTGGGGTTGCGTGCCAGAGATTGATAAACGAATTCCTGTAGCGGCACGGGGATATAATCGGGCAGAGGTGAGATCGCCCCGAGATGCACTTTATCCCGAACCGTAGTGGCATTATCGCCGGAAAAAGGAAGTTTCCCCGAAAGCATTTCGTAAAGCATGACCCCGACGGCCCACAGGTCGATAGTCACCGAGCGGTTGCCATCCCAAGCCTCGGGAGCCATATAAGCGGGGGTTCCTGCAATCGTGGTGGAAGAGTATTCATTTTGATTAGGAACCAACCGAGCCAACCCGAAGTCAGCAATTCGCGGATTCATTCCTTCAAGCAAAACGTTGGCCGGTTTGAGATCGCGATGGATGAGATTGCGATGGTGTAAGTGAGCCAACCCGTTCAAGATGCCACTTGTGATTTCGATGGCTGTTTCTATGCTCGGGGATTTCCCTTGATGTTTCTTCAACCAACGATTCAGGCACCCATCGGAAGCATAGTGACTCACAATAGCGAGATACCCATCATAGATTTCTGCTTCTACGATAGGCATAACATTTTCATGTCCCGAGGCTTGGACCCAAACTTCAGCTTCCCGACGAACATCGTGGACGTCGGTCAAACCTGTGTTTGGAAACTTAATAGCAAATCGTGTGGTAGCCAATCCCCCTCGACGTTCGGCCAACCAAACGACCCCATAGGTTCCAGAACCTATTTTTTCAACGAGGGTGTAGTTCCCAATCCGGCTGCCTGAGATTAATTCACGGGGTCCGCGAGAGGCTGTGTTTTTCGCAAGGGTGGGGATAGTGGTCAGTCCTTGCTGTTCCTGAAGCGGAATGAATAGATTTTCCTTATGAGTCCTGAGTAATTTGAGAATTTTATCTATCGTAGTATATTCATAGACCTTGGTAGAAAAAATCGCGTCGAGGTGTCGAAGAATAAACGGAAGATGTTTCTTATCTTTGACGAAGTAAACTGCTTTTTTACCCAAGGCAAGGGCATAGCCTGCTTCGACTAGAACACTTGAAACTATCCGCTCGGGATACAACAGTAAAAAATACCGAGAAGCTCTTAGGGCTCCCAAATCTCGATAAACCGCGTAATCGGGCACATCGAACATATCGGGAGATTCGACATTCCGGCCTGCAAAAAAAGCGGTCAAACCACACTCGTTCTCAAGGCAATGGACCACTTGCAGTGCTTGAGCGCGCAGAGCCTGATACTCCTCTTCATTTGAGGTAGCCGCCATGGGGCAGGAAACGAAAACGTCGTAGGTGGGATTGGGGTGACTCATGGGATTAGTCATATTTTGACAAACATCAGGGCAAGCAGACAGAGTAAATTATCTAGAAGCCGATAAATCCGCCTAAAACTTTAACGAATCGGTGCTCAGCGGAATACCTTGTTAAATAGGATAAAGATTAGTTATTGTAAGTACTAACAGAAGTACTTCGATGAACTTATACTTGGGATTGTGTTCATAGTCGGGGTTCGGGGTTCGGCGTAAGTACAAAGAGAGGTACTTTGATGAACTGGAACCCGATTCAACGGAAGCATCGACGAGAGCAAAAATTTTTTGCTCTCGATTTATTAAGGGATCGCTCTCTTGTACCCATCAACTACAAAATAAAGGATGGTGGATTATAAGGATACCCCAGTTGGTATCTGAGGTTAAGGTGCCATGACACTTCAAGAACGTTACGAAAGAGAATTTCCAAAATCGCGAGCGAAAGCCCTTGAAGCTCAAATCGTCTTTCCCGGAGGTGTCACGCACGATTTGCGAATCATGCAACCTTTTCCTATCTACACCGCCTCAGCGCAGGGGGCCTATAAATTTGATCTCGATGGTCATAAGTTGGTGGATTATTGGGCGGGTCATGGATCGATGCTTCTGGGGCACTCGAATCCCCAGATGGTCGAGGCGGTGCAAAAGCAAGTGGCCCTGTGTACCCATGCTGGGGGTAATAGCGAGCTGGAATTGGAATGGGGAAAACTGGTACAAAAATTGGTTCCTTGTGCGGAATTCGTTCGATTTACCGGCTCGGGAACCGAGGCCACTTTAATGGCTTTGCGTTTAGCCCGTGTTTATACCGGCCGGCAGAAATTCTTGAAGTTTGCCGGCCATTTTCATGGTTGGCACGATGGGGTTGCCATCGGGTCCGATCCCCCATATGGTTCTCTTTCCGTTCCGGGAATACCGAACGAGATCGCGAAATTTACTGTGGTCATTCCTCCGAATCAACCGGAACTTTTGGAATCGACGCTGAAGGCCGACCCTGAGATCAGTGCCATCATTCTTGAACCGACAGGCGGACATTGGGGAGCTGTTCCCATTCGCGGCGAGTTTTTACAACATTGCCGGACCCTTGCGGATCGATACGGGCAGGTCCTCATATTCGATGAAGTCATCACGGGTTTTCGGGTTTCACCCGCGGGGGCACAGGGTTACTATCAGGTTCGTCCCGATTTAACCACATTGGCAAAAATCCTTGCTGGAGGACTTCCGGGAGGTGCGGTCGTGGGTCGGCGAGAAATTCTCTCGGCCATCGAATCACGGCCGGGCAAGCCAAAGGTTCGGCATCCCGGAACCTACAATGGGAACCCTCTCTCTGCCGCAGCGGGCATCGCCACGTTGAAGCAAATTGCCACAGGCACACCCTGCGAGTTGGCCAACCGTGCTGGCAAAAATTTACGTAATCGTCTTAATGAAATGTTCCATCGCGAGAATCTCCCTTGGATTGCCTACGGGGATTTTTCCATGTTCCGGTTACTCCCTCGTTATCATGGTCCCCGACCCAAAATGGCTACCGGAGATGCCGACGGCTTTATCCCTTATGAGGGCGATCTGGAAAAGCTCGATGGTTCCAGTGACCCCCAATTCAAATTTGCCTTCCGACAGGCCATGTTGCTCAACGGAGTCGATCTTCCGGGCTTCGGGGGTTGGCTGACCGCGTGCCATACCGATACCGAAATTGAGATAACCGTTCAGGCTGTAAGAAATGCAATTCACTTACTCGCTGCGGAACAAATTGGCTCATGATTTCTGGGACACTCGAAGTTTTCATTGATTCGAGTTGCACTGGAAAGAAAAATCTCAACGAAGCCTTTTAGACTAACAGGCCAGTTACCCTATTGGTTATCATCTCTATAAGGTCGAGACTTACAATCCCCTTTCTCAAGCATCATTACGCTTGATGATTCAAACAAAGGTTGCAATAATAGGATTCACATCCCACTCGGCGGACACAATCACATCACATCAATCAAATCATATCCTTCAAATAACCGGTGTGGTTCGTTTAGAGTCAGGTGAAGGTTAATTCCGTTGTAACCAAATGGCGCTGCCCGGTTCCGCCACTCCTTTCGGGAATAATTCGATCGTCTTTTCACGATGAGAATTCAGAAGATAACTCATCCAGAGAAAAATCGAAAATTCTCGATTGAACTGTAAAAAAGCCCGCACAAAATAAGGTTCATTCCACGCGATCCCTCGTTCGTACCAACTCTGGTCGAACTCGAAAGGCCAATGAATATCGTGAATATGGACGAAACACCCCGAACCAATCCGAGGGATCGCCTCGAAGAAAAGATAATTGACATCGGCTCCCAATTTCCCCACATGCGAAGAATCGATAAACAAAATATCTTGGGCACCTAACTCCGTAAATAGAGTAGGATCGATTTCCTGAACCTTTTGGGGGCGCACCTCACAGCGTTTTCGATCTGCTTCGGTCAAAAGCGAAAGCAATCGTTCGGGATAGGGGTCAATAAAAGTCAAGCGAGTCTCGGAATCTTCATTTAGTGCATCGAGCATCAAGGCCGAGGAAAATCCCGACCCCACCTCGATAATCCGTTTGGGACGATATTTCCGGATCATGGCCTGCAACATACGAGCTTCGCCCGACTCATACCAAGGTTGCTTCGTGTGGTAGCGCAACCCCGCTTGGGGTTGCTCGGTGTAAGGAAAAGGCTCGGTATATGGAACGAGTTCTTTGAGATTCTCAAGTTGCGCTTCCGCATTCAGATCGATGCCGAGCAGTTGCGTATAATCGGTACGAAAAAGAGTTTTGGCATTCTTGCGGAGTTCCTCGTAACTGGGCAAGGGCCAACCATAATCTCCCCGACGCCCATCAATTCGCGGACTACCCGTAAAATGATAGGCCAGTTTTCTATACAGGTACTGATAGCCTGGAAGCCAACGTAATCCTTTCACATAGCACCAACAGGTTAAGATTCTTAAAAATCGTATGATTAGAATATGGCTTACCCAGTTACGAACCAGTCTGAGAAATATCGATCCAGTGACAACGCTGTGGTCGAGTGACTAACATAATTTTGAATTGAAGGGGATCATTTGAATGCGATCCTCTCTGAGCAGAACGAACCAGCGAAAGGCTTGACGTGCCTACCTGCACAGATTCCTTCACAATCGTTGAGTTATAGGCAACAAAACAATATGCAACCAAACAAAAAATCTTGTTATCGTACCTTCGAGAGGAGAAATAATTCATGGATCGGTCCGGTGAGTTAAACGAAGTCGCAGAGAAGCTCGGTATCGGCCATTATCAACGGCATGTGTTGCTATGTGTGGGAGATCAATGTTGCTCGCCTGCCGAAGGTCAAGCAGCTTGGGAAGCTCTGAAATCGGAATTGAAAAACAAAGGCCTTTCTTTGAGCCAAGCACCGAACGCCTGCTATCGAACCAAGGCAGGATGTTTGAGGGTGTGTAAATCGGGTCCGATCGCGGTTGTGTATCCCGAGGGGGTCTGGTATCACAGCATGACCGCCGATCGCATTCCGCAATTGGTTCAACAACATCTGATCGAGGGCCAACCGCTGGCCGATTTGGTCTTTGCAGAAAATCCCCTCTCGCTCAGCAATCACGACGAGGAGAGAAAAGATCAGGAATAACAAGAAGGTCCGCTTCGCAGAGATTCTTCTCTTTCAGGAATCACCACAAACAAGAATCCCCTCCGTTGTTTGTGGTGATTGATCACGTTGCAGACAATCCCCCCCCCTGACTCACTCAGGGCCAACCACCTCAGCTGAACAAAAGTTACGAAACGGCATCGGTCCCATATTTTTCGCGAAGGGCTTTGTACCGATCCGGTGTAATACGGTTTCCACTTAGGGCTAACCAGTTTAACTTGGGGAAAGCATCGGTCTGAAGGAGAGCATCGGCCCCGACATTGGTAATCCCACGATTCGATAACGTGATGGACTCAAGATTCTTCAAATAAGGGGATTGCACCAATTCTAAAATTTCGTCATCACCCGAAGAATCACGATCGTCATTGCGGGTCAACCATAAATCGATCACCCGTAAATCACTGGCTTGAGGAGATCGAGCCAAAGCGCGAAATGAATCGACCCCAAGTTTACAAGATCGTAGGTACAAAGTTTCGAGCTTGAAATGTTTCGAGGTAATCAGTTCAGAAAAACCCGCATCGGTCATTCGCGTTTCCCAAAGGTAAAGCCGACGTAGATTTTGAAAACGCCGATTGGCGGCAATTTGTCGAACCCCTGTATCGGAAATCTCGTGACTGCCTCCTAAATTCAACAAACGCAAAGTCTCGGCAAAGGGAGCATGACAAATCTGATGGACCCCGTGATCGGTTACATGGTTACTCCAAGCACTGAGAATTTCTAACTCGCGACAGGCAGGGCAGCGGACAATCGGTTCCAAAGCACGATCGTTCAGACCGACGTTATAAAGTCGTAAATACTCAATCCGATTGAGGTACGGTAGACTAAAAAGGGTTTCAAAAGTTTCCAACGGGGTAAACAAAGCATCCAATCCTAAACCCCGAACGTGCATGAGTGCCGGATTTCGTCCAAAAGCCTCAAGGCTCTCAAAACTCCCCCAGAGGTTGAGCCGTATGAGTGGCTGCTTGTGATTAAACAATTTTTGACCATGCTCTGCGAATTGGGCAAATGAGAATTTGAGTTGCTCGATAAATCCTCGGTCAAAGGCCGATTCGGCCAGTGTGTTAAGAAAGTTCTGTCTCCGATTAAACCAACGATTATACGGAGCAATCCAACGCCGTCGTTCAAGGGAACCGGCAGACTTAAAAAGTTCTTTGCATTTGCGTTCCATCTCGCTATGGCGGGCGGTACCATCGATGAATTTGGTCTTAGCGATTTGGCAGCGAATAAATTCAGCGCGGATTTCCTCCCCGTGTTCCTCCAGCCAATCGGAGTAAATCAAGCGACGAGCCTCATCATGCGGGTATTCGACAATCCCCCGAAGCAGTGCTTCTTGATCCTCATTGACAATCCGCGACATCCGGTTCCCTCTCAGGTTCCCTTGAGTTCCATCTATTCTCGATTTCCGCATCCATGCCGATACTGAGCCTTTACCAACTCCTTTCAGGTTCCCTTTGTACCATCAACTATAGGTTTTCATGATATTGTCGCTAGGTAAAATCTCATTCACGGGACCATGAGCTACCACTTTTCGATTCAACAAGATCACCCGATCGAAATAGGCTTTCACGGTCTGTAAATCGTGATGCACCACGACAAGGGTTTTGCCCGCATTTCGTAAATCGTGCAGGATTTGCACAATGGCCTTCTCGGTCATGGCATCGACCCCCTGAAAGGGTTCATCCATCAAATACAGGTCGGCATTCTGTGCCAGGGCCCGCGCTAAAAAAACCCGTTGTTGTTGTCCGCCGGAAAGTTGGCCAATTTGTCGATGCTTTAATTCTGACAGCCCGACACGTTCTAACGCTTCTTGGGTCCTTTTTTTTTCAGGGGTTCTGGGACGTCGAAACCACCCCAGCGAGCCATAGGTTCCCATGATTGCGACATCCCAGACCGTTGCCGGAAAATCCCAATCGACCGTGGCCCGTTGCGGCACATAAGCCACCCGAAGCCGATGTTCGTTCAGGGAGCCTCCAAAAAAGTGCGCTCGACCATCCTGTTTGGGGATCAAATCGAGTGCGGCCTTTAACAGCGTCGATTTCCCCGCACCATTAGGGCCGACCACGGCCTCGATGACCCCCATTGGAATTGTGAGGTTCACGCTCTCTAAAACCGTTTTCTCACGATAAGAGATCGTTAGATTTTCGATTTCCAGAACCGAAGAGTGTTCCATAGTTGCCATTATATACCTCGGCTGGGTCCTCTTCGCACAAAGCCGAGCGTTTTTTAGCTTTGCTTCGTTCTTGTGGCTGGTGCTGTTTTTGACCTTGTTCATTTTGTTGCCTTGAGGTATGTCTGGGTTATCTGGGTAAATATCTGGGTCATTGATCGCAAGGAATAAGGATGAACCTGCCAAACAAAAAAAAGACCTTTCGATGGCTACCGATCCTCTGTGGTGTCGGGGTTGTCCTGATCGCCTTAGGTTTTTGGCAGCGAGATTATGGGCTTTCCTATTACACCGCTTATCAGATTCGGAAAGCGTCCGAGGCAGAACGCCTCGAACTCGCCAAAAAATTGGTCTATCAACATCCGCACGGTCCGAATCGACTCGTGGTTTTGTTGAATGATACTGATGAAAGTTTATCGATCGTGGCAAGGTCGGCCTTGGAAACTTATCTGATCAATGCTCAGGTCCCCCCAACGGAGAAAGCGAATCTCATAAACCGCTTAGATCGTTCCCGATCCACCTTCAACGATAATGGGCAATTAGCATTATTGGAACTCATACCTGCCCTTCACCAAGCCCAATTCCCCGAATCTTCTACCTTAAGCCGGTCTTGGTTGGAAAGTGGTCTCAAAAGTCCTTCAAGTTTGCAAAAGGTCAAAGCGATTGCTCTGATTATGAAATACAACGAAGAATTACTCCCTCAAGTTCTCCCCTTAGTTTCGGACGAAAATCCGAATGTTCGCCGTGCCACCATTCTTGCTCTCGGACCCGTTCGTGAGGGGAAACCCAATCTCCTAGACGATGAAGACCTCCTGAAAAGTTTGCACGATAGCGATGACGAAGTTCGCCAACTCGGTGAACTTGCCCTGCGTAGCCGTGGACGAAATTCAAGGGAAATTTCCTTGGGCAAAAGCTACACCCATCCGAAAGCAGCTGAGCGGCAAAAACTGTTGAATGAACTTGCCAGCGAAGACGAATTGGATATTTCTGCGTGGCTCGAAAGATTGAGTTACGATCACGATGCTGCCGTGCGGGCTGGTGTCGCCCGACTGATGGCCATGCTCGAAAAACCGGATCGGGAACGACTCAAATCGTTAGCCCAAAACGATTCCGATCCGACGGTTCGCCGAATTGCCGATTTCTATTTAGATAAAACGGGGCCATAAACTCCTACGGCAGGACAAAGTATCTTTCTTACCCATTCTGAGCAACGGATTTCCTTGGATCAGACCGAGCTTCCTGTCGAGCTTCCTATAATGATTCCAAGGTGAATGCCATGAAATCGATCCGTTTTATCATGGTCGGCGGCTTCCTAGGTGCCGGTAAAACCACGACCCTAGCCCGACTCGCACACGAGTACATGAAATCCGGCCTGCGCGTGGGAGTGGTGACGAATGACCAAGCCGAAGACCTTGTCGATACCCATAATCTTCGTTCACAAGGATTCCACGTGGCCGAGGTCCCCGGCGCCTGTTTTTGCTGCAAATTCGATGAACTTATCCAACGAGCTGGCGAACTTCGCGATGACCAAAAGCCCGATCTGATTCTTGCCGAGCCGGTTGGCAGTTGTACCGATTTAGTGGCAACGGTCGTGCAACCTCTTCGGGACCTGCATCAGGGCTATTATTCGGTGGCTCCCTTTGTGGTGTTGTTCAAGCCTTCGCATGGTTTAAGAATCCTTCGTGGACAACCGGCAGGGTTTTCCCCAAAAGCGGCCTACATCTTTAAAAAACAACTCGAAGAGGCCGACGCGATTGTCATTAATCGCCTTGATGAGATTCAACCCGATGAATTGAAGGAACTTCAATCACTGTTAGCAGAGAAATATCCCAACACCCCCGTACTAGCTATCTCGGCCAAAACGGGTCAAGGATTTGATGTTCTCAAAGAACTCCTCGCTCAAGAGGGACATTTTGGGCAAAAGATATTGGACATCGATTACGATACCTACGCCGAGGGGGAGGCAGAATTAGGATGGTTGAACTGCTCGGCGAATTTTCAATCTCAGGTATCGTTTTCACTCGACGAATTGTTGCTTGAGGTGATTTCAACCCTTCGTGAAAAACTCTTGAGTTTAGGCGGTGAGGTGGCTCATTTAAAAATCATTGGGATGGAAACGCACGGGACCTATGCCGTGGCGAATTTAGTGAGTAATTTGACTGCGGTGGAGCTTTCGTTACCTTCGCACGCTCATTTGAACGAAGTGGATTTAATCGTAAATGCGCGAGTGGCAATGGACCCGAATCAGTTGGAGCGGGAAGTGCAACAAACCATCGGTCAAGCGGCTCAGACTCGACAGGCATTGGTCGAGTTTCGGAAATCCCAAAGCCTACGTCCCGGCCGCCCGACCCCGACGCATCGCTATTCTACCCCTGTGAATTTCTAATTTCAACCAAGAGAATTCCTCAGTGAACTCTTACTTTCCAGACAGAGAATCGAACGATCATGAGTTTAGAATCATTAGATATTGTTGCGGTGGCCCCTCATCCAGATGATCTCGAAATCACCTGCGGGGGGACACTCGCTAAATTAGTGCGTCAAGGATATAAAGTGGGTATTTTTGATCTCACGACAGGAGAACCCACCCCACGCGGTACCGAAGAAAAACGCGCCCAAGAGGCCGAACGTGCCCGAGAGATTCTCGGGGTACAAGTGCGAATTCAAATTGGCTTGCCCAATCGCATTCTGATGGATGGCCCCGAGGCCCGCTTCGCCGTCGCGACCCAATTACGAAAGTATCGCCCCAAAATGATTCTCACAGTGGCCGGTCGAACCCCTGCGGCTTCGCCCGATCATCACCAAGCCCATCTGATTGCCGAGGCTTCTCGTTTCTACTCCCAATTAACCAAATGGGATGATCGATTCGATCAGACCGCACCCTATCGGGTTCCTCATTTGATTTATGCCCCGTTCCCTTCCGATGCCGAACAACGGATTTGGCATTCGACTTTCGTGATTGATATTAGCGATACGATGGAGCAAAAACTGGAAGCGATTCGCGCCTATGAATCCCAATTCGATGCCGAACGATTTGCCCGTGTGAAGCACTTTATCACAGGAGCGAATACCTTCATTGGTGCACGATGCGGGTTCATGTACGGGGAATTGTTTGCCCTTCCCCATCCCGTTGGTGCCTCGGATTTGGTCAGCCTTGTTCTCGGCGGAAAAGGATCGATTGCCCCCGTGCAACTGCCCGGTAAAGACCATCTTCCGCTCAATTGATCGAACGCGAGACCAAACCACGAAAATTGCCTGAGCCTCCCATTGGCTTCCGGCGAGATTCAACCCATCGCCTCATCCATTGATCACAGGCCATAATCAAAAAAATTCTTCCATCTCGAAACTTTTTTTAGTGACATCTCTCAAAATCGATTAAAATATCCCTAAACATAACGAGTCTTTGGTGTCGCCGAGAGTTTATTCCCAAGTCAGAAAGAATCGGTGCCCATGCACGAATTGCAGTTACGATCTTTGCTCGATGGTTTACGAGACCCCCGCTTGCTCGCACCCGAAAAATTTCACGAAATCGTGCATCTCTGGCTCCCCGAATGTCGGGAATTGGCGGTCATTTCTGCCGAGTTGGTCTATCGGGGTTGGTTGACTCCCTTCCAAATTAGCACACTGATTCAGAACAAAAAAAAGAGTCTGTTCCTCGGTTCGTATGTGCTCGAAGATGTCATTGGTGAAGGAGGAATGGGAATCGTCTATCGGGCAAGGAACTGGAAACTGGATCTTCCGGTGGCCATCAAAATTGCCCGTCCCGAAAAGGTCACTTCGCCCAAGCAAGTGGCTCGCTTTATTCGTGAAATACAGGCCTTGGCCGAACTAAAACATCCTCACATAATCGAAGCAATCGATGCCGGCTTTGTCGAGAATCGCCTGTATTTCGTGATGGAATATGTCGGGGGCGGCGACCTTGGGAAACTGCTCGAACAGAAAGGCCCTCTTTCCGTTTCGGACGTTTGCCTTTTTGCTATTCAAGTGGCCGATGCCCTACAGTACCTTTCTTCTTTGGGGATTGTTCATCGGGATATTAAACCGGGCAATTTGCTCCTAAGCAAAGAAGACCGTCAGATTAAATTGTTGGATATGGGATTAGCTCGCCTCCAAAAAGGAGGGGATTCGATTGTGCATCCAGCTCTCACGGGGACTGGTACGATCTTGGGAACCCCTGAGTATATGGCACCGGAACAAGTGGGTAACCCCTCGGCGATCGACATACGCAGCGATCTTTATTCTCTCGGCTGTACGTTGTATCATCTGTTAACGGGTCACCCACCTTTTGAAGGCAAATCCGCCGTCGAGTTGATGCATAAACACGTTTCTCATACGCCGGTCCCGCTTAAATTTTTGCGGCAGGACCTGCCACCTCAAGTCATCGAGGTGATCGAAAAGCTCATGAGTAAACGTCAACGGGACCGGTATTCAGAACCTCATGAGATTGTTGGACAATTGCTTCCCTTTGTGCAGGAATCGAGTCAAACCTGTGACCAGTTTTCCTATTGGGCCGAGATTCAACATAAG
>JAOAAA010000120.1 GCA_026419115.1 Gemmataceae bacterium
GTTCCACCGCCTGCCCCCGATTATTCTGAGCTTGCACCGCATTCAGAGAAACCCCCGCTGCCGCAAAAACTTCTGCGGGAGAAATGTCCGAAGAAATCGGCGAAGAGCCTAACACTGAAGCATCGATTAAAATGACGGAATGACCATAGTTTTGCAGGGTCTGCCGAACAAAATCGAGTTCTGCCCCCTTGGTATCTAAAGTACCAATCACAACGATTGCCATAAAGATTTTCTCCCAACCATAAATATTCTCTCCCAAAGGGAATTTCTGTGCTACGATTGTTAGTGCTACATATTTCGGGAGAGAATTCCAATGAGCGAACGCTGGGCCAAAGTGCTGCGACGATCAATCGGAGCGGGGATATCGCTCGCGATCCTAGGATTGGCTATGGCCGTCTTCTATATCAAAATGTACGAGGTTTATGCGGGTTCCGCTTACGATGCTCAAAATGAATCGGTACTTTGGCGGGCCCCCTTGACCTTGGGCATGGCCGGATTCGCACTCACCTTTATTCTCGAATCGTGCTTGGCTGTGGTTCGTGGAACCAAACCGGTCGAGAAGCAACCGATCTCGTGAAACGATTTTTCTCCTAGTATCTTTCGGCATCAGATTAAGCCCCAAGCAGTAAGGCTCAAGTATTAAGCCTCAGGCATCTAAACCTGAGGCAATCGTTCGCGGGAAATGGTTTTCTGCTTAGCGATTCTCTGTTAGGCGATTTTCACTCAGACCATTTTCTCTTAGAATCGGGCGGTGAGACCTAAGCCCACCGTGTGCAGGTTGTAGCTGCGGAAGCCGGGCACGGCATCGTTTTGGAACATGTTCCCAATTCGGGTGTAGCTGTAGTTCGCTCGGATCGCGAAGTGTCGGCTAATCATGAATCCCGTCCCGATACCCAATTCGTTCAGGAAGGTGGACTTATTGCTATCGATATCGATCGAGGTTCGGTTTGCAGTAGCGGCTCCAGGGTTAAGGACAAAGGTTTCGACCCGACCCACACCCAGAGCTTGACCGTAACCCAGTTTGGCAGCCCCTTCGACCCAAATGCGACCAAACCAATACTCCGCTGCAATACCGGCTTCCCCACCGATCCAGAAGGAAGAAACGGCTCGACCCGAGAAGTCCGCAAACGGAACGGTTGAGGTCGGCGAAAGATTAATCACTTGAGTGGTCACCGAGGGATTCAACCCTGCAGCAGCAAGGGTCGCAACGGGAATTCCACCTGCAGTTACATCCCGACTAACCAAACCTGATCCGAAGCCAAACGTCCGCACCCCCAACAGGGCATCTAAGCGGAAGTTATCCGAGCGAAGCAACAATCCCCGACCAAGTAATTCGGCATTGAAAACGCCCGAAGGTCCAAGCGAAGAGCGACCGCCCAACACAGAATTGATCGAGGTAATCCCATCGATCACATCGCCAGCAACATCGGAAATATCCGAAATATCATCGAGGTTGTTGACGGAACCGAACAAGTTACCTTGAATCCCGATCCGTTGATCCTTATCAAGCCACAGCAAGAAACCGAGTCGAACTCCTTCCAAGCGGTCATCGCTAATCCCTGGAGAAGTGGTCGTGCTCATGGATAAATAGTCGAGGTCCAAACGGAGTCGGCCATCCCAGCGATAGTAGCGATCTCGTTTCAACCAAGCAAAGTCGGGGAATAAATAATCATCGGGGAGAAAACGATGGTCCGGCCCCCCCCCCATGAAATAGCCCTGATCCACATTCTCTGCCGGACCTGCAGGCAACGGGGTATTGGGGATGACATCGGGAAGAGCCGGAACCGAAGGGAGACCCGAGGAAGCAGGCTTGTCGAGATCGACCACCACTTTACCGGGCGCAGCTTGTGCAAAGACTGCTGCGGGGGAGAACAGTAATCCTGTTAAAAGCAGGGCTTTACGTAGACGCAACATACACTCCTCCTGAGTGTGATAAGTACATTCCTTTGTGGAACGTTGGTAAGAATCGTAGGATACTTATCGTCTGCTTGCCTATCTTTCTTGAATTTCTCAAACAAAGTCGCTTGACAATCTTTGCTTTCTTGCGTCAACTGGGCAAACTGTTCCACCCTTGCGTATTTCTCCGATGAGGTAAACTTCCGAAAACCCTTCGGGGAAAACCGATCCCCTATTGCCGTTTTGAGACCAACTAACGACAACGAAGAGTAATGTTCCGAAAAATCGGGTTTTCGGAGATTCTGTAGACCATTACCGTAGAGGATTCCTCTCCATGTCATTGAAACCATTGAATATCGGGATGATTGGCTATGGGTTCATGGGACGGGCACACTCGAATGCCTATGCCAAGGTGAACCACTTTTTCGACCTGAAGTACAAACCGGTGCTCAAAGCCGCCTGCGCTCGGGACGAAGCCAAGGTCAAAGCCTTTGCCGAGAAATGGGGCTATGAATCTGTCGAGACCGATTGGCGAAAGCTCATCGCTCGCAAGGATATCGATGCGATTGATATTTGTACCCCCAACAATACCCATGCAGAGATCGCCATTGCCGCTGCGGAAGCAGGTAAAATGATCCTTTGCGAAAAGCCCTTGGCGATGAATGGTCCCGAAGGGAGCAAGATGGTCGAGGCCGTCGAACGAGCGGGGGTTCCCAATATCGTTTGGTACAACTATCGTCGGGTCCCTGCCGTCACCTTGGCCAAGAAACTCATTGACGACGGAAAGCTCGGCCGCATCTTCCACTATCGGGCTAAGTTCCTTCAAGATTGGACCATTAATCCCGAAGTTCCCCAAGGGGGTGCTGGAACTTGGCGGTTAGATGTTGCCGCAGCAGGAAGCGGTGTTTCCGGTGACCTTTTGGCTCACTGCATCGATACGGCCCTTTGGTTGAATGGCGACCTTGCGGATGTCTGTGCCATGACCGAGACTTTTGTGAAAGAACGCAAGCACGCTGCCACGGGACAAATTCAAAAGGTCGGCATTGATGATGCCTGTACCTTCATGGGGCGGTTCAAAAATGGTTCTTTGGCTTCGTTTGAATCGACCCGATACGCTCGCGGGCACAAGGCCTTGTATACCTTCGAGATCAACGGCGAAAACGCTTCGATCTTCTGGGATTTGCACGACCTGCACCGCTTGCAGTACTTCGATCATCGCGATGGCGGCTTGACCCGTGGCTGGCGAAGCATCCATGTGACCGATGGCGAACATCCTTACATGGCCAATTGGTGGGTTCCCGGTTTGCAAATTGGTTATGAGCATAGCTTCGTTCACCAAGTCAAGGATTTCCTCGAAGGACTCGCTTCCGGAAACCTTGCCATGCCGACCTTCCGCGATGCTTTGCGAACCCAATATGTGCTCGATGCCGTTCTTGAATCCGCTGCCGATCAACGCTGGCATAAAGTCACCACCGTCTAACAATCCCGCTTTCCCTTTTCGGTGCCGATCGAAAGAATCCGATCCCTCGTACGTCATGTGACCTTTTTTGCAGACCCTGAAATGGGATTCGTTCTTCGATGTTTCTTCCAGTTCCCTTATTCATTCCCCGAATGGCTCTCGACAGGGGCGATTCCACCGAGTAGGGATTTCCAAAACTGTTCAACCATTTGACGAGAATTTTCGCTTAATCCTCGGGGAGAATAACTCGCTTGGGAAACGAGATTGGCCAACGCAGGGGCATAGCGTGCCTGCTCGAACTCTTTTGCCAGTCGCAGGGCGAATTCGGTAGCGGTTTCTGCTTCGGCTCGCCCTTGACCTTGATCATATGCCCACGATTCTAAGGCCGAGAAGCTATACTCGACCAATTCCTCGGGGGACATTCCATAGGCATTTCCGGTGGCAAACGGGTCTGCGAAACTTGAGAAAGGTCTACGCGAATCGGCCTCGATCTCGGGCAATTCGGTTTCGTTTCGTTGCTTGAGTTTCGGCTCTCGATTTCCAAACAGGGATTTCCACCAAGCATCGAAGGATGCCAACAGGTTTTTGGCCCAAGGCATGAAATGGGCCAGATATTTCAAACCTCCCCGCAGCAAAAATATCACCACGACAATCGCCACCACCGCAAAGATGATCCACTTCAAGACGTTCCCGATCGAAGAAAGGCTACTACTGATTCGATTGAGGCTCGAAGAACCCCCCCCCCGATTTTGTCCCGCTGTCTGCTGCGAGGGTTCCCGTCCTTGGGAGCGGTCCGATTGGGTATTAGGATCGTTGGCATCCCCTTTCTGCTTGGGATCATTTGGGTTGTTGGGGTTGTTCGGGTTTTCTCCCTTTGAATCGGAAGAACCTTTTTGATCTCCTTTCTGATTACTGGAGGAATCCCCTTTTTGATTGCCCTTCTGTGAGGAGTTTTTATCGCCTTTTCCGGAGCTGGGATTTTTAGGGTCGCCATCTTTCGCTGTGGCGGAGCCGTCTCCTTGGGTGGTTTCTCGACCGGTATTCCCTTCTCCTTTGCCGGCGCCATCTTTGAGTTGAGCATTCGAGGACGCATTTAATTTGGTTGATGCGTTCCCACGCCAAGCCATCACGGAACTTTCGGAATAGGGGCGGGGCAGAAAGGCAGCAATCCCCAGAAAAAGAAGGATCATAATCAGGCCTACCCCAAACCAAGTGGCCGTCATCGAAGCGGGCATCGGGGAGTTTCTTTGGCGGAGATACCGACGTAACCCCAGAAAGCTCGTGGTTAAAAGCAAACCCAACGATGACCCCACATAAACAGCGGCACAAAAGAAGGCGAACTGCCTGCGAGAGGTATCTTCCGGAGGGATCAGCGATTGCCCTAAACCGAAAATGGGTAACGCAGCCAAAGCGAACCAAACGACCCATAAACCGGGGGTATGCGGTTGTTTGTCTCGATTTTTGCGATAATCATCGTATCGATCGAACCAACCTAGCAAGCCGGCGGGATACTTTTTCTCGGCCTCGGATTTTTTGCTTTTCTTGGATTTTTTCGGGGCTAATTCTTGCCCCTGTTTTTCCCAGCCGAGCGCTGCCAGTAAACCCTTCCCAGATGATTCCCGCCGTTCATCGATGTGGGTGCAATCCCAAACCAGCCGACTCGATGCCCACCACACCACTAAAACAATCACACCATTGGCACCCCAGCGTAAAAGCTCCCCAAGGGGTCCCCCCGTGTAATCAACAAATTTATTTAGGGCCAACCAGCCGACGAAAGCGAGGATCATGCCATAAAGCAATGATCTTTTTCGATCCATCACCACGGCGATCCGAGCCGCAAGGACGATCCCGAATCCATAACAAAACAACAAATACAACAAGCGATCTTCGTAGACCCCCCGATAAAAAACTTCCGCCAAGAACCAAGCTAAACTCACCACAACCCCGATGATCAGGATCGGGCTTAGGGCCATGACTAGGAAATCGATGGGTGAGGGCTTCTCATTCATAACGGATCGTTGAGTTCAGACGCAATCGTTTTTTTATTTGCTCAGGGGCAATCGTATTTATTCGATCTCGAAAATTGTTGTTATCCAATCTCCGAGAGGTGTTGAATCTCTTCCGGCGATAAAGTCCATGATAGCCCTTGGTGCTGAAATTCGAGTGCAGAAAAACTCATTTCCTTCAAACGTCCTTCTTGGTTCTCACCATGATATTTTTCAATGAGCACTCGTTTTCCTAAAAGCCCCATATACCATTTCCAGCAGGCTTCAAGAGTGATGCTATCCCCAGAAATTAACAAGTCATATTCATGATTGAGATGTTGAATGAGGGTCTCGAACACCTCGGTAATCTCGAATTGTTTGTGGGATTGCAAGAATAACGAACTGGCCTGCGGTAGGCCTGCTTGTGCGAAAAAATCTTGGTCCTGTTTCACATTCAAACCAATGCCTACCACGGCATAAGACCCCGAAGAATTTGTACCGGTTTCAATCAAAATCCCACAGACCTTTTTTCCAGAAAGAAGCACATCGTTGGGCCATTTGATTTTGGCTTGCAATCGGGTAAGGTCGTAAATACACGCACAAACCGAAACCGCTGCCCATGCAGTGAGAATCACTGGTCGAAATAATTGGGGGGGGGGGTAGATCAGCACCGAGCAGAGCAAAGCCTGTCCTTTTTGCGCTTGCCAAACACGTCCATATTGTCCCCTTCCTGCGGTTTGTTCCTGAGCGACAATGACCAACCCCGAACGATTTGGAGAATCGGCCAGTTCCAACGCTCGGGTATTGGTGCTGTCGGTTTGTTCCAAAAACAGAACTTTCGTACCGATGTGTTGAGGTAATGGTATCATGGTCCGCTGGCTTCAAAAGGGGATTCTCAGCCCGTCATAAGCGGGGGTGACCCCTCCGGGAAGCGATCTTTTCAACGTCTCGTAATCAAACTCATGGGACATATGTGTCAAATATGCCTGCTCCGGATTGATTCTTTCAATGATTTCCAACGCTTGCTCAAGGTTCAAGTGAGCCGAATGGGGTTTATAGCGGAGACAATCGAGAATCAAAATTTTAACCCCATCGAGCAAGGTCCAACTCCCCGAGGGAATTTCGTTCACATCGGTGCAATAGGCCAAATCACCAATGCGAAAACCAAGCACATGGAAGAAACTATGTTTTAATGGAATGGGAATCACCGTCTCGTTCAGAACCTTGAAAGGTGTGCTATCGATCTCGTTAAAATACAACCGAGGAACATAGCCCGGTCCCATGGCCCCCGATTCGGGAAAGGCATACGAAAACACGCGCCGAATCACTTGTTCGACTTCATGGGTACAATAGATCGGCACTGGCCCGTTCAGGTAGGTCGCGATAATTCGTAAATCATCTAGCCCAAATAAATGATCGACATGATAATGAGTATAAAGGACCGAATGAACAATCGAGATATTTTCTCGGAGTAATTGCAGACGCATCTCGGGTCCACTATCGATGAGAATATTGCCCGCAGAGGTTTGAATCAGACCGCTTGAACGGTAGCGTTGGTTTTTGGGATTATCCGATTTACACACAGGACATGAGCAGCCGATCATGGGAACGCCCACCGAAGTACCCGTTCCCAAAAATACGAAAGTCCGCTCCGACATACATACCTCGATTCCCTTCAAAAAACGTGGACGGATGAGAAGTTATTCTACCGAGATATTAAGCAGAGAATAGACCGCAGGGCAAATCAATGGTGAACTCTCAGAAATTCGTGTATATGTTAAAACGTGGAGTCGACTTATTTTGGTGATTTTTGGGGGGGTGTTTTTTTTGATGGGGTGGGTTCTGCCCAAAATAATACCAAGTAGAAATTATGCCCCGAACCAACTCTGCTCAAAGCAAATGGATACGGAAGATTATTGGAGCCACACTATGCGCATTCGTCAGGCGGTACCGTTTTTCTCTCCCGATAGTGAGGAAGATCGCTTTTTACCGGAAGGGCCACGAAAATTGTTTGCTAGTGAAACCCTCGCTTGGGTGAATATCCAAACGGCTCCGGAAGCTCAGACGGGGGCCCTTCATTTTTTCGATTGGACCACTCAGCAACATTCGCACAAAGACCTTATCGGGCGGCCGGGCTTTTTTATTCCTACGACCGATCCGAATGTTTTGTTGTGTGGGGTCACTCATTCCATCGGCTTTTATAATCTGCAGCAGGGCACCTTCACACCCGTTGCCGAAATTCCCCATCCACAGGATCGCGTTATCATCAACGATGGCGAAGTCACACCCGATGGGCAAGCCGTGATCTTCGGCACCAAGGATACCCAATTTCGGGAACCGCTTGGGCATCTTTATCTCTTCACGTTGCCCAATCGCATCGACATTTTAGCCGAAGGAATGACCTGCTCGAATGGCAAGATTCTGAAAGGGGCACAAGGAACCTACACCCTTTACGATATCGATACTCCGCGAAAAAACTTGATCGAATATACCTTGGACCTTGCCGAGAAACGATTGAAAGAAAAAGGGGTGCGAATCGATTTCTCGTCACATGTCGGATTTCCCGATGGCATGGTGGATGCGGGAGACAACACCGCGATCGTGGCCTTTTACAATCCTCAACCCGATGATGGTTTAGTCAGCCGTTACGATTTAGCTACGGGAAGCATCGTCGAACAGTGGCGCGTTCCTCGTTCCCCTCGTGTGACTTGCCCCTGTTTGGTGGCTCACGGGTCACGGGTCGCTCTCTATCTGACCACGGCCACGGAAGGAATGCCCTCCGAGCAACGCCAGCAATGTCCGAATGCAGGGAGTTTATTCGTGGCAGAGACCGACTTCGCTCCCGACCAAGTTCCGCAAGCCCTATTTCGTCTCTAATTCCGTGTGAATCGGTGCCTATCCACTCAAACAACGGGAAGGATTTGTCGTTGATCGTGAATCGTGAGCTTTAAGTTTTGAGGCTTCATCGGGAACCGTTAAGCCTCAGGGGGGATAAGACCTCGATCCGCAGGCGAAGGATGTTCGCGCTACGGGTGCACCAAAAATTCATCTTGATCAAAATACCTATTTTTGCCATAGGTCATATTCACTCGAAACAGGATGTTTCTCATGGTCAACGCATTACGACGAATCAGCTTAGTTTTGCCAGCTTATAACGAAGCCGCTGCGATCGGTCATTCTTTAGAGGAGGCCTATCAGGCCCTGATCGATTCGGGGCGAGAATTTGAAATTTTGATTATTGATGATGGTAGTACCGACAACACAGCCGAAATCGTGACCAAATATGCAGAAAGGTATCCTGCCATCCGGTTGGTTCGACATGCGACCAACTTGGGCTACGGAGCCGCTCTGCGAACCGGTTTTGAAAGTGCAACCTATGAGCTGGTGGCCTTTTCCGATGCCGATGGTCAATTCTTCATCGAAGATTTAGAATTGTTGATTGAACAGGTCGAAAACTTCCATATCGTGGTGGGGCGTCGGGTTGATCGCAAAGACCCCTTCTTAAGGCGATTTTATTCTTGGGGATATAACCAAATTGTCCGACGATTGTTTGGCACCCGTGTGCATGATTGCGATTGTGCCCTAAAAGTGTTCCATACCAAAACTCTTTCTTATCTGCTGCCGGAATCTCGGGGCTTTTTGGTCAATGCGGAAATGCTCTCGAAAGCCAATCGACTGGGCTTTAGTGTGACCGAAATTCCGGTTCGGCATCGGCCCCGTCGTTATGGTGTCAGCAAAGTTTCGCTCTGGGAAATTCCCAAAACCTTGGTGGGGTTATTTCACTTATGGCATGTGGTGCAAAGCATTCCCCGTCATGCTCCTAGTGCGATACCGGTTACTTCTCTTGCGAAAGCGTATACTCCTACTTCGATTCCTCATTCAAAAAAGGTCGCAGCCTAATTCGGTATGTGCTATGATGGTATCTTCTGGGAGAAGTCATCATGGATTGGAAAATTCGCGAACTGATCGAAGCGGACCTCACAAAGGGCTTTATCGAAACCCTAGAGAGTTTGACCGATGTCGGTCTCACTCCACAAGAAGCCATTCCGATTTTTCGACAACGTAAAGCCAGCGGGGTCCTGACATTGGTCGCGGTCAATTCTCAGGATCAGATTATCGGTACGGCGAGTCTGATCATCGAACAAAAGTTCATCCATCGCGGCGGGCGGATTGGTCATATCGAAGATGTGGCCGTTCATCCGCAAGCTCAAGGAAAAGGCATCGGGGCAGCCCTGATTCAAACGCTAATCAACGCTGCTCGAACCATGAAATGCTACAAAGTGATTCTCGGCTGCAACGATAAAAACATCCCCTTCTATGAAAAACAGGGGTTTCATAAACACGAGAACGGCATGAGGCTCGATTTGCCATTGTTGGTTGAGGGGGGGGGCGAAGGAGAATCTTCTCAAGAAATGGGGGCCTTGGCTGTTACGATCTAAGAAACGAAAGATACCACTCAAGGGTTTTGGCAAG
The DNA here is from genome assembly GCA_026419115.1 of Gemmataceae bacterium. Lineage (GTDB taxonomy): Bacteria > Planctomycetota > Planctomycetia > Gemmatales > Gemmataceae > SKW135. The sequence goes on from JAOAAA010000120.1 coordinate 9,814, forward strand.
CCCCTGTTCAAACGTAAAGGTTGGTTCATATCCCAAATCCGCTCGGGTGCGGCTAATATCGGCCTTGGAAAATCGCACATCACCCGAGCGCGGGGCCACATGTGTCACGGGCAAATTTTTCCCTAGAAACCGATTCAAAGCCTGAACTAAATCCAACACGGTGATACTCGAACCGGTCCCCACATTATAAACCCTGCCAGAAACTCCCGCAGTTTCCGCAGCTCGACGCAAGGCCTGCACCGCATTACCGACGTAAGTAAAATCGCGAGATTGCAACCCGTCACCGTGAACTGTGGGTGATCGATCTTCGACCATCATCTTGGTGAAAATGGCAATGACACCGGAATAGGGAGAGTCGGCCCGTTGTCGGGGACCAAAGATATTGAAGAAACGCAGCCGCACCGTTTCAAGACCATAGGTAGCAGCGAAGGCTTGCATGTAGGCTTCGCCCGCGAGTTTGGCCGCTGCATAAGGGGAGAGCGTGCAGGGAACTTGATCTTCCCTTTGGCCCTGATCGGTACTAGCCCCCCCATACATGCTCGAACTGGCAGCATACACCACGCGCCGAACTCCGGCCCGTCGGGCAGCGTCCAATACCATGACCGTTCCGGTCGCACACGCAGCATGAGAAACCAGTGGACTTTCCACACTTCGTGCCACCGATGCCAACGCGGCTAAATGGTAGATTACTTCCACACCTTCGACCGCTTTGCTCACGGCCGTCTCGTCCAGTATCGTACCTTCAATCAGTTCGACCTTTCCTTGATGATGGGATAGGTTGCTGGCTAATCCGGTACTCAAATCATCGAGAACCCGAACCGTTTTCCCTTCCTGAAGCAATTGATCCACCAAATGCGAGCCGATAAAGCCGGCCCCACCGGTGACTAAATGAATTTTCGACATGTACTGGACTTCTCCGTTACGGTGCTTGCTCAGATTCTACGATTTTCCAGCTCCGTTGAGGATAGCTTTAATTTGAGCAGTATTGAGGAACAGGTGGCATCAAGGCCCCTCATGAGCTGGGGTATTTCGAGGTTGAATGATCGCAGGTCGCAAAAAATCCGGATCGACTAACAACAGGGTTCGCTTGCCTGATATTTTGGCCGGTGTTTGCATGATGATTTTATCTCGCCCTTTGAGCACTTCGACTAGCACTTCCCACGCCAAACGAAATTCTGTCAGGGTCTTCCACGATTTCAAAGCATTCGCTTGCGCTTCGCGCGTTGGATATTTCTCTAACCATTCTTTGGGCAAGGTGCTGCGGACTTTGTGCCACGCTTGAAAAACCTCGGCCGTTGCTTTGGCAAATGCGATCTTCTCGTTTTTGTAGATGATAGCCTTGGTCACCATTTCGAGAGCTTCTTCTTCGGCACGGGTGAGGGTAGCCAAGGCCAAGGCCCGTGCTTCGTTGATACGTCGATCCTTATTCTGAATGGCCTGAGCGACCTCATGGAATCGGCTGACAACCTCGGCAGGCGGATGCAGATCGTGAAGCGTGACCCCTTCAATCCGAATGCCAAACGAGCTGGGCGATTGCTCTGCCAAACGGACTTGCAATTGTTGAAGGACTTCTTGCTCTAAACCGGCCCGCGCGGTGGTGAGTATCTCACTTAAAGTGCGGGAACCAATTTGCTCTCGCAGAATGGTCTCGGCCACATCGCGAACGACCTTCTCGGGTTGGCTGGCTTGGCTGAGATAAGCGATAGGGTGTCGGATTTGGTAACGAATCGTGGCCGAGACTTCGACTAAATTTTGGTCTCCCGTTACCATTTGCGATTCTTCGGCAACACGCTGCCAATTCCCTTCCCGATGGGCACTCGTCCAAGTGGCCCGTTGCCCAGAACGAAAACCCATTTCCACAACTCGCACCCGTTCCGGTTCCAGTTTGATGATCTCTTCAATCGGATAAGGCCATCGGAAATGCAAACCCGGTTCTAACTCTTTCTCAATCGCACCAAATCGTTTCGTGACCCCGATTTGTTCGGGTTGAATGATGACAAATCCCGTGAAAATCCAAACGATGGCCCCCCCCCCTAGGATAATACCTGTGATTTGCTGCCAACGATGTGCCAGCGCATGTAAAAAATCATCGAAACTGAACGAGGCTAATCGGGAATCGATTACCTTCCATCGATTCCGCACCTCGGCGAATCGCTTCGAGCTAGTCAGACGTTCAAAGCTCAACAACCGGATCGAATTCAACAAAACCAAGAGCGAACCGAGTTGATGGTACAACGCAGCCGCCAAGGGAGCTTGCTCTAACCAACGGGGGGACGAAGAAAATAAAGGCCACAACCACGCCGTCAGCGCGACCCCGACCAAATTCACCCCAAAGGCAAACCACAGGATATTTTGCCGAATGACTTTGAGCATCTCCCGAGATAACCGATACAACAAGGGGAGATGCTCTAAGGGCGAGCCAAGCATAATAATATCGCCGGCTTCCGCTGCCACATCGGTCCCCGTTCCCACCGCAATCCCAACACCCGCACGGGCCAATGCAGGGGCATCGTTGATTCCATCGCCTACATAGCAGGTTGTTTTTGCTTCGGTCAAGGCTTCGGCTTTCTGCACAGGGTTCATCGACCAAGCCACAGAATCGATTTTCAGTTCCTCTGCAATCAATCGGGCCGGTTTTTCTCGATCGCCTGTTAACAACGACAATCGTTTGACGCCGGAATTTTTCAGCGAAGTTAAGGCATCGAGCGCTTCGGGACGCACTCGATCCGAAGTTGCTATCAACCCCAAGCAACGCCCCTCGGTAGCAACCAAATGAATTGAATATCCAAGGGAATCGAATCGAGAAATTTCTTTTTGAACGGCTTCCGGAATCGATATCTGACGATTTTCTAAAAATTGAGGTGAACCAATCACAAGAGGAATACCGGTCACAGTGGCGGTGATCCCCCCTGCCGGATAGGCTTGAAAATCATCACACTCTTTGAATTCGATGTTATTTTTTTGGGCGGCGCGCACTATGGCTCCTGCTAGGGGATGTTCACTTTTTCGCTCAGCACTCGCGGCAAGGAATAACAAGCGATCTTGGGAAATCCCTTCAAAAGGAATCGCCTCGATCACTTCCGGTTGCCCCAAGGTCAAGGTACCGGTTTTATCGAAAGCAAAATGATTCACCTGAGCTAATCGTTCGAGTGCCCCCCCCCCTTTGACCAAAATACCTGTACCGGCCAAGCGTCCGAGTGTTGCCATGACGGCCGCCGGAGTGGCCAGCAACAAGGCACACGGGCAAACCACCACAAGAACGGATAAAGTGGGATACGCTGCCAAACGGGTCGCCGCACCAAGAGGAAGGCGATCCATGGGGTTGCGAATTGGGCCGGAATAATAGATCAGATGAGCGAGGAAGGTCAGAAGCGCTAAGCCCAACACAACAGGGAGAAAATATCGAGCATACCGATCGGCCTGACGTTCCAGCGTGGGTTTATCCTTCAAGGCCCGAGCGGTTAACTCGATCACTTGCCCCGCAACGGATTGCTCCCCAACCTTCCTTGCTTCCACAATCAAAGCTCCCGTTTGATTGATACCCCCTGCCAAAATTTCATCGTGGGGTTTCACTTCAACCGGTACCGATT
>JAOAAA010000121.1 GCA_026419115.1 Gemmataceae bacterium
TACCGAAACCGTTCATCCTCTGAAGATTCCGAGGAAGTATTCTCATGTTCGAGTGGCTCAACTGGCTTACATCGGGACACCCATTGGGGAGATCGAACAACGATTGCTCAGGGAAAGTGTCGATGTGGTTATTCCTCATCCGGTCTATTTGAAACAACTCGAAGCGATCGCCCCCCAGACGCCAAAACTGATCTACACCAATTATTCTAACGTCTATGAGAATCTTTTGACAGATTGGCTACGCTTCGCGGATAACCACCGGTTGAATCGGGAAGCCATTTTTTACCATGTGAATCGACCGACCCCTTTCTCGGGCGATAGTGGCTCTTCCCGTCCGGTGGCGTGGTTTTGGGAAGTGCTTCGGGGAAATGAACAGGTCGGTTGGCGCGATGTCACCACGGCAGCCAGCAAAGGGAACGAATCGGTGGCCTTTGCCGATTTTGGGCAATCGCTGGTTATTGGCTTTCCCGAGAAATTTCGGGAAATTCATCTCGATCTCTTATCACGGGGAACAGGGAACTGGGGAACGATACTGGAATATGCCACTACCACCGATGCTGCCGGAAGACCGACCTCGTGGCGACCGCTGAATCTGTTGCAAGATGGCACTGGGAGCTTGACCCGATCGGGGACAATGACTTTTGACCCGCCACGCGATTGGCGGCCCGCGAGCATGGATGGCAGCGATTATCTCTACTTCGTGCGGTTTCGCACCACAGGGGTGGGCGTACCGGCAATCGCTCGAAGCATTACCGGCCGAGATTACGTTCAGGCTCGTGGGCGCACGACGGGGGTGATCCCTGCTTTTGATACCTTGGCCGACCGCGATCAGGATGGTTACCTCAACGATGCGGAATATGCTCGGCGACGCAGCGGCTTCGATGCCCGATTCGTTTACGAATCGCGGGCCTTTTTCGCTGCCTATGGCCAAATGCGATTTGCCACGAATCCTGCCGCGGCGGAATTGCATCGCTGGGCCCCCGATTTCACGGCACGATTTTTGGCTCAACACCCCGAAGCCGATGGCATTTTCCTCGATAATTCGTTTGGTCGGCTTCCCTTGGATGCCTCGACCTTGATTGAATCGACCGCGAACTACGGCAACAATATCGCAGCGTTGGCGGCAGCTGTGAATACACGGATCGCCCCCAAGTGGATTCTGGCCAATATCTCCGGCAGTGGGGTGAATGCCGAACCTTATGCTCAGGCGGGGATTTCTCTCATTGATGAATTTGCCCTACGACCCCTCACTCACCATTGGCAAAATCTCTTGGATGTGAACGATTGGCTTCAAAGGCGTTTGCAATTGCTTGGCTCACGCGGGGTCGTCATTCTTGATACTCATACCCCCAATCAATCTTGGAACGATCCGCGTGTTTCGCTGACCTCTTTGGCCTACTATTACTTATTGGCCGATCCCCATCGCACTCTGGTCATGTTCCAAGGGGGACAATCGCCGAATACCTCTTGGAACCAGCATTGGCTCGATGCCGTTCGCTTTAACATCGGTCAACCTCGCGGGGGCTTCACCGTGATGGCCTCCGGTGCCGATCCTGCCGATCGACGCTTGACCTATCAGGTTTTTGGTCGACAGTACGACAATGCCCTAGTCTTGTATAAGCCCCTTTCCTACACGCGGGGCGTGGGAACCGGTACCACCGCCAATAACACCTTCACCACGCATTCTCTCGGAGGACGATACCGACTCCTCCACAGTAACGGGTCCCTTGGACCGGTGATTACTTCGCTCTCTCTGCGCAACGGAGAAGGGGCTATTCTCGTTCGGGCTTGATCGATCCAAGATCGATTGTTGAACGATTGTTGAACGTTTGTCGATCGATTGTTGAACGATTGTTGAACGTTTATCGATCGATTTTTGAACGATCCAGAAACAAGGTGCCTCCACAACGAGTCTGTTTCCACAACGAGTCTCTTTTGGGCGTCGATGTGATCGCTACCCTTAAAAACCACAAGGGTTGAAATAGGGGGCGTTGAGACGGGTCTTAAGGAAAGGTCGAGGGAGCCGTTTTTTCAACGGTCAACTTTCATAAACTAGATAAACGCTTGGATTGCTACTTTGAGGAGTGCTATCGTGCCGCTGGGATTTATCATCGTTGGCTGTGGAATGATTGCTCGATTTCATGTCCGAGCCTTACAAGATGTACCGAATACAAAACTCGTCGGTCTGGTGAGTCGAACCCCTGCCAATGCCGAGAAACTGATTGCCGAAATGGACCTAAAAGAGGTAAGCATTTACACCCAACTCGAAGAGGCCCTGAAAAATCCCAAGGTCGATGTGGTGATTGTAACAACCCCTTCGGGTCTGCATATGGAATCGGCCGTGGCCGCTGCTCAAGCGGGGAAACATGTTGTGGTGGAAAAACCTTTGGAGATCACTCCGGACCGCTGCGATCGCATCATTGAAGCCTGCGATAAAAACAACGTGAAACTCTGTACGATTTTTCCTTCCCGCTTTCATGAAGCGAACCTCACCTTAAAAAATGCGATTCGCCAAGGTCGCTTTGGCCGACTGACCCTCGGAGAGACCACATGCAAATGGTGGCGTTCTCAGGCCTATTACGATGAGGGCGGCTGGAAAGGAACCCAAGCACTCGATGGGGGTGGCGCTCTGATGAATCAGGCGATTCACAATGTGGACTTATTACTGTGGATGATGGGCGATGCGACCCATGTTTCGGGGTTCAAGGCCACCTTAGCTCATGAACGAATCGAAGTCGAGGATACCGCCGTGGGATGCCTACGCTTTGCCAATGGTGCGCTAGGGGTCATCCAAGCCACGACGAGCGTTCATCCGGGCTTACCCAAGACGATTTCGATTCATGGTGATGCCGGAACTGTCGTGATTGAGCAAGAAGATATTTTGCGTTGGGATTTTCTGAAGCCAACGGCAGACGATGAAACGATCCGGTCTCGCTTTGCCCAAAAAATTGGGGCATCCGGCGGAGCGAGCGATCCCAAGGCGATTTCCCATCAAGGGCATGCCCGTCAATTGAACGATTTTGTTTTGGCGATCGAAACAAATACCGTCCCCATCGTTGATGGACGCGAAGGACGAAAAGCGGTCGCCCTGATTTGTGCTCTTTATGAATCGGCCCAAACGGGTCGGGTAGTGGAGTTGCGAAACTAACATGGCGAAAGAGCGTCGGCCTGCTGTCGATTTCGCCGTTTATGGGATCGTGCGGCTCATGGTTTGTCTGCTGCAAGGAATCCCGATGGCTTGGGGGTTTGCCTTTGCGAGGTTTTTGGGATGGTTGGCCTATCGGCTCGACAAACGTCATCGCCAAGTTGCGATCGAGAACCTCAAACATGCTTTCCCCGAATTGCAACATCAACCCCAACAGTGCGATCAACTCGTAAGAGCTTGCTTCCACCATTTCGCCACCATGATTATTGAAATCATCTACGCCCCTAGAAAGATGCATCTGTACACTTGGCGAAATTTTGGAGACCTAATCGGGGGCGAACATATTCTCAAGGGGGTTCTCGGCCAACGCTCGCTCTTGATTGTCACGGCACACTTTGGGAATTGGGAAATCGCCGGATACATTCTCGGCATGGTGGGGATTAAATCGTATGCCATTGCGAGAACCTTAGATAATCCGTACCTTGAGAAATTTTTCAAAGGGTTCCGCCAAAAAACGGGGCAAACCATTTTGGCCAAAGTAGGCGATTATGACAAAATCACCGAGGTCTTAGCCAAAGGAGGGACCATCGCGACTTTAGGGGATCAAGATGCCGGCGCCAAAGGCCTATTTGTCGAGTTTTTCCATCGTCCCGCTTCGACCCATAAAGCCGTGGCCTTACTCGCTTTGGAATACGAACCGATGATGCTCGTCATCGGAATTCCTCGGGTCCGATCACCGATGTTTTATCATGTGATCGTTCAAGAGGTGATCGATCCCCGTGATTATAAAAACCAACCCGATGCCGTTCGCAAATTAACCGAACGATACACCCAAGCGATTGAGCAATTAGTGCGAAAATATCCGGAACAATACTTTTGGCTTCATCGCAGGTGGAAGCACAAACCCCCAGAAAAAAAGAAGAAAGAGCCGGCCCCAATCTAGGGACATTCCCGCTCAGAAAAGAGAAACGAGTAAAGAGAAGAAAAAGAAAAGAAAGAAGTGCCGGCCCAAATCTAGGGCAATTTGGGGAACGGACCGCTGATCCCCAGTGGAGGAATCGCACGGGTCAAGAAAAAGGTGATGGCAGCCCGTCCGAGTGTCGGGGCACTGCGAACTCGAACATCGGGGTTGGTGGCAGGACCAGTCACATCGAGATAAATCGTCAAATTGGAAAGCAAACCTGCTGCTTGAGTGAAACCATCGGCGGTAAGAATTCCTGCGGCATTTTGTTGCGCCAATTGAGCCAGCTGTCTACCGGCCCCCCCCCCTGCTAGCCCCTTAGTCGTTGCCACCACATGGATGTCTATCTTTCCATCGAGTGTGAAGGTGCCTTCGGAAAAGGCTTCAATGTTCGTTCCGGAAACGGTCATTCGTTTCAGGCGAACGACGCCATCGCGCAGCTCGGCTTGCATCTCACCTTCTTTGATGGCGCTCAGATTATCGATTGGTACACCGAGTGCCCCCCCGACGTTGGCAAAAACCGGTAAACGAAACGGATTCGATTCCGTGAGACGAGCATCGATCTTCGCCGTCAATCCTTTTTGGGATTCGTCGATTTCCCCGCCGAGGAGGACCTTACCGGAAATTCTCAAGCTGGAATACTCTCCCCCACGCGGGGCCAAGGCAGGCCCCACATCCACACGGCTAAAATCAATCACTCCTTCGATCCCATTTCGTCGAGATTGTGTGCGATTAATTTTCAAACTTCCTGTGAGACGGCCCCCGTTGGAGTTCGCAGAAAACTCGTTGATTCCCACTTCGATGCGGTCCAAACTCGGAATAAGATTCCACGTCATCGGCAGGCGAATATCGGTCATGGCTACGCCTTGAATGGTCCCCTTCGCACAAGTTAAGGTCCCATTGCCACGCCAATCGCGATTTCGCCCAGCCGAGGTGACCAAGCGACCACTCAAAGGAAGATCCAAACTTTTGCCAATACTCTCTTCAAGGAAGGGGATTGCTTTGGGATCGACCCGATCGAGGTCCATGCGGATTTCGGCCCGTTCGGGATTGAACAGATCAAAGCGGGCCACGACACTCAATCGACCGTTACCGATTTCAAATGCACTTTCGTCAATCTGAATCAAATCGCCGATGGATTTCATTGAGAAATTTCCCCTTCGGAAAATCAGTCGATTGTCAAAGGTCACATCGGCCAGTTGAATTTGTGCCCGCCCGACCACCTCAATTTTTCCCCCCGGAAGGAGACGAAGGGGGATAACTCCGGAAACGCGCCCTTCTAACCCCATCAGCGATTCGATGAGGTCTTTGCGTTGTAAGCCCGGCCCAATATCTGCGAGCAGTTTACTCAACCGTTGATCGCGATAGGTCAAGGTGATGGTATTGCCAAAGGGAAATTGAGCGGGGACCGAGGTCGGCGGCAGGGGAGGGAGAAAAGTCACGCCGTAAGTGCGTTCGTTCGATCGACCGTAAAAAGACTTGTGGGGCGAGTCGAGAACGACTTTTGGTTCCAAGGCAGTCTTCTTCGGGGGGGGGCCGTATCGGGGTATTGACCCTCTACGTCAATTTCCCCACCAAGGGCATTGCCTTGAAAAAGATATTTGATGATCCCTTCACGGAAGACCATTTTTCCATGAACTTTGGAAACGGGGAAGCCACGAATACGCAGTTTCTCCGTACTGAGTTTCACGTTGGCCGTGACCGTGCGGGGATTTTTATCGGTCACAGCAGGTGTAGAAAGATCGATTTCGCCTTCTTGAATCACGCCGGAGATCACCGCATTGGCCGCCGGAAACGCCTTGGCAATTTGGCCTAAATCTAGCCCCTTCAGAAGAACTTTCCCTTGGGCCGAATCACTGCCCCGAAGAGGAATCGCAATCGGCTTATCCAGACTCAATTGCCCCCCCAATAGGTTCCCCGTTAGCACATTCAAACTCAGGGTTTGACCCCAAGTTCCTTTCTCCGGTTTGGCCCGCTCCACAATCCCGATTTGTGCCACAAACGAATCAATAGGCAAAGAACCAATCAGGAGTTTATTACCCTTGATATTCAGATAATTTTTCTTCGGGTTCGGATCAAAGCTCAAGGAACTTGTCTTGCCACCAATTTGTCCCGTGACCATTCCTTCTACTGTAGTGATTCCCTCTAAGGCCAAAGGAAGCTCTAAAAACCCTTTGGCATCGGTCAAAGCCTGTAGGTTAAACTCTTCGACCTGCAAGGATACATGAAACGGATAAGGCTCCTCGGTCCCGATGTACCCGCTGGCTCGCAGATTACCGGAGTTTTTACCTGCCACCGCAGGGAGTTTGGCCTTGATTTCTTTGATGTTCAATTTCCCTTCTGCCAACAGGAATTTGGCCTCGATCTGGTCGAGAGGGACATTATCAATTTTCAGTTGGGCCGAACTGAGCGTTCCAGAAATTTTGTAGCCTTGAACTTTGTCGGTATTTTGGGAAGGGATGGTAATTTCCAACTTGGCATCGGCTTTCCCTTCGATTTTCATAGGCGAGTCGATTTCAAGGGCTTTGAGAATCTCCGCCACATCCACGTTCCTCAGATTCACTTTCACGGGGATTGGCCCGACCTGTTTCCGGAAATTCTCGAACCATTTGGCCGCGTTTTTCAAAGCATCATCAATGGGGGCAAACGGGTTCGGGTTCGGGGTTTTTTTAGGAGCAGGCACTTTACCCTTCGGATCGTCTACTTCCACACCGTCATCGCTAATCTTCACTTCAATTAGCTCTCCGAGTGTGGGGTTCTCGATTCGGGCATGACCTAGTCCATAGGTGTTTACCCCCCCCCCCACCAAGGCAGTGAAACCAAAGTTGGCTTGACCGGTTGCTTTCCCTTCTAGCTTTTTCGGAAGCATTAACTTGTCGGGTAAACGGCTGACTTCGACCCCCTCAAATTCGGTCTCGAAATAAAAAATGTCCTTATCCTTGTAGCTAAAGTCCATAAACGAATGAACGAAAACTTCCCCCTCGGCCGTCTTGGCTTTGACATCGATCAGCTCCAACGTTTGACCTCGGGCCACGACCGTTCCCGAGGCTTCTTCCAGTGTTAAACCCGCGACCGGAACAAAGCCGTTCACTTGCGTCGGTTGGAGAACCAGTCGATAGGTACCATCTTGCGCTTTGACGTCCACATCCACAAAAAGCTCAGCTGTGGTTTGACCGGTCAATTGAATTTCTTTCCACGCATTGGGATTCACAAAGGGAACTTTTCGCAACGTCTCCATATTGATGGGTTTGGCATATTTCGTTGCGACCTTGGCATGAGCTTGACCTGTTTGCGCATCCCAATTTCCTTCGACTCGCCATCCACCAAATACAGGATCGTTCATTTCGCCAGAAAGAACCATCTGCTTCGAGGTTTCCCCTTTTTGCAAGGCCAATTGAAGATTGGAAAACGAAGTGGTCGGATGGCCCGTTTGCTGAATCGTGATCGAGGCATTTTGAATGGCCAACGTCGGGAGATTCAGAGAGGACGAAGCATTGGCGGAAGTTTCGGTTTGGGGCAGAACGGTGAGTAAATCCCCTTCTTTATCGAATCGAAGGGATGCCGTTACCTCTTCGATTTCTACCGAATCGGGCATGAAACCAAACACAGCCCCGAATAGGGAAAGTCCCAGCTTGACTCGTTTGGCCTCGAACCAAGGGGCATCTGCATCGGGTTCAAAAAGTTTCAGCTCTCGAACTTCGGTGGAAAGTAAGCCCGTTGAGAGCGATTCAAACTGAACGGGAACCGCCAATTTTTGGGAAAGTCGATTCGATACCTGACGGGCAGCATGACTGGTGTGGGCATACGCACAACCGCCGAACAACAAAAAAATCGGCAAGGTCAAAAACAATCCCCAAAGGTGTCGTCGAGTCAATCGTTTTTTCATTAAGGATACTCCAAAACTCGGCGGAGCAGGGGTCACCAAAGCATTATTCGGGCGAGTCCAACAATCCTATCGATGCATTCTAATGGGAAAGACAATTCGATCGGGAGATTCATTCCGAAAAGATCGAATAATTGGATTGTATTGGATCGACGGGGTTCGCTGTCCTTTTCTCTCAGGTCAACGCAAACGGGGGGCAAAACGCCCCTTAGCTCGGCTCGGAAGATCAGGCTTTGCTTATCTCGGAACCGACACTTCTGCTTGTCTCTGGCGATATTGCAGCTGTCTCGACAGAGAATCCGAGCAACGGGTCACAGCGCCCTTTGCTTGGGACCGTAAGTTGATTTCCTCAGCCGAGATGAGTTTATTCTTCAATTAGAGATACCCTTTCACTCCGATCGGCTTACATTTTCCGGCACGTTTTTTCTCCTGAAACAAGCCGTCACCAAAGTGATGAAACGCCGAAGCGCAAAACGAGCCGTCACGAAAGCGGTGGAATGGTCATGCGTTGGAGATCATTCCGAGGGGGAAAAAGGTGAGAGCGAACAGACCAGAGACTACTTCCAATCGGGGATGCCAACGACGCGGCGAAAATAGTGATAATTTCGATCGACCTCCGGAATCGGGGCCAAACGCCAATCCCATTCGCTGCCAAATTTCCCAAGCACATGCGAATAAAGTAAATCTCGTCTTTCCACCACTCGACCGAGGGTATCAATCTTCAAACGCATAATATCGGTGATCAACGCCACGGCGCCGGGGAGTCGGCTCAGGTAGTTCAAATGGGCCTCGATTAACTGTGCCGAAAAAGCTCGAATGGCTTCGGGAGAATGGGCACGTTGCTTTTTCAGATAACTTTCGGGCATACAAGGCAGCTGCGATAATAAATTCACCGAGGCGGTAAAATCCAGTTCGGGATCATCAAGCAGAAGTGTCGGTTCCGAGATAGGCAAAGGCTGATCCTCCCGATGAGCCACCCGATACAAGGCTTCGACCGTGTTGGTAATATCTGCCGTGAGGCGATGCACATTCGGGTATCGTCGGGTTTTCCACCGCGAAACAAACGAGTGCACAATATCCACCAGCACGACCTTTTCAAACATCTGCGACAATTCAGAGATGGGGACATCATGAAATAACCCCCCCCCCAGAATGACTGCTTTACGACGTTTCTGAGCACGGGCAGCCCCTTGGAGAATCACCTCTCGGGTTCGCTTCAGATGTTCTTCCCAATAGGCAGCACAACGGGCATAGCGTGCCCGAATGCCAATCACTTCGGGGACGTAACCCATGGCTCGGATGGCTTTGGTACTTGGGGTTAACCAGTATTCGACCAGTTGTGCTAACATTTTTTCGGTTCCCTTATGCAGGAAAGCTCATCTTGGAGGGTCAACTCTTGGAGAGAATTAAGGGGGGTATTTCAACCGGTTCTTCGCGAATGGTAATAGCCTCTTGAATCAAAGGTAACGCATTCGTTAATAAGTTTTCGTCATCGTAGTGGATTTCCAAAATCTCATCGTGGGGCTGAACTTCATTACCAATATGAACATGAAGAACCAACCCTACGGCCGGATTGATAGCGGCGGAAGCCTTTTGTCGTCCAGCCCCGAGGAGCATGGCGGCGCGTCCCAGTTTTTCTGCGTGTAATTCGGAGATGTAGCCCGATTTCTCGGCACGAAGGATTTTGATATGCTGGGCACGGGGAAGCCGATCGACATTTTCGATACTTTTGGGATCCCCCCCCTGAAGTTCGACACATTTCAAAAAGCGTTCCCAGCCTTGCCCCGATTCGAGAGCCTTGCGCACCTTTTGGGCCGCCTCGCGTTCGTCGGAAGCCAAACCCCCTAGTAAGACCATTCGGGCCGCTAAAAGGACGGAAAGTTCTTCTAGGTCTTTTGGCCCCCCCCCTCGTAAAGTGGCGAGGCACTCTTTGACTTCCAGAGCATTGCCAATGGTTTTGCCTAATGGGGCAGCCATACGGGTCACCAAGGCTTCGGTCTTAAGCCCGTTGGCAGTACCCACCGAGATAATCGATTCGGCCAAGGCGAAAGCATCAGTGGGGTTTTTCATAAAGGCACCGCAGCCACATTTCACATCCATAACAAGGCCATCGATTCCCTCGGCCAATTTTTTAGAAAGGATCGAAGCCGTGATTAACGGGATGCTTTCCACCGTACTGGTGACATCGCGAAGGCGATACAAAGTTCGATCGGCCGGAGCAATCATTTGCGTTTGGCCAATCATGCCGAAACCAATTGTTTGCAAACACCGTTTCAGTTCGTCCCGCGAGAGATCGACCCGAAAACCCGGAATCGATTCGAGTTTGTCCAAAGTGCCTCCGGTGTGTCCTAATCCTCGCCCCGACATCATCGGGACGATCACCCCACAGGCGGCGGCTAGCGGAGCCAGAATCAACGAGGTTTTATCACCGACTCCCCCCGTCGAGTGCTTATCGATCTTCGGTCCATCAATTTCCTCCCAAGAGTAGCGTTCCCCAAATTCCGTCATGGCGGCGGTGAGGTTGGCGGTCTCCCGTTTGGAGAACCCTCGAAGGAAGATGGCCATTAACAGGGCCGAGAGTTGATAGTCTTCCCAACCTTGGCTGGCCGCCGCTTGGGCAAACGCTCGAATTTCTTCGGTACTCAGTTCTAAACCATCACGTTTGTGACGAATCACATCGGTTGCGAGGATCATGGCCTGTCTCAAAGTCGTTCCGAGGGGGGATAGGCTGATCTTTGATAATTCGACGAAGATTAGAAGGATCAGAGCCTATCTCAAGGTCGCAAAGAGTTATTGTAGAATCGTTCACGGAAAAGGGGTTTCGGGCTTGACTTGAGACAAGGCATCGCTGATGATATTGGCAACGTCCTGAAGGGGAATTGTGGAGTGGAATTTATGCGATCTCGTTTGTGGTGGTTCGGGCTATTTTCGATCTGTCTGCTCGGCTGCAACCCGCCCAAAAGTGGCACGGGAAAATCCAACGGGATCGAACCGGAAGTGACCAAAAAAGAAATCGGTCCGGCCCTTTACGAACGAGCAGAATATACCCCCTTTTCTGGGGACTCGGCAGGGGATTTTATCCTTGTCCCTGCGGGTCATTTAACGGCACCGTATCGACATGAAATTTCCAGTCAGATCGATGCGATTATTGATTGGATCGGAGTGGAAATCCCCGAGGAGCAAGCCAAGAAATACGATCCCCGAGATATATTCCAACACGAGGCGAGTCAAAAATTTTATCGTCGGCTTCAACAAGGAGATGTAGTCAAACGAGATCAAATTGTGGTGCTTCTGGATGATAAGCAAGCCAAGTTCGATTATCTCACGGCCAAAGCCCGACTGGAAGCCGCAGAGAAATCGGAGGATGCCCTGAAGAAAGTCGTGAAAGCCCTGTCGGATTTGGCCGAGAATCTGAAACGAGGTGCCGGTGCCATCCCCCTCCAAGAGGTGACCCGTGCCGAGGCCGAAGTGCAACGATACGAGGCAGAACTGGTGAAGGAGAAAGGGCAAGTCATTACGGGCAAAGCCGAGTTGGACAAGGCCGAGGATAAACTTTCGCAGTATGTGTTACGCTCGGCCCTTTCGGGTGAGGTGGTGTCGATCCATCGGAATCAACGGGAATCACTCCGTTCAACCGATGTCGTTCTTGTCGTTCAGGATTTTTCACGGCTGCGAGTGGAAGGAAGCCTTAAGGTGGAATACCTCAATCGAGTTCGCATCGGTGATGAAGTTTCTATGGAAGTGACCCGTTACCAATCGGCTCGCGAAATCGACACATTTGCCCAGCACACCCCGAATCGAGCGATCACGGCGATTGCCCTGACCGAGGTAGGAGGTCAAGTGCTGATTGTCTCCGCAGGGGAAGATGGTTGGGTACGGGTCTGGAATCGCGAGCAAAAAGTGTTGCAATCGTGGAAGATGCCCTCGGCGGTTCGGACCCTTGCGGTGGCCCAGAAAGAACCGCTGCTGCTGTTACCTTCGGACTCGGGGGATTTGCATTTGTACGATTTAGCCAACCTCGCCAAGGAGCCTTTACGCAAACTCGACCCCAAAGCCGAGGGAGTGGTCACCGCCGTGGCCTTATCCCCCGATGGGAATTGGGCGACCGTTGCCGATGAGCGGGGCATTCACCTTTATCAAACCCGAACCGGTAAAAAGCACTACACCCTTCCGAGCAAAGCGCATCATAGCCAAATCACTCAATTGACCCTGACCCCGCAAGGACGCCTGATTTCGGTTGGAAAAGAACCTTCTATTTTGGTTTGGGAACTCGGCGAGAAGGGGGCCTTCTTGGAACACCGTTTCGATTCTCGCACAGGCGATGTCCTTTTTCCTGCCGTCAGTGAGGATGGTAACCGATTATATATAGATACCGATAAGAATCGATTGGATGTGATTCATCTGGGAGAAGCCCGCAGAGAACGATCTTTGAACTTGGGGACCGAAGGGGGGCGCTTCCATAACTTTACGGTGTTATCGCCACAATACCCGCAGTTGAAAGATCGTTTGCTCTTGTCGGCAGGTGGCACCGAAGGGATTGTCCACTTGTTTCGGGCACCCTCGGCTCAAGCACGCGGAAGCGAGTTGATTCGCTATGTGACCAAGGGATACGCCCCCGCCACGGCTGCGGCCTTCTCGCCACCATTGAAGGATAAACCTGCCTTTTTTGTCGTCGGCACCAAAAAGGGAGATATTCACATTTGGCCCGTCCCTGAAGAGGCCGAACTGAATAATGAATTCAAAAGTCGTTTAAGTTATCTAGATAAAACAATCGATTCCAGTGGGAGAACGGTCCGAATTTCGATTGATCTGGAAAACCCCAAATTGCCGAACGGCGACTATCTGTTCCGACCGGGCAGCAGCACGAACCTGATCTTGAAGGCGCGATAATCTCTCATGATCGATATTCAAAATGTCACCAAAAAATACGGTGGCAAAACGGCCGTCCAGAACCTTACGCTCAAAATTCCCGCCGGTGAGGTTTTTGCTTTCTTAGGACCCAACGGGGCCGGAAAAACCACAACCATCAAAATGCTCTGCGGGCTACTTTTTCCCACCGAAGGGACCATCACTATCGGCGGATTCGATATTCGCACTCAAGGGGATGCCGCTCGGCAGTTGATTAGTTACGTTCCCGATCAACCCTACCTTTATGAGAAGCTGACCGGCCGAGAGTTTTTGCAATTCATCGCCGATCTCTATGGGATTCCCAAAGAAAAAAGCGAAGCCAAAATGGCCGAGGTCATTGACCTGTTTGGTCTGCATGA
>JAOAAA010000122.1 GCA_026419115.1 Gemmataceae bacterium
GCTTTATACAAGGGATACGTTTTGTGTGAAGTAGGCATCTTCAGCGATTTTTCTCTGTTGATTCCGGTACGCTTTGTTGAATTTGGGTGAGAATTTGGTCGGCAGCGATATTCTCGGCCTGCGCCTCGAAGTTCAACAAGATACGGTGCCTCAGACACGGAAGATAGGCCTGACGAATATCCGAGAAACTCACGTTGAACCGACCCGCTAACAGAGCATTCACCTTGGCAGCGAGAATCATGGCTTGGACAGCTCGGGGGCTTCCGCCGGCTCGCAGGTATCGAGTGGTGAGAGGGGGGGCGAATTCGTTCCCTGGGTGAGTGGCTAACAACAAACGAATCGCATAATCCTGAACGGGAGCGGCTACCAAAACCTCGCGGACCAAGGCAATGTGGTCTTTAATTTCGGCGCTATCCATGATTTTCGAGACACGCGGCATTTCATTTTTCGTGGTCCGATCCAAAATCACGGCCAACTCTTCACGGGAGCAAAACGGGACCAACAGTTTGAACAGGAATCGATCCAACTGGGCTTCGGGCAAGGGATAGGTTCCTTCTTGCTCAATCGGGTTTTGTGTGGCCAATACGAAGAAGGGTTCTTCGAGTTTGCGAATTTGTCCCCCCACGGTCACTTGCTTTTCTTGCATCGCTTCCAAAAGGGCCGATTGCGTTTTGGGCGTCGCACGGTTGATTTCGTCGGCAAGGACAATCTGAGCAAAAATGGGTCCGGCTTGGAAGCGAAAATCCCTTTTTCCGTCGGGCGTTTCCGTGATGATATTCGTTCCCAAAATATCCGAGGGCATTAAATCGGGGGTGAATTGAATTCGGGCAAAAGGCAAATCCAAGACTTGGGACAAGGTGCGGACGATCAAGGTTTTGCCCAAGCCGGGTACCCCTTCGAGCAAAACATGCCCCCCCACAAACAAGCAGGTGAGAACCCCTTGAATCACATCAGGTTGACCAACAATCATCTTCCCGATTTCTTCTTGGGCTTGGCGAAATCGTTCACGAAAGCGATTCGCACGATCCGCTAACGATAAACTCATGAGGGTCACTCGAAAAGAAAGTCTAATGTTATTACCTATTTTGGAAGAGGGCTTTAGGGATTCAAGAGAAATTGAGGAATAACCGCTAGGCAATTTTGTTGTATATCAACTGGAACCCATCATGACCTGCGAGCGGAGCCGATTATGCGTTTCCTCTACTCTGTGTTTGTGCTGATTCCTTTCGGGCTACAAGCTGCCGAGACCCGTCCCAATTTTGTGTGGATTGTCACCGAAGATATTTCCCCCGATTTGGGCTGCTACGGCTGTCCCGATGCGATTACCCCCACGTTGGACCGCTTGGCCTCGCAAGGTGCCCGCTTCACGCATTGTTATTCCCATTCACCGGTTTGTGCCCCCACCCGATCGGGTCTGATTACGGGGCAATATCCCACGACCATGGGAAGCCACCACATGCGTTCCCAATTGGTGAAAGCCCCCCCCTTGTTCACGGATTATCTCCGCGAGGCAGGCGACTATGTAGCATTTCCGGGAAAGACCGATTTTAATTTTCCTGTACCTAAAGGAGCGTTCGACTCCACCGCCGATTGGACCAAAGGCCCCCCCCCCAAACAGCCTTTTTTTGCCTACATCAATTTCACCATCACGCACGAAAGCCAAGTTCGGGCCAATCCCGAACAATACAAGAAAAACACGCAACGATTAACCGATGCCCAACGCCGTGATCCCAAGAAAGTCACCCTTCCCCCGTTTTATCCCGACACGCCCGAAGTCCGCAGAGAAGTGGCCAATTATCACGAAAACATCACCGCCATGGATTATCTCGTCGAGGGGGTTCTGAAATGGCTCGACGAGCATAAGCTCAGCGAGAATACGGTTGTGTTCTTTTTGGGCGATCACGGGCGAGGAATGCCCCGTTACAAACGCTGGCCCTATGAAACGGGCTTGAAAGTCCCGTTTTTGGTTCGTTGGCCCGGTCACATCAAGCCCAACACCGTGCGAGATGACCTCGTGGAATTCATCGATTTTGCTCCCACGATCTTAAAGCTCGCAGGGGTCAAAATTCCTCCTCAAATGATAGGGCGACCTTTTCTGGGCAACGATTATCCCGAACGGAAATATGTCTTTGCTGCCCGAGATCGGATGGATGAAACGTTTGATCGCATTCGCACCGTGCGCGATTCCCGCTATCGCTACATCCGTAATTATTATCCTGAATTACCCTATGCCCAACACATCCTCTACATGGATGAAATGAAGACGATGCAGGCTTGGCGGAAAGCCTTTGCCGAAGGCAAACTCAACGAGGTCCAAAAACTATTCTTTGCTGAGAAGAAACCCAAGGAGGAACTCTACGATACCGAGGCGGACCCCTACGAAATTAAAAATTTGGTGGACGATCCCCGTTATGCCAAAAAACTTCAAGAACTTCGCGATCGCTTGGATCAATGGGAGAAAGAAACCAAAGATTTGGGCAGCGTCCCTGAAACCGAGTTGATTAAACAGAAATTGGTCGTCGATAAAATCAGCACTGAATATGCCGAGCGAATCCGGCAGCATCCCGCTGGCTCAAAGGCTCATTATCTTCCTCCCGAATTGATCCCGAAAAAGCCAGAGTGATCGACCCTTTCCCCATTCTTTTCAGATGAACTTCCTCGCGTTGGATGTAGGACTTGCCCGAGTTAGTAGAATCCCACAAAAAGTTGAATTTGATTCGGGCTGCCTGTCGATAAAAACCAAACTATGAACCGCTTTCTTTCGTTTCTGGCCCTGTTCACCGGCTTTGCTCTGTTGGTGTTATTTATTACCGTTGGGGCAGGCTATTTTAGTAAACCTCCTAAGGAACCTGGGGATGATACGACTTTGGATGATTTGCTCGAGTTCATTCAAAAATCGACCGCAAGTGAAAGCCTTTCGATTCATGAAGACCTTGCGGAAATGACTGCTGCGAGTACCTTTCGCATGACCGATGAGCAGCGGAAGAATTTGCGGCAATCCCCTACTTCGACCACAGAGATTAAGACCCAACTGACACAGATTCCCGAACTCAATGCCGTCATCAAAACCTATGGGCGTAGCGGCGAACTTTCGCCTTTTGCTTTTGTCGATGAGAAGCGCCAGACTTTCTTAAAGGAAATTCTGGGCGATTCCCTATCCCCTCAACAAATCATTCAACATCGGCAACGACTCACTAAGGTCATTTCGGCCTTCAACTCTATCCGCGACCAAGACGAGTGGAACATCAAGGTTTCCGGTGGGGGTGACCCACCCCCTTTGTGGCTGATGAAGACGATTAGCAAACCGACCCAAATGATTGAAACGCATCCGCAACCGCGGCTGTATCTGAAGCCGGCGGTCCCCTGTTTTTCCAATGAGGATGCCGATGCCTTGCAATTGATCAGCGATTACCACAATAGCGAACCTTTCACTAAAGCGTTCCCCAAAGCCAAATTTCCCAAGCTCTACGATCGGAACGGGAAGATTCCACCCTTTCCCACCGCAGCAGTGAAGGCGTATCGTACAGAAATGGAAAAGGTCATTTTGCTCGATCGGGCCGAACTTTTCCCCGATGGAAAACCCCCTGAGGAATACGCCAAAGCCGTTGATGAAATTCTGGATCGATTCCGAGCCTATCTCAATACCCTCGCGGAATTAGAATGATTCATACCCAAGCCAAATGGGAAAGAGCGTGAAGATTCGGCTCTGCCTTCCTTATACTGGGTTTCTCTTGTCCCTTCATCACAACCTGTTGACCATGGCATAGTAGCTTGTCTGTGGTAGAGATTCTGCATGTTCTTTAATCGGGGAAGTTTGGCGAAGTGGTAGCGATTTTTCCCACTGACGAAACGGGAACGATCACAGGGGATTCGATTCTTCTTGGGACCTTGTTCTGATTCTGACGATTTTCAAGACTGTGAAATTCTTTCTCCAAAGGAACAGCATGCGTTGGCTCTATTTATTGAGTTTCTGGACCGCAACCGCGGCGCTGGCGGCTCCGAGTTCTGTGCAGGCCCAGAAGGTCAAGCTCACGGAAACTCACACCGTCGGCGATTATTACAAAATCTCGACCCTGACGACTTTGACGGGCACCTTAAAAGTGATCCGCGAAGGTCGCACCGTCCCGCTCGATCTTCAAGCGAAAAACGAACATAAATGGATCGAGAAAGAGTTAGACGTTCAAGAGAATTTGCCTCGTAAAGTGGCCCGATATTATGAATCGACCCAATGTAATGCGACGGTGGCCAAAAACTCGAACGAGAGAAGGTTACCGGTCACCAAATCGTTCATCGTTGCTCAGCGATTTGGTGATACCCACTTGTGTTATTCACCGGTGGCTCCGTTAACGAAGTCGGAGTTAGAAATCGTTTCGGAGCATTTTGACCCGATGTTTCTTTCGGGTTTATTGCCTGAGAAAGAGGTGGCCGTGGGGGATACTTGGAAAATTCCCGATCGGGTCATGCAATCGCTGGGGCTTTTTGAAGGTTTGGTCTCGAACGAAATGGTCGTGAAACTGACCGAAATCACCGCTGAACAGGCGATCTTGACGATCACGGGCGATTCCAGCGGCATTGAATACGGGGCGTTGAACAAAATCACCGTCACGGCCACGGCTCGATATGATCTCAAACAGAAGCGAATCACTTCGGTGGAATGGAAGCAAAAGGATAATCGAGACCAAGGCCCCGTTTCCCCAGCGGCCGAGGTGGAATCCACCACAATTGTAACTCGCGAATTCTTGGCAGATGAGCCGAAGAATTTTCCGAAAACCTTACTCGAAAAGGTGCCTGTCAAAGAAGAACCCGCCGGAAATCTCAAGGCGTTACTTTATGAAGATACCGGTTCTTCGATGACGTTTCTCTATCCGCGAGAGTGGTACTTTGTGGCTCGCACGGAGCAAAACATCATCTTCCGGTTACTCGATCGGGGCGATTTTATTGCTCAAGCGACCTTAAGCCCCTTACCCAAAGCGGAGGCAGGCAAGGGATTATCAAACGAAGAGTTTGAAGGCCTTGTCAAAAAGAGTTCCAATTGGGAAATGACCGAAGTGGTGGAGAAAGGGACTATCCCCACGGATCGAGATCGTCACATTTATCGTGTGGTGGGGAAAGGGAACCTTGATGGCCTACCGGTTTTCCAAGCCTTTTACCGGATACTCACTCGCCAAGGGGAACAAGCGATTCTGACGATCACAGCCAAGCCGACCCAAGCACCGAAGATCGGTACCCGCGATGCCGCCTTGGCCAATGCGATCGAATGGAAAAAATAATCTCGGGATATTAGCGGCGGACGATCACTTCATCCATGTTCAAAATGACGTTGCAGACCACGCTCAAGGCTGCCGTACTTGCCAAGTCGAATTCGAGGGGAAGGGGGCCAATCGGTTGCGTGGCCATTTGCAAGGCGGCGTTCCGATCCGATTTGTATTTCGCCAAGCGGCTTTCGTAAAGGTCCATGAGCAGTTTGAGTTCCTTCTCCGAGGGGGGCCGCAACGTGGCTCGGCGGAAGGCCAGTTTGATACGCTCTTCGGGACGATTGGCATCGTGGGTCACTCTCCGCGCCAACGCTTGGGCCGCCTCGACAAAAACGGGATCATTCAGCAGGATCAGGGCTTGCAACGGCGTGTTCGTATTGATTCTGCGAATGGTACAGGTTTCTCGGCTGGTCCCGTCGAGCGTGACATTCGAGGGGTAAGGGGCAGAGCGCTTAATGAAGGTATAAATTCCTCGGCGATAACGATCATCACCGATCGAAAGATTCCAGCGTTCGGTACTATAGGTGCTCTTCCAGATACCTTCGGGTTGATAAGGCATCACCGAGGGGCCACCGATTTTCGAGCTGAGCAAGTCGGCGATGCTCAGGGCATTATCCCGAATAAATTCGGCATCGAGACGGAAGCGAGAGGCCCGTGCCAATAACCGGTTTTTGGGATCGATTTTCAGCAGCTCGGCCGTGACCTGAGACGATTGTTGATAGGTGGAACTCATGACAATTTGTTTGCACAATTTTTTGAACGACCAGCCCGATTCTCGAAACTCGACCGCAAGCCAATCGAGTAACTCGGGATGACTAGGCGGGGTTCCTTGCGTGCCAAAATCTTCTTGCGATTCAACCAGACCGGTGCCGAAAAATTGGGCCCAATGTCGATTCACTGCCACCCGTGCGGTCAGCGGGTTTTCCGGAGAGGTGATCCAATCGGCCAAGGTCAGGCGATTCCCTTCGATCTCTTTCACGAATCGAAAACTTTCGGGGATTTGGGGTTTCACCTCTTCACCAAGATTGAGGAAATTCCCCCGTTTATGGATGTGTGTGGGACGTTTCCGATCGGGGGGAAGCTCCCGCATAATCGGGGTTAACGCTTCATTAGCAATTTTGGGAATCTCAGCTTCGATATTATTGGCTTTTTCACGTTCCTTCGCAAACTCGGGGGAGATCGAAGTAAAGTACTTCATCAGGGTTTTCATTTGCTCGGGGGTTCGTTTGGGGATCGGAATTTCCATTAACTTGCGGATCGAGTCGGGGACGTCATCCGCCAGACTGGGCCTTGCATCATCAGTTACGGAAAGCCGAAAACGACCAATCGCAAAGCCAGCATAATCGGAGCGGTAAGAATGATCCAAAGTGACCAATAAATCCGAACCTTCGGGAATTTCGACTCCCTTGGGGATGCTGAAAACCGCCGTATGACGTTCCCTATGACGGGGAGCCAACGCCCATCCCTGAACGGCTGGATTTTCGCTTTCGAGTGCCCGTTGTACCGGATAGAACTCCTGCGAAAAGGTCGCTTGGGCTTGGGTCATTTTGATTTCGTAAACGTCACCTTTCGGAGGACGAACAAACAGGTGAATGCGACTTAAAACAATGTTCCCCTCAAGGCCTCGTCCGACGGCCCCCCCCACATGAGACGGGTCGGGGATCACCTCTAATCGCAAGCCTGTGAACTTATTCAATGGGGCCGCCGATTCGATAATGTAGACTTCCCGTTTCGTGGCCGGTCCAATCACCAAGGTCGAACCATCGGGTTTTTGCTCGAATTTGGCCCCCGTGGCCGAGGTCAGTTTTTTAGGTTCCAGAATCTTCCAAGGCCGACGATTTTTCTCAACCTCTTCCCATCGAGCTAACAACCAGAGATTTCGTTCATTTAACTCGGCGATAGCGTCTCGCACCGCTTGAGCTTTCTCGCGAATCCGCTGCATTCGGGTTTCTTGATAAGGTCCGGGCAATGCTTGTGTGGGCCATTCATCTCCACGATCGGCATCTTCGGTCTGATTGAAGAAGGCAAACAATCGGTAATAATCCTTCAATGAAATCGGATCGTACTTGTGACTGTGACATTTAGCACAGCCTGCGGTTAAGCCCATCCAAACCTGCAGGGTCGTATCCACTCGATCTTTCACTGCAAGGACACGAAATTCTTCATCATCGGTTCCCCCTTCTTCATTGGTCAGGGTGTTCCGATTAAAGGCCGTGGCCAAAATTTGTTCAGGTGTAGGGTTTTTGAGTAAATCCCCTGCGATTTGCTCGCGGGTAAATTGATCGTAAGGCTTATCGGCATTAAAGGAATCGATGACATAATCTCGATAGCGCCAAATGTTGCGGTACAGGTCTTTTTCATACCCCTTGGTGTCGGCATAACGAGCCAAGTCCAACCAGACCCGTGCCCAGCGTTCGCCATAGTGGGGGCTGGCTAAAAGACGATCCACCACCTTTTCATACGCCTGAGGAGATTGATCTTTGAGGAATTCCTCCAACTGCTCAAGGGTGGGGGGAATCCCAATCAAATCGAGATAAACCCGACGAAGCAAGGTGACCCGATCGGCCGGTTCCGAAGGTTTGAGATTCGCTTTGAGCAGGCGTTGCAAAACAAAGGCATCGATGGGGTTTTTGACCCAGTTTTTATGGGCCGGTTCGCTAAACTCCGGAACCGGTGGCCGCTGTGGTTTCACAAATGCCCAGTGATCTTCCCACGAAGCTCCTTGTTCGATCCATTGTTTGATCAAGGCCACTTGTTCCGGAGGCAATGCTTTCTCGGGTCCGCCGGGGGGCATTCGTTCACTTTTCTTTTCGGAAATGATCCTTTGAAAAGCCTCGGAAAGCTCTGGCTTCTTCGGAGTGAAAGGAGCCTTCCCCTCAATGGGACGAAAGGCCCCCTCTTTGGTATCGAGCCGTAAATCGGCCTTGCGAGTCTCCTCATCGGGACCATGACAGGCAAAACAATTCTTAGCCAAAATCGGGCGAATATCGCGGGTGAAATTGACCGGTTCGGCCGCATTCGCAAGAGAAACGCCCAAGGTCAAGATCACAAGGAAAAATCGATTCATCATGAAGGTAAGCCAATTGGAAAGGGCATATTTATTTTAGCCAATTCACTCCGTAACAACAAGTTTAACGGTCCTAAGCGCACAAGCAGGGGGCAGGGTGAAGGTCTTCTCTTTCTAGGTTCGTGTCACTATAATTAGATTTTTGATACAGGAATCCGGAAGGAATCCGATGTAAGGAGTCTGCGACTGTGGCCGACATTAAGAATATCGACATTCGCAAGGGAATGGTATTCATTGGTGAAGATGGAACCCTTTATCAATGTCTCGATCGCGATTTAAACACCCCTGGTAACTGGCGTGCGATTTTGTACCTCAAAGTACGAAATATGAAGACCGGTGCCATCACGGATAACCGAGTGAAACCAGATGATAAGGTGAAACTCGCCTATCTGGAAACTCGGGAAATGATCTACTCCTATCGGGATGGGGATAATTACATTTTCACCGATAACGAAACCTTTGACCAAATGCCCCTTCGGGCCGATTTCATAGAAGATCAAATTAAATATCTTCGTGAAAATGACGTTTGCCGAGTAATCATGTATGAAGGAAAGCCCATGAGTGTGGAACTGCCGCAAACCGTCGAGTTGGCAGTGATCGAAACCGAACCAGGCATTAAAGGGGCCACAGCAGCCGCTCAAACTAAACCGGCTACGGTGGAAACGGGTTTGAAAATCAACGTCCCCTCCTTCATCAACGTGGGCGACATCATCAAGATCGATACCACCGAAGGGAAATATCTCGCTCGGGTCAACAAGTAATCTTTCGTAATCTCGATTCTTAATCTACCAAAGCAATGTATCTTAGCAGTCACTCTTCAAATCAAGGGGTGACGGCCTCACGATTGCTGCCCAAATCCCTTTTGGGATCGGGATAGGTCACTTATTCTTCATTCAAAGGAGTGACGGCCTTGATACCAACTAAATCGGTACCAACGAGAATCGGTAATCCTTCCGCATCGAGCAAATGCAGTTGGTTCTTGTGGTCGAGGTGTAAGGTTGCAACGTAGGTCAGTTGTCCATCCTTCATGCCAGGTTTTCCGGTCCGTTGCGAGCGTTTAGCCCACAGGATCAAGGCCGCACAAATCAACAAAAGGAAGACCGTCATGCCGACCAGTTTTAGCAGAAGGTTCGTGACCGAGAACGGGGTCGGGGGAACCGGCGGAGTATAAATGAGGTCCGGAGAGGTAGCTCCCGCGGGGGGGGGCGTCTGGGCCAACAACGGGGCCGAGAAAAATCCCAAACAGGCGAGCAAGAAGATCGCAAAACGATTCACAGAAAGGCCCCTCCTTGGGCATCGCACAGATTCGATTACTTGTTGGGTTTGACCTTTGTGGGGAGCAGCTCCTTGATGCGGATGGCAAAATGGTCATCAACGACAACGACTTCTCCCCGTGCAAAGGGCATCCCACGCACAGTCAGTTCAACGGGTTGGGTCACATCCCGATCGAGTTCAAGGACCGCACCGGGACCGAGTTTCAGAATATCGGCAATGGGGAGTGTGGTTTGTCCCAGTCGTGCGGTTATGGTCACGGGAACATCTTGTAAAAAAGCCAAGGTGGGTCCCGCGCCGGTGGCTCCTCCCGAGAGTTGCGCAAACTCAGCCATACGGGCTAGCACTTCGGGAGACGGGTTTTCGGAGGAGGATGGTTCGGTACTCATGGGGTACGAGTCGGTTTCTCTTATTGCAACAGTTACTTAATAGTGTCTTCCACCTGAACTGCCTGACGCCGACCAACGGCACCTGGCCATACCTGTAGTTTATCCACTCCGGCAATTTTGGCGCTGAGAGGATCGGCAACTTTTTGGTTTAATACTAAGACATCCCCCGGTTTCAATGATGCAAGTTGCAACATCGATACCGAAGCGGACCCCAGAAGCACCGTCACATCAACCCGCATTTCCTTGACGAGTGATTCAATATGTTCCCGATCGGGTTGAGGAACAAAGCTAGTGGTCGGCCGTGCGAGCCCTGCAACAGGACCGCTACGAGGGATGATAAATAAGACGGTGGTTTTTCCAAAGGGAAGTTCGAGCAACCAACGGGCCACGAGGACCAATTCGGTCATTTCCATCAGGTTCGTCGATAAAGGCTCGCCGTGAGCATCGACCGAAAGTTTTAAGGGATTCGTCGAAGGCCAAGCCGACTGAACCAACTCGAGGAATAATTTTTGGATGACCAAATCACAAAGAGATTCTTCGAGTTCGGAAAGGGAACGATCCTCGGGCATTTCGTCCAGAATCGTTCCTAAAGAAGCAGCAATCAGACCGATAACAACCGGCCGCGAGAGGATGAGCAAGGGATGAAAATCGTTCGCATCTTGGGATTTCAAGCGAAAAGCCACAGGATTGACCGGCACTTCTTGAAAGGCCGCTGCCGTGGACATGGAGTGAACGCTTTCAAGAATCAGCGTGCTTTCGACTTCAAAATACTTCGACCAGATGCGAGATCGGTTTTTGGCCGCTTCGGTCAACCAAGAATTGACCTTTGATTCAAGACTACTGGGGAGGGGTTTGCGAAAATCAAAGGTCTGTCCTATCATTGCACTACGTATTCCTCGAACATCACATCTTTCAGAATGAGCCTTTCCTTGGGCTTGACATGTTGCCCTGGCTCTGGCTCTAACATCTCTTCAAATTTTTCAAGAATCTCGCGGTGTAATTTCTTAACACCGGCCGTTCCTGAAACTTCCTTCAAACTTTTACCAGCCAAGTGGGCGATCAACCAACTTTTCATGGCAGGCTTATATTTGGCCAGAAGAAGTTGACCCTCTTTTTCCTCCTCAGGCCCTACTACCTTCAGCACAATTTTGACCCGCAAATACCGAGACATTCTCTCCTCGGCTAGATTCACCACGACCTCACCAAAAAGAAGGTTGGTCGTTGGTTCATGGACGACTTTTTTCTCCTCTTTTTTCTCAGAGGGATTCGCCTTGATAAACATAGGCGTCAGTGAGCCTGCCGCCATACAGGCGAGGCACACCAGTGCATAAACGATTTTTTTCTTGGAACCACCTTTTTTGGTTGCGGGTGTCGGGTCAGCCATGAGAAAACCTCTAATTTCATCGCTTCTGGTCGGTTGTTACCTACTCTTTAGTATGAAATTAGCAAAGTGACTCAATAAAATCGGCATAGATTGCCCGATCCGCAGACTTCTCCTTTCGGTTTGGCTTAAATCTCGACTTTCACCTGAATCAGATTCTTATGGTTTACCTATTTTCGGGCAAACGCTCAAGACCAATTTATTTTTCACACAGCTTGTTTTAACAACTCGTTTTGAAACGAAGACAACTTTACTTGAGTTTACTTGTTCTCTCCTTGTATGATAGTCCTAGTAATTTTCAATATAACCTCATTTGAGGATAGCCCTATGAGTGATGATTTTGAAAGCCCTGACAGATACAGAGAGGATCGATCACGCTCCCGCGATTCTTGGGAACGCGATCGGGATTATGATGATATAGGACCGATCCGCCGAAGCCGCTCCAGAGGATTTCGCTGCCCCTACTGTGGTACCTCAAATTACCCGATGACTAGTCGGCAAATTTCCGGTGCAAGCTAGGTAGTCTTCGTGATTATGTTGCTATTTTGTTTCCCCTTGTTTTGGGTCGGCCTATTGATTACGGAAGAGAAACGACGTTGTTCCGATTGTGGGATGGGTCTAGGCTAAGATGAGCTAATGCTCCAAGGTAGGTCGGGGGTGTTTTATTCTCGGGTGACAAACTCATCGAGGTTCATCAAGACTCGTGCGAACCGAGTCCACTTTTCTTGTTCAGTTCCTTTTTGAGTATCGAGATACTGCTCAAGACGAGCTAATTCCTTCGGCTCGGGCTTGCGGGAAAAGCAAATCTGAAAGGCTTTTTCAATTCGTTGGGAATTCGATCCCTCAATGCTAATCACCCGCTTAGCTAGACCAGCGGCCAATTCTACGAAAACGGGATCATTGGCCAAATGGAGTGCTTGGAGAGGAGTGTTACTTCGATTACGCTTCGTGCAAGGGGTTTGAGCATCGGCCCCGTCAAACGTGGTGAGTAACGGGTGCTGTGCCTGCCGCCAAATAAAAATATACATTCCGCGGCGATATCGATCTTCTCCTTTGCTCTCAGGCCAATTTCGGCCATTTTGGGTGAATTTGAATAGTTCGGGAGGTTGCGGGGGATAAATTCCTGGGCCACCAATCCGAGGCGACAACAATCCGCTGGCACAAAGACTCACGTCTCGAATAATCTCAGCTTCCAGACGAAGCCGATTCTGTCGTGCTAACAGTCGATTAATCGGGTCTTTTTCCATAAGGTCTTTCCGATGCATTGAAGATTGTTGATACGTTTCTGAAAGTACAATTTGACGGATCAGTTTCTTTTGGGACCACCCTTGGTTCTGAAAGGTTACCGCTAACCAATCGAGTAGCTCGGGATGACTTGGAAAACTCCCTTGCGTGCCGAAATCGTTTTCGGTTTCCACTAAACCACGACCAAAAAACTGCTGCCAAACCCGATTCACCTGCACGCGAGTCGTCAAGGGGTTCTCGGGCGAGACCAGCCAACGGGCTAAGTCGAGCCGTGTCGAATGGGGGACCTGCCCCGAATTGAAAATGGTTGGAAAGTTCGGGGAGACTGTTTCCCCTTTGCGAAGAAAATCCCCACGGATTTGCACATAAGTTTCTCGAGGAGTTTTTCGTTCCCGCAGAACCAATGTGGAAGGAATATCCCCTTGGAGTTTTTTGATCTCTTTTTCAATTTTGGCGGCCTCGTCGGGCTTGCC
>JAOAAA010000123.1:0-5281 GCA_026419115.1 Gemmataceae bacterium
CGCTTGCCTCATGCGCAGGTGGTTTCGGTCGAAAGTGAACGAGAATTCGGGCTTTCGGTTCTGCAAAGACTGGACCTTGAATTACGAAATCGGGGCGAAGCCTATCGGCTCAGTGGGGTGAATTCCTTGGCGGAATATCGCGAGAAAAACCCCGAGCAGCCGATGCCCCGTATTGTGCTTCTTGTGGACGAATTCCAAGAGTTTTTCATCGAGGATGATCGCATCGCTCAAGAAGCCGGCTTGCTCCTCGATCGTTTGGTTCGTCAAGGGCGAGCCTTTGGGGTGCATGTGGTTTTGGGTTCGCAAACCTTGGGGGGGGCGTATGCCTTGGCCCGCAGTACCATGGATCAAATGGGGGTGCGTATCGCCCTGCAATGTTCCGAGGCCGATGCCCAATTGATTCTCAGCAAAGATAACACGGCTGCCCGACTTCTGACCCGTCCGGGTGAAGCGATCTATAACGCAGCAGGGGGGGCCGTTGAAGGAAATGATCTATTCCAAATTGTCTGGCTGGATGATAACAAACGCGAAGAATTGTTGCAGAAAATCCGTCATCAAGCCGATGCCCAATTCCCCGATCGGTTCCCCACACCGATTATTTTTGAAGGAACCACGCGCCCCCTTCTAGATGAGTGTCAACCGCTGCAACAGCAACTGGCCCAAACCGAGATCATCGCTCCGAAAGCTCCCGTCGCGTGGGTGGGAGACCCGATTGCCATCAAGCCAGCCACGGGGGTAACCTTCCGGCCGATCGGTGGAAATAACCTGCTGATCATCGGGGGGGGGGAAGAAGGAAGCCTGAGCCTGTTTGTGAGTTCGCTGTTGAGTTTGGCACTCCAATACCCTCAAGATCAGGCGCGGTTTTATATTCTCGATGGCACGCCGGAGGATGACCCGAACTCGGGCTTATTGGGGAGAATTTCACGGGTTTTACCTCACAATATCTATTTCCTCGATCGGGCCAATCTCGCAGAGGTCCTAAGCGAATTAGCCAGTGAGGTGGCAGCACGACATAAAGGACAAGGCCGCATCGGTAAAGTCTTTGTTATGGTGAACGGGATTCAACGATTCCGCGACTTACGCAAGGAAGAAGATTTTGGGTTCCGTCGAGACAAAACCGTTTCGGCAGCCGATCATTTTAGTTCGATCACGAAAGATGGTCCACCGGTAGGTGTGTGGACGTTAGTGAGTGCAGATACTTATACGAACGTTTCGCGGATACTCGATCGCAATGCTCTTCGAGATTATACCTTGCGAATCTTGTTCCAAATGAGCGCGAACGATTCCGCGAATTTGATTGATAGCCCCGCGGCCTCACGTTTGGGCCGACATCGTGCCTTGTTAATCACGGATGAACTAGCCCAACCAGAAAAATTCCGCCCCTATGAGCTTCCCACCCGCGAGCTAATCATTTCGATCCGGAATAAATGGGAAGCCCTGACGGAAAATTCTTCCAGTGAAAGCAATAGCGAAGGCAATTCTGAAAGGAATCCGGAAGGCAATTCTGAGGGTATTCCTGATCAATCGACTTAAGAAAAAATCGGGTCGTTTCTTCTCACTTCCTTTTCGTTGCGAGCTTCGTTGCCCTGAAAGCTCTTGCCACAACGGTTTCGTTTCCCCTTGAGAAATGGAGGAAACTTGAGAAAGGCAAGAATCTTGAGAAAGGGTCGGATAGGGAGATTATGCCCCCCCCTTTCGGAACAGCTCAAAATTTATGGCTTCCTTCTTGCGTTTTATTCAATCAATATGTACTCTAATGTTGCTTAATATTTTCTCACATTTGTCATGATCGTTTGATCAAAGGTGGTGAACCATGCGAAAACTTATCATCGCAGTCCTCCTTTTGGGTGCAGCAGGAGGAAGCTACATTTACTTCATTAATACCAATCTCCGTGATAGCCTCATGGGGTTTGGCCCAGCAAAAACCCCAGATGAATGCGTAACCCGCTTCCGGAAAGCCATCAAAGATCGCAAATACGATCTGGCAGCAAAGTACGTCTCGGATGAATACGCAGAACAGCTTAAGAAAGCCGCCGAAGCCGCCAAAGAACTGGGTGAAGCGCTCGACAATTTAACCTATCGGATGGAAAAGGCCGGCGTCGCCACGAACGAAGCCAAACTCTTGGCCTACTTGTTCGATCCTTTCCCCACCAATGCCGAAATCAACCTTGACAAAACTGGGGAGAAAGAAGCCATTTTAGACCTCAAAATCACCATGCCTTCGGTGGGGACACTGAAGGATAGTTCTCAATTCAACTCCAATAACTTGGATGGTCGGATGATGCGGGCGCTCTATCGCAATAACAATTCTTTGAATCTTGGTGTGATGGCGACTTTCAACTACAATGCCAAAGCGAAGATTATCCCGCAGGGTGAAAAAGAGCATTGGAAGATTCAATACACCGTCAATTCCGAAATGCGAACTCGCGTCGATTTTCTTATTGCCAATTACAAAGAGTATGTCAACATCTTCAAGAAACTGTCTCAAGAATTGAAGAACGATCCGGGCACAAAAGAAAATCTCAACGGCGAATTGAGTAAATTACTCAGCGAAGTGAAACGCTCCTCCTAAGATCAAGAATCCTTTACGCCATCTCAAACCAAACCCTTCTGATTCATACATTTTTTGACATCGTTGAATCTCATTCGTTCCCATCTCATTCATTCACATATTATTTCACTGATTGCATCGAATGAATGATTACTCTAACCGAAGCAAATGGGTAATCTGTCGGGCCATGGCAAGCTCTTCATTAGTAGGCATCACTCGAACGGTAACCGCTGAATTCGGGGTGGAAATGATCGCAGCATGACTTGCGTTCGCGGCCGGATCGAGCTGAATCCCTAGATAGGTCAAACCTTGCAAGACCCGCTCGCGAATTATAGCCGAATGGGTTCCAATTCCTGCCGTGAAGACTAAAGTATCTAGGCCCTGTGTGGCAGCAGTCAGAGCGGCAATCCCTTTTCGGATCGAGTAACAGAATACTTCCAACGCTTCGGCTGCTTGGGGATGAGTCTGTTCTACCGCCAGCAAATCGCGCACATCAGAACTTATTTCCGACATGCCCAACAAGCCCGATTGACGATTCAGCAATTCCCGAACTTCCGCGGGTGACATTCCCTTCTCGCTGGTCAAATAAAGGGGGATTTCCGCATCGATATCACCACAGCGAGTTCCCATTACCAATCCGCTCAGTGGGGTGAAGCCCATCGTGGTATCGACCGATTGCCCGTGCAGCACGGCACACAAACTGGCACCATGTCCGAGATGGGCAATGATGATCCGTTGGTTTTGTGTGGCCGGCTCGAGGCGAGCTAATTCTTCCACAATAAATTGGTACGATAAGCCATGAAAGCCGTAGCGTTGAATCCCCGAATCGTGCCAGTTTCGAGGCAAGGCATATCGTCGTGCCACGGGGGGCATTTTCGCATGGAAGGAACTATCGAAACAAGCAACCTGTGGCAGGTGTGGAAAAAGTTCGAATGCTGCTTGAATGACCTCTCGTGCTGAAGGTAAATGATTCGGTGCCAGCGATTGCAAACCCGTGAGCTTCGCCACCACCTCGGGAGTGATCCGAGTCGCTTCGTGAAAATCCTTGCCCCCGTGAACCACGCGATGACCGATGGCAGCTAAAGGTTCACGATTCAGGGCCGTCGGCAATCGTTCCAGCAGATGCTTCAAGGCCGCACGAAAATCGACAACGTGGATCGGGGTTTCTTCGCTCAAGGTCGCATCCTCGCGGAAAATGCGGAACCTACCTTGTGCGTGCCCAATTCGATCAAAATGCCCAGACAAAACTCGTTGACAGGTAGCACCCGCACGATACACGGCAAACTTAAGAGTGGCCGACCCGACGTTCAGGGTCAGAATAAGGGGGGGGGCAGATTCAGACATGATTTCCTCCGAGTTTCCCATTTCGGGTTGAATTCACTCGTTCTTTTCTCAGGGTTAACCTTTGTGGAATACTTTACTTCTTTTTTTCCTTAGGGTTTCCCGTTTGGAGTGGTTTTCATTCGTTCTGCGGGCCAAACCCAGTCGCGAATCTCGGGCATATCCTCACCATGCTCAGCGATGTAGCGTTTGTGTTCAAACTTTTTATTTCGCAGGTATTGTTTGAAGGAAGCCGCTTTGGTACCCAAACCCGGTACGCGATCAATCACATCCTCCACCAAATGATACCGATCAATATCGTTGAGAACACACATGTCGAACGGTGTGGTGGTGGTCCCCTCTTCTTTGTAGCCGCGGACGTGAAGATTTTTGTGATTCGTTCGCTTGTAGGTCAAACGGTGAATCAACCAAGGATAACCATGAAAGGCGAAGATAATGGGTTTGTCCGTGGTGAAGAAATTATCGAAATCGGTATCGGATAAGCCATGAGGATGTTCTCGCGGGGGTTGCAACTTCATGAGGTTCACCACATTGATCACTCGGACCTTTAATGTCGGCAAATGAGTGCGAATCAGATCGACGGCCGCCAAGGTTTCCAAAGTAGGGACATCGCCACAGCAAGCCAACACGACATCGGGTTCGCTTCCTTGGTCGTTAGAAGCCCAATCCCAAATACTGATCCCTGCAGCGCAGTGTTTTTCTGCCTCGCACATCGACAGCCATTGTGGGGCATTTTGTTTACCTGCCACAATCACATTCACATAATTGCGGCTGCGCAGACAATGTTCCGTGACGCACAAAAGGCAATTGGCATCAGGCGGGAGATATATCCGAATAATTTCCGCTTTTTTGTTTACCACATGGTCGATAAAGCCGGGGTCCTGATGACTGAATCCATTATGATCTTGTCGCCAAACGTGAGAACTGAGCAAATAATTCAATGAAGCAATCGGGCGACGCCAAGGGATATGATTACAAACTTTTAGCCATTTCGCATGTTGATTAAACATACTATCAACAATGTGAATAAAGGCTTCATAGCACGAGAAAAAGCCATGGCGACCGGTCAGCAAATATCCTTCCAACCAGCCTTGGCACTGATGCTCTGAAAGCATCTCCATCACCCGACCATCGGCTGCGAGGCGATCGTCATGGGGATAGGTGGCTTCCAGCCAAGTTCGATTCGTCACCGAAAGGACATCTTGCCAACGGTTCGAGTTATTCTCATCGGGACTAAATAAGCGAAAGTTCCGGTGTTCGAGGTTCAGGCGCATCACATCCCGAAGATACTGCCCCATGACACGAGTGGCTTCCACTTGAATTTGGCCTGGTGTGGTCACGGGGACCGCATAGGAACGAAACTCCGGCAAACGCAGATCGCGTAAAAGT
>JAOAAA010000123.1:5291-13050 GCA_026419115.1 Gemmataceae bacterium
ATTCGCATGGAGATTGGCCCCCATACGACGGTGCCCTTTGGGAGCTAACGCTGCTAGCTCGGGCTTCAACTTTCCCGATTCATCGAAAAGTTCTTCGGGCTTGTAACTTTTCATCCACGTTTCGAGGACGGTGATATGATCGGGTCTTTCATGCATTTCCCCCATCGGAACCTGATGGCTACGCCAATAATCTTCACAACGCTTGCCATCAATTTCACTGGGGCAAGTCCATCCCTTGGGGGTACGAAGTATAATCATTGGCCAAATCGGACGGGTCGTTACTCCTTGGGTCCGTGCTTGGTGTTGTAGGTGCCGAATCTCTGCCATACACCAATCCATAGCTTGGGCCATTTTCTGATGAACCAACAACGGGTCGGAACCTTCAACAAATATCGGATGATAACCATAGCCTCGGAAAAGTGCTTCGAGTTCATGATGCGGAATCCGCGCCAAAATACACGGATTGGCAATTTTATATCCATTCAAATGCAGGATCGGCAGAACGGCCCCATCGCTCACGGGATTCAAAAATTTGTTCGAGTGCCAACTGGTGGCCAACGGTCCCGTTTCCGCTTCACCATCACCGACCACACAGGCAACAATCAAATCGGGGTTATCAAAAGCAGCCCCAAAGGCATGGCTGAGAGCATACCCGAGTTCCCCCCCCTCGTGAATGCTTCCTGGAGTTTCAGGCGCCACATGTGAGGGAATCCCCCTCGGAAAGCTGAACTGTTTGAATAATCGTCGCAGTCCCTCTGCATTCTGAGAGACATCGGGATAATACTCCGAGTAGGTTCCTTCGAGATACACATTCGCGACAATCGCAGGGCCACCATGCCCTGGACCGCAGATGTATAGGATGTTCAAATCCTCGCGGACGATCACCCGATTGAGATGAACGTAAACGAGATTTAATCCGGGACAAGTTCCCCAATGCCCCAACAATCGAGGTTTGACGTGTTCTTTGCGTAACGGTTCGCGAAGCAAAGGATTGTCGTACAGGTAAATTTGCCCAACGGAAAGATAATTCGTTGCTCGCCAGTAGGCATCGATCCGCGACAATTCTTCAGCTGACAGGGGGCCTTCGGTGGGATTGGTGATTGGCAAGAGTTTGGTCATCCTTGGGTTCCTAGAAAAATTCACAACAGGAAGGAATACCTAAACAATCCATTTCTTTACAAATTATCGAGCCAGTTACAACAGAAATCGAAGAATGCAATCCGACTTCTCGTTTGAAATCGGAAGAAAGAAGATTTGATGAACCCAATTGTATTCACAGTCATCGGGAAACTTAAAAATCATGATCGCAGTCAGGTTTCTCGACTCTCGATTCAGGAAATGGAAAATGGAAGTCTTCATCAATTCGGAGCATTAGAATTTGGATGATTTAGGTGGCTTCCAGAGGCACCCTGATCTTGTCACGAGACTAGCAAAGATTGGGTTGATGATGGTATTGCAATGGAACCAAACAAATACAATGAGATCGATTTTGTTTCATCTTTTTCCGTTGGTTGACTTTTAAGACCTACCAAAAGCAGGACATTCTTTCTATGAACTGTGCTTATTTCTTCTTTCTTTTTTAAGAAGAAGAAAATGAATCGAGTGAACCCTTGCCAAGAGATAGGAATCTGTTATTAATATCGATTCATGCCGAGGTGGCGGAATTGGCAGACGCGCTAGCCTCAGGAGCTAGTGGGGGCAACCCCATGCAGGTTCAAGTCCTGTCCTCGGCATTCTTGCTCATCTCAATTTTTTGGGTAACAATCAATCCCTTTCTTAGAATCTTCTCTCTCCCAACGTATCTAATCCATTTGTAACAGGTTTCTTTCTTGACGATGATTCTTATAATTTCGTCGAATCACAACACTTGGTTGGTCAAGGTTGATTCTTTTTTCTGGAACACGAATCTGTTCATTCAACAAAAGGAGTAGGGACAATGCGACATGCTTTAGCGGTCACGGTGGCGTTAGGTATCCTCGGGGCGTTAGTTGCAGAAGATAAAAGCGTTGTGCGAGAGTTAGAAGCTCCGAAAATTAAAGGGACAGGCAAAGCCACTGCCCCTAAGTTCATCAAGTCCGAGGCGGACCTGAAAGAAATCCTTCCGGATTACAAAGCCGATGTCGATTTCAAAAAGGAAAGGCTCGTTCTGTTCGCCTGGTCCGGTTCAGGTCAAGATAAAATCACCTACGCAGGTGATGCCAAAATGGTCACCTTTACCGTCAACTATGGTTTAACCCGAGACTTGCGCGAACATGTCAAATTGTTTGCCGTTCCTAAGGATGCGATAGTCGAAGTGATGGCCAAGCGTTAATCTGTGTGTCTCATCGTTGTGTCAAAAATTTATCTAACCTTCCGGAGAATATCTATGCGTTGTCTGATCGGGGCGTTTACATTCCTTATGATCTTTGGGGTGATTTCGGCCGAAGAAAAATCGGCACCGATTCCCGCCATTGACCTCGTGCTGAGCGAATTCCCAAAATCGAAAGTGACCGATTATCTCACCATCACCGATGAAAAGAAGTTGAAGGAAGTGGTTGATGGCAAAGAAAAGCTCGACAAAATCAAGGTCGATTTCACCAAACAAAAGGTGCTGATTTTTGCATGGAGCGGGTCGGGAGGTGATCAACTCACGGCCACAGGAAACGATAAAGAAGTCAACATCAACTACGTTCGGGGGTTGACGAAAGACCTGCGCGGTCACACCAAGGCCTTTGTTGTTTCCAAAGATGCCAAAGTGAATTTTGGTATGGGTCGATAGGTATGGGTCTGGTTCACTTGAACCCTTTCAACTTTAGGCAAGCACTTTTCTGGTGAACCGTAAAATTCCCTACTCAATCTATCTTGGTTTTCGTACCTTGTTGATATACCCACTGAGAGAATTTTATGGTTCTTCCCGGACAATTAAATCCCCCGAATCGCCTTCTGCTTGGCCCCGGCCCATCGGATGCTCATCCTCGAGTCTTAGCGGCGATGGTGACCCCCTTGCTGGGGCATCTCGATCCTTATTTTCTCGAACTCATGCAAGAAACCCAACAACTCTTGCGGGATGTTTATCGCACGAAGAACCCCCTGACCTTTCCTGTTTCTGCAACGGGCATGGCGGGGATGGAAACTTGCTTGGTCAACCTCATTGAACCGGGTGATAAGGTCGTCGTTTGTGCGAAGGGTTTTTTCGGCACACGAATGATCGACGTGGCAGGACGGGCCGGCGCCCAAGTGACCACTTTGAACCAAGAATGGGGCAAAGCCTTCGATCTGAATGTGATTCGGGAAACGTTACAGAAGGTCCGACCCAAGGCGTTAGGGATTGTCCATGCCGAAACCTCAACGGGGGTTCTTCAACCTCTGGAAGGTTTAGGAAAAATCTGTCAAGAGTTCGACACTCTTTTGATTGTTGATGCCGTGACTTCCTTGGGATGTGTGCCGGTGCTGGTGGATGAATGGGGCATCGATGCGATTTATTCTTGCTCGCAAAAAGGGCTGGGTTGTCCTCCGGGCTTATCACCCATTTCGTTTTCTGCCAAGGCCGAGGCAGTCATGGCGCAACGAAAGACCAAAGTCCAAAGTTGGTATCTCGATCTTTCTATCATCCGAACCTATTGGGGTTCGGATCGAGCCTATCATCATACCGCACCGATTTCGATGGTGTATGCTCTTCGGGAAGGCTTGCGGATCGTTCAGGAAGAGGGCTTGGAAAATCGTTGGACTCGCCATTTGCGGAATCATCGAGCGTTGAAAGCGGGCCTATTGGCCTTGGGGTTGGAATACACGGCCGATCCGAACCATCAACTTCCGCAGTTGAATGCAGTGAAAATCCCCAACGGGGTCGATGATCTGGCGATTCGCAAACGTCTGTTGAACGAGTTCGGGATCGAAATCGGGGGGGGGCTAGGCGATTTCAAAGGGAAGGTTTGGCGGATTGGTCTAATGGGGTACAATAGCAAACCTTCGGCAGTATTTCAGGTTCTTGCCGCACTGGAACAATGTCTTAAAGGGAGTGGAATCAATATCCCCCTCGGTGCAGGGGTCGCAGCCGCTGAAGCGGCCTATGCTCAATAATCGCGTTCCTTCACTCGTGTGAGATTTCGTGATGGTCGATCCCTTTGTCCAGAAACGGGCGCAAATGCGGGCCGAGTTCTTCGACAAGTTATTCCTTCTCGGTGGGTTCCTTGGTTCGACCGATACTTACAAGCGGACCATGTGGCACGCCGTGCCGGATATTGCTGTGGAACATGCCTGCTACTCGTTGACGTTTCGCAAAGGGATTCCCGAAACCGGAGCCGGCCAACGCCTGATTATGGCGGGGCACGAAGCAATGTTAGCCCAATGGTTTGCTCGTCCTTTGAAACGAAGCGATATCGAGTTGGCTCGTTTGTGGTATCGCGATCATTCTCATGTCAAAGCATTTCCTGAAGAATTATGGGATCGGGTTCTGCAAACCCACACGGGAGACGAAATTTTTCTTCCCGTGGATGTTTGGGGGTTCGCCGGTGGACAAACCTTTCTGGCTGGGGTGCCTGCCCTGATTTTTGAAGGGATGGGGGGACTCATTTCCTATTTGGAACCGGCCATGTGTCGCTATTTCGTACCGGTCATTCAAGCCACGAAAGCCCGATTAATGAAACAAGCCACCCCGCGCGATGCAGAATTTGGTCTGCGTTCGGCACCGGTGGAAGTCTGCAATCTGATCTTGTTGCTGGCACGATTTGTTGGGGGGGGGGGACGTCTCACCAGTAACGATACGGCCGAGTTTATGTATCCCGAATTATTTCAGTCGATCGGGACGATCGGCCACGAGATGATGTGTGCTGCCCAATCGTTTGATCGAACCTTGGCCTCTGCGGAATACGAGATGATGGATCGCTTTATTTCCCGCATGGGAACCGCATCGCTGCTGTGTGATTTAGTCGATGCCGAAACGGTGGGCCTGCAAAATGCTTTGCGCGTAATCAAGGCTCACCCCGAAACTTCTCGGGTGGGGGTACGGGTCGATAGCGGTGATATTGCTGCCCAGTGCGTGTTGTACTTCGAGCAAATGCAACGGGCCGGAATCAGCCCGCGCACGATTGTGTTTGAGGATGAAGTGACCCCCGATGGTGTTCGGAAAGTATACCAGTTCTTCCGCGAGAAAACCGGCCAAGAACCAACGATGCTCTTTCCAGGCGCCGGCGGTTACTGGTGGCGGGCCGTGCATCGTGATACGGTCTCGGCAGCCTTCAAACGCACGGCCTCCGGCAATTCTCCGAATGTCAAATTTTCCAATTCCGCCGGTAAGGAATCGCTCGGCGGATACTTACGGGTTTATGGGCGGGGCGATACGCTGATTGTGGCAGAATCTTCGGAAGCGATTGTTGGCGAACCGCTGTTTGTGAAATTGGTCGATCAAGGACGAATTGTGTGGAACGAACCTTTCGAGCAACAGGCAGCCCGTGCCGACGCGACTTGGGAACAATACACTCGATGGGAACTTTCCCCACAAGTAGCCCAAACGATGGCACGCTTCCAAGCGATGCGTCAGACCGAGATTCAACAGGCCCGATTGGCCTTACAGACCGAGACGCCCTGAGCGCCTTTTGAGGAGACATCACACAAGCGAGGGATCGTATGGCCAGTTATCGTGGGCATTTAGCGTTTGCATCGGGCCTAGGATTTATTTACGGAGGGATCGGTGCCAGTGCCCTTCAAATGCCCCCTGCTTTGGCCTTACTGGGGGCCGGTGTCGTTACGATCGGTGGCTTGCTCCCTGATCTGGATTCCGACTCCGGCGTTCCCGTCCGTGAGTTATTTGGTCTGATGTCTGCGGTGGTTCCCCTGATTATGATGCCGCGATTGATTAACCTGCATTTATCCCATGAAGAAGTCATCTTGTGGTTGGCGCTGATTTATGCGGGCATTCGCTACGGGTTATCTCGCCTGTTCAAACGGTTCACCGTGCATCGGGGGATGTTTCACTCGATCCCTGCGATGCTCATCGCAGGCTTGGCCATGTTTTTGGTGTACGATGCCCCCGTTCTGAGCCAACGAGCATTTATTGCCGTGGGTACCATGATTGGCTTTTTTTCCCATTTAGTCTTGGACGAGGCCTACAGCGTCGATTTCCGAGGTTTGACCATCAAACTCAATAAGTATGCGGGAAGTGCCGTCAAATTTTTCTCCCCCAGTCTCATTGCGAACGTGTCCACTTACGGGATTCTGGGATTGCTCATCTATCTGGCATGGCGGGATTTATTTGCTCACTGAGATACATTGCTTAGAAGGGATCGGCCTTCAATGAACGATCGGATCGAACTTGATTGCTCCACTGAGATCGGATCGAACTTGGTTGCTTCACTGTGGGCGATCAGGTCTTCGAGCGCCACCAAAGTTATAGCCAATCTGCAAGGTACCATAAGCCCCCGAGGCGAGATTGATGCGATCGAAATCGTTTTCTCGGAAACGTCTCCCTTGGAAAAAGCGGCGATCGAACGCATACCCCACCGCAGCGATCACACTCCAATTCCCGTAAGGACGAACGATGGTACCCAGTTCCAGACGTTTTTCATCGAAGAAAAAGCGATCGTTCCGATTTTCCCGCCCACTGAGTAAATAGGCTTCGTTCAGCCATTCAAACGATCCATAAAGGGAAAGTTCATCGATAGGTTTATAAGTGGTGCGGCTCATGATGTTGGTCAGGGGTAGAAAGTTGAATTCATACGTCCAGTCGGGAGCAAACCGCCAAAATAAATTGGAAGGGATACCAATATCCCAGCGGAAATCAGGCGAGGGATTCCACGAATAAGCCACGCCCGGCAAAGGGAATCGGAGTTGGCTGGCAGGCGAATAAAACACGGAAAGATTCCAAGCATCCCGTTGGTTGACCACGGGAATCCGCAAAAAACCAATGAGGACGGGGTTCACTTCACGCAGGCTATTAAAAGGTTTATCACTCGGAGAGTTGACATTAATAATCAGGCCAGAGGAATAACCATTCTCAAAGCGGTGAGAATAAAACATGCCAATCGTTGGAATCGTCAGGGTATCGGGAAAGGCCCGTCGGCTATCGGGCAGAATCGCTTCCGTATCGAACCAAGTATGGCGAACGGAGAAAATCGCCATGATCCGTTCCGATTCATCCATGTAAATCGGGAACCCCGCGTTGACTTGTTGTTGGATAAAGCTCAGGCTTGCGCCGTTTCCGGAACCAAACGGGGTTTGCGTCTCTTGGGCTGGTGAATAGGTGATTCGATATCCGGGAAGTTGACGGCCCCGCCCACCGGCCATGCTCGCGATCGCTCCCAAATTCATTTGCGCCGACGCACCATCTGGCCCCGCTTTACTGGACGCCCCTGCTTTACTCTCT
Organism: Gemmataceae bacterium; assembly: GCA_026419115.1. Lineage (GTDB taxonomy): Bacteria > Planctomycetota > Planctomycetia > Gemmatales > Gemmataceae > SKW135. The sequence continues at coordinate 12,631 of JAOAAA010000123.1, forward strand.
GCCCCTAATTCGTTGAAGTTTTTCTGATTCGATTCAAGAAGCTCAACAAACTCGGAGCGGTTCGAGGGCGAATCTTGCGAAACTTCCTTACTGAGGAAAGAGGGGGCTTCTGAGGCAATTTGGGGGACTGCGGTCGATTGATACAATGGCCGCGAGTAGAACGAAGATTCTTCTTGGGCAAACAGCGAGATTCCACCAATAAGCCAAATCCATATCACCCGTTTTAACATCGCTTACCTTCCTAGTAATTGATTCGCCACATCTTTAGCAGAGAATGCGAGCCATTTCAAGCGAATCCAATCGAGTGATGATTTTTTTCAAGGCTACGCTGGTTTGTGAGTCCGGATCACCCACACGGAAAAAGTCGCTGTATCAGATCGAAGGAGACGCGCAGGAGATCAGTGGGGGGGGGCACTGGAA
>JAOAAA010000124.1 GCA_026419115.1 Gemmataceae bacterium
CAATATAATCATCCACCATACCCCCTTCGAGCGGACCGGGACGATATAATGCGGTGGAGGCAATAATATCACGGATGTTATCGGGTTTCATCCGTTTTAATAGTTCGCGAATCCCTTCCGATTCAAACTGAAATACCCCTTTGGCATCTCCGCGTTGAAGCATTTTATACGTTTCAACATCATCGAGAGGGATTTTATAAATATCAATATCAATGTTACGAGTTTTTTTGATGAGTTTGACGGCATGATCGACCAAGGTCAAAGTTCGCAAGCCGAGAAAATCCATTTTTAGCATGCCGACCTTTTCAAGGTCCCCCATGACCCATTGTGTCGTTAATGCTTCGGTGACGTTCCCGTTTTCGTCTTTACGTTTGACAACCTGAACGGGCACATAATCCGTAATGGGGCCATTAGCAATCACGACACCGGCGGCATGTGTGCCGACGTTTCGGTTTGTCCCTTCGAGTTTACGGGCAATATCCACCCATTCTCGCGTGACGGGGTCCGACTCGTATTCCTTACGAAATTCAGGGGAACTCTCTAAAGTGTCGTCAATTGTGGTGCCGGGTTTCGGAGAAACCCATTTGGTCATGTAATTCACTCGATCCAAAGGAATATCAAGAACACGCCCAACATCTTTCAGGGCCGCTTTCGCTGCCAAGGTCCCAAAGGTAGCAATCTGTGCCACCGAGGATTCACCATATTTTCGTTTCACATAATCAATAACGAGTTCCCGTCTTTCTTGACAGAAATCAATATCAATATCAGGGGCTTCTGAACGATTGGGGTCCAAAAATCGTTCAAAAAGCAAATCATATTCTAACGGATCAACATGTGATAAAAATAAGACATATCCCATCACAGCCCCACATCCGGAACCCCGAGCGCTACAGGGGATACCATTTTCTCGGGCAAAGCGGACGAAATCCCAAACAATCAAAAAGTATCCGGCAAAACCCATGCGACAAATGATATTTAATTCATGTTCAAAGCGTTCCCGAACTTTCGCTGGAGGATTTTCACCATATCGTTTAATTAAACCTTCTTCGCCAATTTTGCGAAGGAACTCTTCAGGGGTTAGGCCATCGGGTGGTTGAAAAACGGGAAAGTGACGTTTTTTGAAATCGAGATCAATATCGATCTTGTCCGCAATCTCCTGACTTCGGGCAACGGCATCTTGATACTCCGGAAATAACTGATACATATCTTCCGGCGAACGGACATAATAGGGACTTTTGATACGTCCTTCGGGATAGCTTTTGCGGTTCGGGTCTCGTTTTTTTCCGGTGTTGATGCAAAAGAGAACATCGTGCGCTTCTGCATCCTGTTGGCACAGGTAATGAGCGTCGGCCGTGGCAACGAGGGGGATTCCCAACTTGTTCGCAATGCGGGCAGCTTCGGGGGTACATTGATCCTGCAAATCTAAGCCATTATTCTGAATTTCGATATAGAAATTTTCCTTGAAAACTTTGGCGTACCATTCTGCTAATTGTGTGGCCTGTTTGAATTCCCCTTTGAGCAGATAGTCATTAAATTCCCCTGCCAAGCAGCCCGAAAGGCAAATCAATCCTTCCGAATGGGCTTCGAGCAGTTCACGATCGATTCGGGGATAGTAATAAAAACCTTCGAGGTAGGCAATGCTCGCCATTTTAATCAAGTTGCGAAAACCCGTCAGATTTTTGGCCAGCAAGGTCAGGTGCGAATAGGCATCGCCTTGTTTGGTCGCTTTCTTGTCGTGCCGGCTACCCGGCGCTACATACGCTTCGTATCCCAGAATCGGCTTAATGCCACAGCTTTTACATTCTTGATAAAACTCAATGGCCCCATAAAGGTTACCGTGATCGGTAATCGCCACCGCATTCATGCCCAGCGATTTTGTTTGTTGAACCAATTCGGGGATACGGTTCGCCCCATCCAATAAGCTGTAATGAGTATGACAATGGAGATGAACAAACGACTTTCCCATGTCTTTTCCTTCGGTTGATATTTCAACTCGGTCATAATCGAAATGGGATGGAAATACAACCTAAGCAGTCTCAATTTATTTTACTGCGACAGGTGAAACGACAGAGGAATACACAAGATAGATGAATTGTCGCGATTGGTACAAAATGAAGAAATGCAAGGAGTAGGTCGCATGAGTGAGTTGGTTTTGACCAAATTCACCAAACGACCTAGTTCCTTGCATTCGCTTAGGTTCGTGTAGGATACCCCCCTATCCTACACTCCAAAAATATCTACTTTACCAACGGGGAATTTCTTACACAAAAAAAGAAACGGTTTGATTTAACAAAAAGTTCCCTGAGTACCCCTGCGATTTTTTCTAAGAAATCCCCTTCACTTGACTCGAATTGGGATAAAATAAAGAGCATTATCAGGGATTGATTCAACCCCGATTGCGATCTATGAAGGGGGAAACTGATGGCCTCGAAGTTAAATAGCCCAAAACCGATAATCGGAGTAGTCGGCGGAATTGGGGCTGGAAAAAGCACCATTGCTCAATATCTTGTTGAGTTCGGTGGCAAGGTCGTCGCAGGAGACCCCCTAGGCCATGAGGCCCTTGAACAACCGGAAATTCTGGCCGAGATTGCGAAACATTGGGGCCAACGTGGGGTTTTAACTTCTGAAGGAAAGGTGGACCGTAAAGCCTTGGGAAGGATCGTTTTCCCAAGTCCCGTGGAACGAGCACGCTTGGAACATATTGTTCATCCTTACATCGAAAAAAGAATCCACGAAGAAGTTTTGAAAGCGGCGTACGATCCTGCCACAAAATTTGTCGTGCTGGATGCGGCCATTATGCTCGAAGCCGGCTGGAACAACGTTTGCGACAAGCTGATTTATGTTCATGCAGACCGTGAAGTTCGCTTGGATCGAGTGAAAAAAGCCCGTGGCTGGACCGAGGCAGACCTGATAAATCGAGAAGCAGTACAAATGCCCCCCGAATTGAAACAACAACAAGCCGATGCCACGATCCTGAATAATGGTCCCCAAGACCAAGTTCCTGCCCAAGTGGAAGCCTTGTTAAAAGATTGGAAACTTGCCTGATAGGTTGGGTCGAGTGTGACGGGTTTCTCAAAAGGTTCGACCGAACCCCCCTTCCTCTCTAAACCTCAACCCATCTCATGGAGTATTGTTATCATGTCTGAAGATCGACCTGAGTTAGAAGGATTTGACCCTTCTCAAAGCGAAGCCGTATTAGCCAATGGGAAAACGGAAGCTCTTCCTGCCCCCCCCTTAAATCCCATGAGCCAAAAGGGATTTGTCGGTTACGATGAAGATGTGAACCGAAAATACGAAGGGGCCAAACGCGGCGGAAGCCACATTGCCGAACTGCAACATAAAACGGTAGTGCAGCTCCAACAAATCGCCAAAGATGAAAATATCCCCCGTGAAGAATGGGCCAGCCTTCGCAAGCAGGATTTGATCTTCAAAATTATCAAAGAACGTATCAAACAACATGGGTTGATGGATGGGGAAGGCACCCTCGAAATTCTTCCCGATGGTTTTGGGTTTCTACGCAGCCCCGACTCGAATTATGTTTCGGGACCCGATGATATTTACATTTCGCCCAGCCAAATTCGGCGTTTTGGTTTACGCACCGGCTCGGTCGTTCATGGAACGATTCGTCCACCCAAAGAGAATGAACGCTATTTTGCGATGCTGCGTGTCGAGGCCGTCAACTACCAAGACCCAGATCAATTGGTGAAAACCCCTGTTTTTGAAGACCTGACTGCTTTACATCCGACGAAACGGCTAAATCTCGAAACCGACCCCAACGAGCTGAGCATGCGGGTTATCGACCTGATTACCCCCATCGGGAAAGGTCAACGGGGCTTGATTGTAGCCCCCCCCCGAACGGGTAAAACCGTTTTGCTTCAGAAAATGGCCAAAGCCATTCTCCAAAATCACCCCGAGTGTTATGTCATTGTGCTTCTGATTGACGAGCGCCCTGAAGAAGTAACCGATATGTTGCGGAGTGTGAAAAGCTCCAACTCGGAAGTGATCTCCAGCACCTTCGACGAACCGACCGACCGACATGTTCGCGTGGCCGAGATGGTCATGGAAAAGTCGAAGCGACTCGTGGAGTTTGGCAAAGATGTTGTTATCTTACTCGATTCCATTACCCGTTTAGCTCGGGCTTACAACACGGAGATGCCCAGTTCCGGAAAACTCCTCTCGGGGGGATTAGACGCCGCTGCCATGCAACGGCCAAAACGCTTCTTCGGGGCGGCTCGAAATGTCGAGGAAGGGGGATCGTTAACCATCATCGCCACGGCCCTTGTGGATACCGGCAGTAAGATGGACGATGTGATCTTTGAAGAATTCAAAGGGACCGGTAACATGGAGATTCATCTCGATCGTCGCTTGGTCGATAAACGAGTTTGGCCTGCCATCAATATCTCGGCAAGCGGGACTCGTAAGGAAGAACTGCTTCGGACTCCCGAGGAAATGAAGTGGATCGAAATCCTGCACAAGGTCCTCAGTGATATGCACCCCGTTGAAGCCATGGAAATGCTCACCTCACGCTTGGCTCGTTATAAATCCAACTCGGAATTCCTGAATAACCTGAACTTGGCCTAGAACTTGGTCTTGCATCGTTCATTAACTAAACCATTCTTATCATGCGGTGTTGACTTTCCCAGAGAAATTGCATTGAGAACCCCTAAGAAATTACCTCGTGAGGTCCTCGAACCTCATTTATTTCCCGATGTTCCCTTTGGTGAAAAAGGCCCTGTTGTCGATTGGCAACAGGTCTTTGGCAATACTCACCCCGTTGAAATCGAAGTGGGTTTCGGTAAAGGATTATTCTTCATCAGCGAGGCCATGAAACATCCCGAACGAAATTTTTTTGGGATCGAGGTAATGCGAAAACTCCAATTGTATGTAGCGCAACGGGCCTTTATTCGGAATTTGAAAAACGTGAAATTAGCCTGTGCCGATGCTCGTGCCTTTTTGCAAGATCGGGTACTCCCACAGAGTGTGGAAACGATTCATGTTTATTTTCCGGACCCTTGGTGGAAAGCGCGACATAAAAAACGACGGGTCTTTACCCCCGAATTTGCCGAAAACGCTGCCCGTGTTTTGATCCCGAACGGGTTACTCAAAATCGCCACCGATGTCGAAGAGTATTTTGGAGTGATGACCGAGATTGCCCGAAATCGCAAAGAATTTCTTGAGGAACCCGTTGTGCCGGCAGAACCCGTCTCGCTGGCCTCGATGACCAACTTCGAGCGCAAGGCCTTCCTTAAGGGAACACCCATTTGGCGCACTCAGTTCCGACGGCTCTAAGGGTTATTCCCCACCTTTTTTTCTGGGAGGTTCTTCTTGCCACTTACCTTGAACCAATTTCTGGGAATGGTCCTAGCGGGGCTAACCATCCTTGGGATTTTTGGCTTACCAGTGTTGTTTATCCTCCGTCAGGTTCGGGGTCGGAAAATCCCTGTGCAAGCTACCCCGCGTTTTGCTTACGATGGCCGAATTGTCTTGACGGGCCTACTCCTTTACATCTTGCTACCCGATCTGCTGGACCCGATTTGGCAGCAATTGGGACTGTACCACAACTTATTGGCACGCCATCAACACGAACCGGAACTCTTCAAAACTTGGCGCTTATTGCTCTCGCGGCTGTTCGCGTTTCCGTTTCAATTGGGAGTGTTGCTGTATGCCGAACGCATGGCGGCTCAGCAGCGCTCATCGTGGTGGAAGCAACCCCTTTTGAATTATGCACGCGGCTACCTTACTTGGTTGGTTGCGGCCCCTCTCGTCTTTTTGATTCATATGCTGGCGAATTTTCTCACAGGGCTTCTCGGTGCGGAAACACAAAAACACCCCCTCACCACCTTAGCAGATGATCCGACCTTTCTGGAATGGTGTTTGTTGGCTCTTCAGGCCGTGATCGTCGCCCCGATCTTGGAAGAGGTCGCCTTTCGCGGTTTGTTATTCTCGTGGACCGTAGCGAATCGACCGAAACATGATTCGTCACCGTTGGCGTTGCCGCCCCCTTTTCGTCCTTGGTTGCTGTTGATGCTTTCGGTGGGATTATGCTTTATGTTTCGCAGTGAGGAACTTTCTTTGGCGATTCAATCGGAAGAGGTCCCGTCGATTCTCAGGGAACTAATCCCGATGGGGGTGGCTTTGCTCATTATCCCCCTTGGGTTAACGTATCCCCAAAATCGTTGGCTTATTTTCAAAAAACGCCAAGACTGGTTGACCGTTCTGGCAACGGCCTCGTTATTTGGTTTCTTGCATGTGAAGGTTTGGCCCACTCCGATTCCCTTGTTCGTCTTGGGGTTGTTTTTGGGATATGTTCGACTTCGGACCAATAGCCTAGTGGCCCCGATCGTGGCCCATGCCTTGTTCAATAGTGTTTCGCTGTTGTATCTGCTGATGGGCGGAAAGCCCTAAGATACCAACAGGAATGAGACCAAACGATTAAAGAGACATTTGAACGATCGTCCTTGAGGTAGAGCGAAATAGGGCTTTATCAAATGAGTAAGGGAGTTCCGCGAATCGAGTTTTCGGGTTCCGCGATCGACTATTGATAGCGAGGAACATTTGGATCGACCAAACGGCTCCACGCTTCGATTCCACCTGCCATAGAATACGCAAGGGGAAACCCATTAGCTTCTAAGATGGCGGCTCCGGATAAGCTGCGGATCCCGTGATGACAATAAACCACAATGGTGGCATCGGCCTCGGGGGTCACTTCTTCGATCCGTGATGGTAATTCTCCGAGCGGAATCCAAGTCGCATTGGGAAGGTGACAGAATTGATACTCCCAAGCCTCGCGAACATCGAGAAGAAAGACCTTCTGATTTTGTTCGAGCATCTCGGCAACCACTTTGGGATGAATTTGTTTTGGCATAGCCATTAGGATAGTTAGGAGAAGCGATGCCGAGTAGTCTCAATGAGACGGCAGACAAGGAGCGGATTCAGGGGCGTATCGTTTGTCTATACGATCTTTAGATCAAGGAACAAGATGACGTCGGCCTTTGAAGCCACATGGAAAATGGCCCAAAAGTACCATACCACCTTGCGAAAGGCCGCGTTTCTCTTGGCAGGGAAACGGGTTGCCGATACCACCGTGCTTCGGGGTTATCATTGATCGCAACCGCGGCAGCGACCTCATCCGCGACCGGAAACTTCGAGAGGTCCATGCTTCATATTTAATTGACAATAGGTAAGTCTCCCTTAAAAGTAGCCGAATCAAAAATTTTTTTGAATTCGACAGTTGGGTAACGCCTTTCGCAGTTCCGTCACCCCCGCCTCCGTCACTTTGGTATTGTTTAGATTGAGCAAGGTAAGGTTTTTCAGACCGGCCAGTTGTTTCAATCCCGCATCCGTCACTTGGGTTTTCCACAAGTTAAGCTCAGAGAGGTTTTTCAGCGTGGCCAGTTCTTTCAATCCCGCATCCGTCACTTGGGTGTTCCACAAGTTGAGCGAAGAAAGATTTTTCAGCCCGGCCAGTTCTTTCAATCCCGCATCCGTCACTTTGGTGCCGCCGAGATCAAGCGTGGTGAGGTTGCTCAGCATAGCCAGTTCCTTCATTCCTGCATCCGTCACTTGGATGTTGTTCAGATAGAGCATCGTGAGGTTTTTCAGACCAGCCAGTTCCTTTAGTCCCGCATCCGTTACTTTGGTGCTGCCAAGATAGAGCGAAGAGAGGTTTTTCAGCGTGGCCAGTTCCTTCAGTCCTGCATCCGTCAGTTGGGTGAAGCCGAGAGAGAGCTCAGAGAGGTTTTTCAGCGTAGCCAGTTCCTTCAATCCTGCATCCGTGACTTTGGTGAAGCCGAGAGAGAGCGAACTGAGGTTTTTTAGACCAGCCAGTTCTTTCATTCCTGCATCCGTCAGTTGGGTGCTGTCGAGAGAGAGCGAGGAGAGGTTTTTCAGCCCGGCCAGTTCTTTCATTCCTGCATCCGTCACTTTGGTGAAGCCAAGAGAGAGCGAAGTGAGGTTTTTCAGACCAGCCAGTTCCTTCAATCCTGCATCGGTCACTTTGGTGAAGCCAAGAGAGAGCGAAGTGAGGTTTTTCAGACCAGCTAATTCCTTCATTCCTGCATCCGTCACTTGGGGGCCGCCAAGAGAAAGCGAAGTGAGGTTTTTCAGCGTGGCCAGTTCCTTCAGTCCTGCATCATTCACCACTTTTGTGCCGGTTAGGTCCAATCCAAAAGCAACCCCAATTTCGGGCAACTCCTTCACCTTGGTCGCACTCCAATCGCGGAACCGAAATGCTGGCAACGCATCCCGCAGCCCTTCCTTTGATTCCTGAAATTTCAGCACACCGAACTGATCCCATCCTTGCCAGCCGAAGGTAGCTCCCGCACCTTTCCAAGCACTGAGCACCTTCTCGGGGATAGGAGAATCTTTGGGCGTTTGAGCTTCGGTGGACAGCGTTACAATCAGCAACACCAATAACGCCGATGAGTGAACTTGGAAACTTCGATCAATCATAAACATCACCTCGGAAGGAAAATAGACCCGCTCTCTGTGAGCGTGCGTCCGAATTTGCCATATCCCCCTGAGTGAGATTGGGAGACATTAGGCGAAAATTATGAAAGAGATAAAATTTAGCCTATCGTGCTCCAGTCGTTTCGACAAGCAAATCGACTTATCTCTCTACCAGACGAGACGTTAGACGTGAGACGAGATGCCCACCAGTGTTCGTGGTGATTAATCCTTTTGCATTCACGAAGGCGTTTTGATAAACTAACCTTGTCCTACCTTGGCTCCCCTTTGGTGGAGATTCTATGCGCATTTGCTTTCTTGTTCTTAGTGGGGTGATTCTGACCCCTTTCCCGAGTTTGGCTGAAGAAAAGGTCGATTATAATCGTGATGTGAAACCGATTCTCTCGAAGAATTGTTTTGCATGTCATGGTCCGGATGACGGGCATCGGGCAGCACAATTGCGACTCGATACCTTTGCCGATGCGACAGCCCCGAGAAAGAAAGGCCCTGCCGTGGTCCCGAAGGATCACACAAAAAGTCGTTTGATTGAACGAATCACGAACCATGATAATCCCATGCCCCCTGCCGAGGCCGGTGAACCCTTAAGCGAAAAACAGGTGGCGATTCTCAAAAAATGGATCGATCAAGGAGCCGAATATGCTCCTCATTGGGCCTTTGTCAAACCGAATCGGCCGAATCCTCCTGTCGTGGCGGATGCGCGTTGGAATCGTCAGCCGGTCGATCGGTTCATCTATCAGGCCATGACTCAAGCAGGCCTGAAACCTTCGCCCGAGGCGGATAAATTTGTTTTGTTACGCCGCCTCAGCCTTGACCTGCGGGGCTTACCGCCCACTCCTCAAGAAGTCGAGGCCTTTGCTCAGGATAATTCCCCCGATGCCTACGAAAAAATGGTGGATCGCTTCCTGAAGGATTCGGCCTACGGCGAGCGCATGGCACGGATTTGGCTCGATTTAGCCCGCTACGCCGATTCAGCAGGTTACGGCTCTGACCCGTTACGCTTAAACATGTGGCGCTACCGCGATTGGGTGATTGATGCGTTCAACAAGAACATCCCCTACGATCAATTCACCATCGAGCAACTCGCTGGGGATTTACTCGCCAACCCTACCGTAGAACAAAAGATTGCCACAGCATTTCACCGGAATACCCAGACCAATACGGAAGGCGGAACCGATGATGAAGAATTTCGGGTGGTCGCGGTGAAGGATCGGACCGATACCACTTTTCAAGTTTGGATGGCCTTGAGTGTCGGCTGTGCCAAATGCCATACCCATAAATACGATCCCATTTCGCAGAAGGAATACTATCGCCTCTATGCGATCTTCAATCAAACGGCCGACAGCGATCGGGGAGATGAATATCCCACGATGCCGGCTCCCAGTCCCGAGATTCAGGAGAAGATCAAGCTCGTCGAAGCGAAAATCGCTGAGCTAAAACAAAAGCTCCAAGCCTCATCTCCCGAGTTGGAAGCGGCCCGCCTGAAATGGGAAAAAAGTTTCCTGCCCACACTCAAAGGAATGTCTTTCGATGTGACCCAAGCTACCGGAATGACCCGCACGGCCGACGGCTGGACACTCAAAGGAACCGGTACTCTCGAAGGCTTATACGATGGCCCTGCCCTGACGGGGATACGCTTGCAGCAACTCGGTAACACCCCCCTGCCCGAGCAAATGATCCTGCAAATTGGCAAGGCCAATCGGCCCATCCAAGGAAAATATGTTCGGGTTGAGGTGCCCAAAGGTCCGCAACCGGTTTGGTTATCGTTAGCGGAAGTTCAAGTCTTTTCAGGCAAGGAGAATATCGCTCGGAAAGGCAAGGCCAAACAATCTTCTACCGATTTCGAGGGGGATGCTTCGCGGGCGATCGATGGGGAAACCAATGGCGAATACTTCGTCAAAAATTCGGTCACCCATACCGCTCAAGAAAACAACCCATGGTGGGAAGTGGAACTGCCTGCACTAAGTACCCTCGACAAAATCACGATTTGGAATCGCACCGATGGGGGGACTTCCGAACGATTGAACCATTACAAAATTTCGATTCTCGATGAGAAAAGGCAAGTCGTCTGGTCCACCGAATCGAAAACGGTTCCGCGTCCTTCTGCGAGTTTCTCGACCCAAGGGACGCGAACACCCATTATTGCCGATTCTTATTTAGAAGAAGATGGCTCGCGAGTTTTTGTTTTTGCCGAACCTGTTGCCTTGATGAAAGACCCCTTCTCGTTGACCCTAACTGGAACAGCCACTTTCGCCATTCGGGGCGTGAGTGAATCGTTTGCTCAACGATTGGCCTTGCCTGCATCGGTACGGGCTGCCCTTGCAATTCCGGCTCAGAAAAGAAACGAGACCCAAACCAAAACGATTCACGAGCATTACATTTCCCTTGCCCCCGAAAAGAAGGCCCTACGCGACGAGTTGGCCAAACTCGAAAAAGAAAAGCCCACCATCCCCACCATTCCCATCATGCAAGAACTCCCCGAAGGAAAACAACGCAAGACCAAACTCATGATCAAAGGGGATTTTCTGAACCTAGGCGAAGAAGTCACCGCCGGTTTACCCACTGCCTTCCATAAAGGACCGGAAGGAAAAATCGATCGCTTGGCTTTAGCACGATGGATCATGTCGGAAGAAAACCCCATGACAGCACGAGTGGCCGTGAATCGCTGGTGGAGCATGCTCTTTGGTAAAGGCTTGGTCGAAACCGAGGAGGATTTTGGTATCCAAGGCGAGAACCCGACTCATCCGGAGTTGTTGGATTGGTTAGCAACCGAATATATCCGGCTCAAGTGGGACACCAAGGCCTTTCTAAAAATGTTGGTGATGAGTGAAACGTATCGACAATCCTCCAAGGTCTTACCAGAACATTTAGAAAAAGACCCCAATAACAAATGGTTGGCCCGCGCCCCACGTTTCCGCTTGGAAGCAGAAATGGTGCGCGATCAGGCCTTGGCCCTTTCGGGGTTGCTGTCACGCAAAATCGGTGGCCCCAGTGTGTATCCACCCCAACCGGGCGGATTATGGCAAGCCGCCTTCAATGGTCAACGCCAATATCCCACCAGTGTTGGGGAAGATCGCTATCGACGAGGTTTATATACAATCTGGCGTCGGACCATTCCCTATCCTTCGATGACAACTTTCGATGCCCCCAGCCGAGAAACTTGCACCGTTCGTCGCATCCGCACCAATACTCCGCTTCAAGCCTTTGTCACTTTGAACGATCCCGTGTATGTCGAGGCGGCTCAAGCCTTAGCACGTCGAATCGTTCAGGAAGGGGGCACCTCCACCGATTCTCGTTTGAACTACGGGCTGAAACTAGTGCTGTGCCGACCCGTTCAAGAAACACAATTAAAAACAATCAAAAACCTATACGAAAAGGAATTTGCCCGACTTCAAAAAGACCTTCAATCCCAAAAGGCTCTGCTAGGTGAGAACAAGACACCCATTCCCAACGGAGTCACCGAAGCAGAATTAGCGGCCCTAACGATTGTGGCCAACGTGTTGCTGAATCTCGATGCCGTTTTGACAAAGTGAGTTCTGCTGCACTGCCTTTCTTTGTTCGTGAAAAGTTCTCGGATTCGATTTTGTTGACACGGCCACCATCTCTGATCTCAAATCTCTGAGAGTGATGATGTTCCGTTCGACTTACGATCCGGCTTTCTCAGCGATTACTTGACGATGTCTGGGCGATCCCATCACCTCGAAACTTCTCAAAAATGTATGCATTGAGGATCGGTAAAATCCCCTACTATCGATTTCTCAAGGGAGGGTAAATGGGGTACGGATAAACTCGGTTCACGGTTCACCAGTTCACTTTTGTGGAAAATCTTGCGATTTTTTCGTTGACAAATCATCCTGTTCTTATTTAACATTACACCAATCGTTTTATTGGTGCGCCCCATGACCTCTAAGTCGCTCCTCGAAACTCGTCCCACACTTGCCCCTGAATTAGGCAAGGCTAGGCTGCTCGATCGAGTCCGTCAGGCCTGTCGCGTGCGGCACTACAGTCTGCGCACCGAAGATGCTTACGTCCAGTGGATTCGCCGCTTCATCCTCTTCCACAATAAACGTCACCCGCTCCAGATGGGGGCGCCTGAGATTAACGCCTTCCTGACGCATTTAGCAGTGGAAGGGCATGTGGCTTCCTCAACACAGAATCATGCTCACGAAGGTTCCGTATGTCGAGCTATCACTCAGGCGGTGCGTCGGGCCGGCTTGAGCCAGCGAGCGACGAGTCATAGTTTTGCCACGCATCTTCTGGAAGCAGGGTATGACATTCGTACCGTTCAGGAGTTGCTAGGCCATGAGGATGTGAGTACAACGATGATTTATACACACGTCTTGAACCGAGGAGGTCAAGGCGTCCAAAGCCCGCTGGATCGGTAGCGAATGACCTCAACAGGAATTCGCCAGAGACAAGACAGCGCAAGGTTCATTAGTGGGATAGTTTGCGCGGGCTGTAGAAGAGAATAAGTGATACAAGGTCGAGTAGGATAATGGTTTCGGTCAGATGTTCTGACCCATCCACTTGACCGTGATAGATTGCGCAGGCGCAATCTAATAA
>JAOAAA010000125.1 GCA_026419115.1 Gemmataceae bacterium
GCATTAGAACGATTAAAGCAGGACGAAACGGGTCAAATTTCCTACACCGAAGTTTACCTAAGTGATTATCCCAACACGGGGGGCCTCCCGCCGGATACTGAAGACCTGATTAATTATCCGCGTTCGATCACGGGTACAAAAATCGCCCTTGTGTTCATTGAACAGAAAGAAGGCTGCACGAAAGTGAGCTTCCGTGGCCGAGATGGTACCGATGTGGGAAGCCTTGCCGAACAATTCGGCGGGGGAGGGCATCGGCTTGCTGCGGGGGCCACCGTGGCCGGCTCGCTTCCCGAAGTTCGCGAGCAAGTCCTCGCAGCAGCGCGCAAGAGTTTGAAATTGTAAGGGTATATTCAAATAGGAGAACGATTTTTTGGCTCGAATTCGTCCTATTCCAGAAGAATCAGGGCCAAAGCTAGGAAACAAAAAATGTCGAATCAATTCGATAAAAACGTGAAACCAATCGCCCGAAGGTTTCTCTAACCCGGAGGAAATTGACCATGGCCACTACAGCCGACCTCGAGCTGACGCCAGACCGGGTCTTTCGCGAGTATGCCCCTCGCGTGTATAACCTTGCCCGACGGATGCTGGGAAACGATTCGGATGCAGAAGACGTGACTCAAGACGTCCTTTTACAAGTGGTCCGAAAACTCGATACGTTTCGGGGCGAAGCCGCCTTTCCGACTTGGCTGCATCGGGTCACGGTGAATGCCGCCTTGGCCCACCGTCGCAAAAGGGCACGGCGAGAGGAAGGACGTGTGGCCGATCCTTTAGATAATTTTGATAATGATGGGCATCACGTCGGACATGTTCGACCTTGGCCCAGTAACCCTGAAAGTAATGTGTTAGCCTCGGAACAAGCAGAATTGATCGATAAGACGATTCAAACCCTGCCCGATATATATCGAGAGGTCTTTGTCTTGGCCGATATCGAACAACTGCCGAACTCCGAAATCGCTGAGCTTTTAGAGCTTTCTGTGCCAGCTGTGAAAAGTCGCCTGCACCGTGCTCGATTGATGATGCGAGATGCACTCAGTCACCATTTTGAGGAACGCAAATCATGAACGTGACTTGCAAGCAAGTGGCCGAACTTCTCGCCGATTATCTTAACGAAGAACTCGAATCGGAACAGAAAAACCTTTTAGATTGGCATCTGTGTGGCTGCGTTCCTTGCAAAATCTATCTCGTTCAATATCGAGAAGTCATTATAACCTGTCGAAAACTTCCTGATGCCCCCTTACCCACAGAATTTTCCAGCCGACTTGCCAAACTGCTCGGCTGCAAGGAGCCTCCCCCGCAGGAACCACCTACCGAATAAATAATCGCTTCATAATCGACTCGGTCACTGTAAGTTTCAACCTTTCTGTGTTATTTCAACCTTCTGCAATCGCGGGCACCAGTTTTAATTGGGAACGTGTGGCTGCGGTGGTTTCTTCTTTTGTGAAGGGGATCGCCACACCCGAACCTTCCCGCCACAAATGCAATAGATCATCGTAATGTGGTGAATAAGGATTGCCCGATTGACCGCCCGCTAATTGGAAGCGGCAGGCCGACCAATTCCCCACATCAATCACCGTCCTTAAATTGGGTAAGCTCTGCACGGGACCTAATACATTCAAAGGTAAGGCCGAGGCGTGGTTCGGCGTATGTTCATCCCCACCGTATGCGAAGGGGCCTCGATTGTAGATCGATCCCAAGGGGCTTTTCCCCATCAGCAAATGGGACAAGACCAAAGGCCGAATTTCTCCCCATGCCTTATTTTGGGCTTTCTGAAAGGCATAATCTAAAGCCGAAAGAAGCTCACTTGACCAACCCGATGGAAACCAGCCTTGGGGTTGTTGCTGGATCAGATTCACTAAATGGGCATAGCGTCGGAACGAGAAAAAGGTATGACCATTTAATTCCGTGACCCCGCGACCCAAGACGATTTCGACCGAACGAGGGGCTTTCACTTCGGCAATCCGCCGAGCGATGCGCCCCATAAAAATTTGATAGATCGTTGCAGCAATCGAATTAGCAGAAATTTGACCGTCCCAATTTTTCAGAATCTCGGTGGCAGGATGCGACAACGATAAAACCACTTCCCGAATTTCTTCCCAAGGCAGGCATCGGACGCTTTGTTGAATCTGCGTACAATCTTCTAAATGAATGGGGTTCCGTTTTTCCAAGGCTTCCACAATCACCCGATGCCGATACCCATCCAACCAATCGCAACCCAAAAAGGCCTCTTCCGTTTCGTAACAGGGGCGATTATTAGCCGTGGCCAAGAATCCTTGGGGGGGGGCTTCCAGAAAGGGCATTTTCTCGAAGGCCAAGCGTTCGGAATGCCAACCATTGCGCTCATCCCAACCGGTTAGCGGAATCAGACCATGCCCCCGTTTGCGGATCGGTAATGCGCCAACCAATTGCCAACCGGTTTTTCCCGTTACATCGGCATAGACCAAGTTCATGGGAAAGCCCGGCCATTGACGAAAACTGTGGCGGAACGTCTGCCAATCACGGGCTTTAAAAGCGGTCAGCCAACCTTCGACCGGTAAGGGGTCCAACCAAATCGCCCGCAAAGAAAGTGCCTCGGTTTTCACTGTCAACGAGGGAGAGATAATCGGTCCGCGAGGCGTGGCCAGTATTTCGACTTCTACAGGCGATTGCTTTTTCACCGCGATTGATTCTTTCCGGACCTCACAGGGAAGATAATTTTCCCCTTGGCGATAGTGCCATTTCCCCCCGATGGATTTGAGGTCTTCAAGAAACAGATCGGTATTATCACACAGCCCCGCCGTGACCCCCCACGCACTATGACCATTGTGGCCACTCGGCACGGTGGGTGAGCCAACAAACGATGCCCCTGCTACCGACCAATCGGGGGTATGGATCGCCACCAAATACCAAGGGGCCGGAAGATTGGCGCCCAAATGAGGATCGTTCGCCAATATCGGGCGCCCCGTACTCGATCGTTTCGGACCAATCACCCAATTATTCGAGCCACCCATTTTGGGAAAGAATTCCGTCAGGTGTTGGACATCCTGCACAAGGCGTTGAAACGAACTCATCGGCGAGGGAAGCGAATGCGGATCGGTCAGACCGGTACTATCGAACGCCAACGGGTCCAGAGATTTTAAGGCTTCCGGTCCATCGTTTTGCAAGATGAGGAATCGGGCAATTTCGCTATCCCAATTGCAGGCCATGAACCAGCATTGTATTTTCAGCACACAAAGCACATCGTAGGGGGTCCATTCGGTCGGCTCGATCCCCAGAAAAACGAACTCGTGCGGCTTTTTTCTCCACCCCTGCCGATACGCTGCATTCACACCCGCCACATATGCTTGCAAGGTTTGTTGCATTTCCTTTGAGAGAATGGGCCATTGTTGAACCGCACTGTGATAGAAACCAATTCGCCGTGATAATTGATCGACACCGATCGCCCGAGGGCCGGCGATTTCGGCCAAGCGTCCCCGTCCGATTCGCAGTAGCCCTTCTAATTGACCTGCTCGATCTTGACCGTGACAAAACCCCAAGGCAAAAAAGGCATCGGCCTCATTTTGGGCTTGGATCATCGGGATTCCGTAAGGATCGCGATCGATCGATACCGGAGCTTGCAACCCTGCGACCTTCAGGGTTCCAGAAACGATTGGTAAGCGACGCCCCAATAAAAGCCGAACAAATAATCGTTTCAGATTCATGAATCCCATGTTGGTGAAAAACAAGTGATGTTCGGATTATACAGATCGGGATGGGCACAGCAGTAGGTGGATGCGAAACCGAATCGAGCCGGTGACGTGAAAGAGGCGATGGGAACCGGTGGCGAAAAAAAGAAAGGGGATGCGTGCAGGGAAAAAAGGCAAGGGGAAGCGGTAGCGTGAAGCGGGCTGGCTATTCTTTTCCTTCGAGGGTGACTGCCAACACAAGGGGGGCCGTTCGATCAGTTCCCTTCACGAAGTCAATCGATTTGATATTGGCATCGGATTTGGGATGGATGCTCAGGTAGCGAATTTGTT
Source organism: Gemmataceae bacterium (assembly GCA_026419115.1). Classification (GTDB taxonomy): domain Bacteria; phylum Planctomycetota; class Planctomycetia; order Gemmatales; family Gemmataceae; genus SKW135. The sequence goes on from JAOAAA010000125.1 coordinate 3,993, forward strand.
GATTGCGTGCTGCGAGAGCAAACTTCGAGCCGGGCACTTCCACCTTGCGGATGTAATCGGCAATGTGTTCGCCGTTTTTCAATTCGTGGTCTTCGGTCTTCCCATCTTCGTAGACAATCCGCACAATCATCGACAGGCTCCCCTTTTGACCAAAAGGCGAAGCCCAACCGGCGACCCCTCCGAGAATATGAATCGTTTTGGCAGGACCCGATACAGGGAGACTCACCGATTTGGGCATGGCCGAAGAGACTTTTCCTTCGGGACCATGCAGGAGAATCACGTTCGGCTTTTTATCGCCTTGGGGATCGGTGAACACAAAGGGGACTCCTTCAATTGTTCGCGGTTTCCAATCGGGCAGAATGATCCGTTCAAGGTCAGCATCTTCTGCGTAGAACATCCCTTTGGTGGAAACAATGGTGGCCACTTTATCCAGAGGAATGGGCAGGTATTTCCCACGTTTCGCCAGAAATTCCAGCAGGTTCGCCATTTCTTCGGGCTTCATCTGTTTCTCGAAGCCTTCGGGCATCAGGGATTTTTGCGAGGCCACTAAAGTATCAATCTCCTCTCGGTTAAGGGTATGTTTCTTGGCTTCGCTATCGACAATTTCGATTGTGGTTTTCGTTTCAGAAAGAAGCATCCCGTTGTAAACCTTGCCTGCCAGCGTGGTGATCTGATACAAGCGGAAGTTCCCCTCGACACTGCGACTGGGATCAAGAATGTGAACGAGAGTTTCTTCCTTGGGATGGGCTGCCATACCTGTGAGATCGGGGCCAATCCGGTTCCCTTCTGTCCCGTGCATGTGACAGGCAGCACAATGCTTGGTGAACATCTGCTTGCCGAGAGCGGCATCGCCACCTTTTTTCACGATGGGCCAAAGCTCATCGATGACCTTTTGTCGATCGGCATTGGGAAGCCCCCCCCCTTTGGCGAGTAGGGCTTTTGCTTTCTCGGCTAATCCCTTTTCGGGGTGATTCGCGAGACTTTGTTTCTGATCCAACGTCAGATCGTTCAGGGCGAATTGTCCTTTTTCACTGGCTTCCAGCAAGCGAGTTGACCAACTGGCTCGGGAGAGCAATAATCGGATCGCTTGGCTTCGGACCGCAGGAGTGTACGAGGGGTACTGTTTGAGGATCGCATCAGCAACTAACTCGGAGGAGGAAGTTCCTAGCGCATCAAATATCCCTTGGGATAAACTCGGCGAGGCCTTGATGTCGATCACGGCTAACAGGGTGTTTATCAACGTCGCATCCAAGGGAGCAATTTCCACTATCTGTTTAGCGGCATTGGCGCGATCTGCATCCGAGAGTTTCTCGTTACTCAAATCGGCTAGTAAATCTTTGAGAATTTCTTTCGACCGCTCTTGCAGGGCCTTGCTCCCCCATTGAGTGACCAATTTCACCAACTGACTGCGACCGGTTGGAGAAAGTTTGGCGTAGGCATCGACCAGAACTTTTTCGGCCTCGGCATCGAGTTTATGGGGTGACCCTGCAGGCCAACCTTTCGCGAAAGCCGAGATGATGGTCGCCGAGGTTTCCCGCGAAGCACTGGGGAGGGCCTTGAGAATCTGACTGAGTTGATTGTCTCCCCCAGAACGGGCATAGTGTTCGGCAACGGTCGAAAGGATAGTCAAACCTTTGGCAGAATAATTTTCTTTCAGGGCCACGGCAAGCAGGGGGCCGGCATGTTGCGCTCCAGCCGAGACGAGGGCATCGGCCAACCAGCGATCGGCAATAAAATCGGGTGATTTCAACGCTTCTGCAAGGGCTTGGGCCACACCGGCGTCACTGGGCAAATCGGCAAAGGCCAGCAACGCTGCCAAACGCACTTGCGGTTCAGGGTCCTTCAAAAGCTCTTGATATTTGGCGGGCAAAGCCGTCTTATGTGCCACCGGAATGGCCTGCAACGCGGCCCGACGAACCGCAGGGGAGGAGCTTTCGAGTCCCTTTTGTAATAAGGCCTGACCGGCCTCCCCTTCCGGCAACAATTTTAGGTTGGCGATCAACCAAAAGGCATGCACTGCCCCCGCATCGAAGTTAATCGAATCGGGTTGCGGGTTCTGAATCAACGGCGTGAGTTTTTCCAGTAACTTCTCAGGCTTTTGCTCGGTCAACAGCCGTTGAGCGTGCATCCGCCAAAACATATTATCGTGGCGCAGGGTTTTTACTAAGGTATCGACATCGGCCTTATCCAAAGGCGAGAAGGGTTGAGGTTGTTTCGCTTTTGGTACAAGCCGATAGATACGCCCGTGCTTTTTATCTCGCAAGTCGGTTTCGTAGGCATTTCCTGCCCCGTTCTTGAAACCCACGGGGGTTGGATTATGTTGCACGATGAAGTTGTACCAATCAACGACCCAGACACAACCATCGGGACCCACTTCGGCGATAATCGGCGCAATCCATTCATCGACGCCGGCCACCAAGTTCCAGCCATATCGGGCAATAAAATCGCTCCCATTGGGTTGCAGGATCATCGTGGCCGTGAGATGGCCCGTCGGTTCCGAAACAAACGCCGTTTTATTCCAATACTCTCGGGGATATAAACGCGCCGTGTACAGGCTTGAGCCTGCCGCTGCCGTGAAACCACCGTGCCAATCGACTTGGCGAATCTTTTGGGTGATGGGATACATTTGGTTGCTCTGGGCGATGTTCGGCAACACCGAGGAAGAAAACCCCTTGACCTTTTCGTAGTAGCGGTTTGGAATGGTCAAATGAACCATAGGGCAGCCGTTCGCGGTCGAGCCGAACAAAAGCCCCTCTTCCGAGAAGCCCGTCCCCCACGAGTTATTGCTGGTACTGCGGAGAAATTCGAGTTTGGAACCATCCGGTTTGAAGCGATAGAAACCTTGACTAAAACGATGACGTTCCCCACCGACGACACCATTAAAGCCCGAATAACCGACCATGCCATAAATCCAGCCATCGGGGCCGTATCGCATATTGCTTGGTCCCGCATGCGTATCGAAGGTTCCCCAGCCAGAAAAGAGAATCTTTCGTTCGTCGGCTTTATCGTCGCCGTTGGTATCTTTCAAGAATAATGTGTGCGGGGCCTGATGGACGATCACCCCACCGTTGGCAAAACAAATCGAGGTCGGAATACTGAGCTTGTCGGCAAACACCGTAATTTTATCCGCCCGACCCGTTCCCTTGGTATCTTCCAAAATCAGGATTTTATCACGCCCTTTTTCGGCCGGTTTCAGCTCGTTCGGATAATCAACGGTCACACATACCCACAGCCGGCCTTTGGTATCCCATGCCATGGCAATCGGTTTGCCACCAAAATCGTCATCGGCAGCAAACAGTTTCATTTCTAAATCTGCCGGATGCTGATAGTGCTTCATCGATTCTTCTGGAGGCAAGGGCTTTTGCATTTTATTAGGTGCTTCTTTCGCCCCCCCCTTTGGCGGATAGAAGGGGATTTTGGCTTCGACATATTCAAACGGTTTGGTATCTTTCTGAGGTCCAACCATCTTCGGTTTATCAACAAACTCGGGGACAACCGAGGGATCATCCTGACAGGCCCAACGAATTCCCCGTTCGATGAGCGATTGAAATCCTTCGTGCCCCCAAGTGCGGGCATCGTGTCCCCAAGCGGTGTAGAAGACACGCCCTTTCCCTTGGGTTTTCACCCACGTCCAAGGTTCTTTGGTCCCTTTCTCTTCCCGATATTCCAACACAGTTCGATTTGTCTCGTCATGCTTTTCGTGAACATAGGTTTCGTCCCAACTCTCGAATCCTGAGAATCCTTTGGTGATGGGATGATCGACCGACGGAGAAACCCGAAAGGTTCCCGTCCCGTGTGATTTGAAGCGTGCCCCCACGAGTTTCAAATACTTGTCCGAATTCAGGAAGCAATAGCTCGCGCAGTGGATGGGAATGAATCCTTTCCCCCCTTCGACGTAATCAATCAGGGCCTTTTCTTGATCGGGAGAAATCTTGGTGATGTTGGCATAGATGATTAGCCCATCGTAGCGATCCAAAGTTTTCGGATTCAGCGACTCGACTTGGTCGGTGTACACAATCTCAATGTTCCGAGATTGCAATGCCTGCGCTAATTGCCGATAGCGATCGGCCGGTTTGTGGTGTCCCTCGTCACCTAAAAACAACAGTTTCAACTTTTTGGGTTGAGGTGCTGCCCACGTGTTTGATGAACCAATAAATGCAATCAAAAAACCGAAAATGAAGAATCGATAGAACCAATTCATGGAATGACCCAACAGAGAATGTGGCGAATAGGGTTATTTACATCTTCGTTAGCGATCGGGAAAATGTCACCCTAAAAAATCGAAATCTCGTTCAGGAAATAAAGAATGAGAACCCTCTCTCATTTTGAGGGAGGTGAACTCTGAAAAATTGATTAGAAAAACAGAGAAGTTCGATCCGCAGGGAATCCGTTTGCCTTGTTTGATACCACGACGAGCCACGCTACGTTGTTGGGTGAATCGCAAGGGCATCGATCCGAAGGGGATTATTTTTCTTTGCTTGAGACCCGTCGGGTTTTGAAGTGAGTGTTCTGTTTGCGTTTGCGACGAATCTTTCGTGCTTTACGGACAGCTTTGCTTTTCTGCATCTGAAAAACTCCGAGTCGTTCCAAAAGAAAACCCAGTTGAAGGAACTGGGTTTAAGGTTAGTGAAAAATAATTCTGTTGATACTGTTAGAGTTTGTTGGTGGGTCGGACCATCACCAAACCGTTGTTATATCCCGGCACAGCGCCCCGAACGAGCAAGAGATTGTTTTCTTCATCGATTCGGATCACTTCGAGATTACGGACGGTCACCCGTTCCGAACCATATTGACCGGGTAGCTTTTTCCCTTTCTTGGGACGACCGGAACCTCGGTTCGACGCTAACGAAGCTGTCGAACCAACTTCACGGTGAACCTTCTTCGCACCGTGCGCCGCCGGCAAACCGCCAAAGCCCCAGCGTTTGATCACACCGGAGAAACCACGACCTTTGGTAGTGCCAATCACATCCACAGCTTTAACGTCTTTAAAGACGGTTCCAACGGTCAGTTTCTCGCCCACGGCCACGGTCGCGGGTTTGGTCAAACGGAATTCGCGAATAAACCGCTGGGGTTCCACGTTCGCTTTCGGAAGGAGAACCACGCCCGAGTTAATGCGTTTCTTCTTCCGTTTCGATTCCAAATCGCTGGCCACATGCCCCCGCTCGGCCCGAGAGGCCTTTTTCCGGCTTTTATCTTTGAAACCCACTTGAACTGCGTGGTAGCCGTCTCGTTCCGGTGTGCGGATTTGGAGCACGGGGCAAGGACCTAATTGCAATACTGTCACGGGGGCAGCATCGCCATTGGAATCATAGACTTGGGTCATTCCCACTTTCGTACCTAGCAAACCAAGCGGCATAGTAACCTCGTCACCAAATTGCACTCGAAGGCGCAGACTAAAAATTCCAAAAAGATGATATAGATAGATACCAGTAATCGAAAAGGGGGGGAATCTATCTTTCAAAAGAATTTTTTGCATCCGCCTCTTGGGGAACCAGACTTTAGGCAGGATTCCGAGGTGAACCGTTTTCAGAGTTGATGCCGTTCGCAGAGGAAGGGGGACTGGAAACTTTCAGAAACAACCCCACACAAAAATGCCCCCAAATTCTCCTCAGCTACTGACCCGAAAGGTTAAACATTCCCCCTTGTTTTTCTTGGGCTTTTTTCTTAGCGGCCTCGAAAGCGGCCACTTGCTCAGGAGTGAGAGTCAGATTTAGGGTCAACGTATTCGGTTTCTTCTCAACTTTCAATTGAAACTCAGGCCGCGATTTATTCGATTCTTTATTGGCAAAGGCACCGTTGAACAAATCGCCGCTAAAGTGAGGGGACATCCCGACCCGTTGCGGAAAATCAATCGTAATCAGGTAATCCCCTTCGGGAGCACCGTCGTTACTCCGATACGTCGTGATTTGAAAAGCACCATTGGCATCGGTTTCCCCCTTCGGATGGATTGGGTAACGATCTTGCTCAGGATATTGGGGATGCAAGTAAACCAGCACGCCCGCTTCAGCCGGTTTGCCGTTAATCGTCAAGGTTCCCGTAACAGGATACGTTTTCCGAGTACCATCATCCTTGCACCCAGAAAGCAAAAGTCCCCAAGCGAATAAAGTCAATAAAAGTATTCGACGCACAAATAGCACTCCCAGTAATTTCGATGGTTAAAAGTCATTTCGATGGTTAATGGATCCAATCCATTTCGCTGGTAAAACGATCCATTTATTCTGTTGATTCTAGGAATCGATGTATTCCATCTCTTCAAGAATCCAATCCATTTCGCTGGTAGAACGATCCAATTGAGTTCATTGGGTCATAGGTTAAAGGATTGCGGAGGTTAAAGGCTACAACACGAAATGGGAAGGGCGGACTGCCATTCCGGTAGGAATTAGTTCGAGAATGGTTCGCCACCGGCAGCGGTGATAGCAAAAGCTAATTGTCGGGTCGCCATGCTTTCCCGTAAGAACCGAACGCCCCCATCAGCAAAAAGAGCATTCACCCCGCCCGTATGGAAGCTGTACAAGCCGCGACCGTTGTAGTTGGAGCAGTTGATCAAACAGGGGCCGCTTGAACCTGCGGGGGCATGAGGATTGTTGCCATCGAACGGAGAGCCTGAAAGCCAGTTTTCGCCGTTGTAGGGGTTGGCCCAACCCGCACCATAAGAAACCCCATAGATCGGCACGGGGACACCCGGCAGAGGGCTAATCCGTTGGCGGGCCTTGTTGTAAACATCGGGCGTGCCGGCCACTTCGGAAATCATGATCGTGTTGCTGGTCCCGTCGGTGATGGTACTCAGGGTCCATTGTCGGCCACCAAGAGACGAGACCACAGCAGGGGTGTTCGACCAAGGTTGTAAAACTCCCCAACGGGCACCATGATCGGGCGGATCACACGGGCTGCCCATGAAGATACACCAGTTCCGAATACCGGTCGTTGCCGAGTAGTCGCTTGGACCACCGCGGAACGTTCCTCCCGGAAGCCCTGGCAGAACGCCGGGGGGAATCGGTAATTCCACGATACGATCTCGGTTCGGGGTCGAGGGGCATTTGTAACCCTTGATTTGCGTCAAAGACAAGTTTTGATTGTTCGCAAAAAACAGGGTTTGGTTCTGATCGTAGCTGTTGAAAATGTTATCCATTTCCAAGTATGGCAGCAACAAGAATCCCCAACCCACTGCCGTTGCCGTGGGACGTGTCGGTGGGGCCGGCGGTTCGTACAGCCAAGCGGGGATCATAACCTGAAACGAATCGTGATAGTTGTGGATTGCAATTCCGATTTGTTTCAGGTTGTTGGAGCATTGCGTTTTGTTGGCGGCTTCTCGGACCTTTTGAACTGCGGGAAGGAGCAGTCCAATCAGGATAGCAATAATCGCTATCACAACGAGTAGTTCAATGAGAGTAAAACCATGCCTTTTACGATAATTACTCATCAGGCACCTCCTCTAAAGGATTGAGGTATGTGGAATGGAGAGACTTCCACATCTACCAAAAACGGGTAGACCGTGGATTAATAATAAGAATTAAGCTATCAAACTGCCTAGAAACGGGGAAGTCTGAAAAATATCAATTTTTGACCAAGGTGGTTGTTCAAGAACCAAAAATTAAACAACCACTAGAATCCTTACCTAATCCCTTCCAACTCACCTGCTGAAAAGAACTTTTGGCGAGATAAGGATGTTGTTATCGTGCTACGAACGGGCTATTCATCCGACTCGATGGCACCGCTGAAAAAACCTTTTGCGGAGTAAGGCTGGTTCCTGAAGTAGAACTAACCTTGTGGAAGCTGTTCTAGAAATTCACATACCACTTCTGAAACTCACCTGCTGAAAAGACCATTTGGGGAGAAAATCGCCCTCTCTCACCAGGGGGCTGAATTGTTACCCTTTGGTTACACGAAACACTTGCCCATTGTCTTTTGAGACATAAGGTTTATATTGGCCTAAATCCTTATGATTTCGGGATTTCAGGACGATTCATGAGAGCAAAATGAGAGTTTGCTCCGAAAGCGATTGTATCGGGATTGTCAAAATCAGGGCAAATCACCTCGTTTTCGTTTGGATTCCATGAACGTCTCGTCTTATTGGTAAGAGTTATGGCACTAAAATATGCCATAAGAGATCAAGAATTGACCCGTTGCCTTCGATAGAAAGTGCAACTTATTGTGAAAGAGGAGAAAGATATGCTCTTCCGCCGACACTGGCCGACCTTTTCGATCGGCGCTGCCGTTTTGGCCGTCGGTCTCAACATCGCTGCAGACCCCGTGGTTAAACCCAGTAATCCCACAGGTCCGGTACCGGCCAATTCGGATACCGCCCTGAAAGATATTCTTGCTCGTCAGCAACAATCCGAGCAACAGTTCAAGCAACTGTCGCGCAATCTTTTGACTTTAGCTCAGAAATTGGCGAAATCCGATCGGATTGAAGACCAAACGAAAGCCAAGAGCCTTCTGAAGGCCATCGAACTGGCGGATAAAGAAGGGGTTGATAACAAGTTTGCTGCGCTCGTACGCATCTTCTCCAAGAGCGAAAACCTCTCGATCAACGATCTCAATCAGGCAGCCGGTCAAAACGATGATCTCGTGAAAGTCCTTCGAGATATTCTCAAACTCATCATCGAAGACGACAGCTTGGCTGCCCTGCGAGAAGAACAACGAACTCTCAAAGAACTCCTCGATAAGGTCAAAGAAATTGATCGCGAAATCGCCATCATCCAAAACCGAACCGAAACGGGTAAAGGTGACCCCAATAACCTCGCCAAAGAGCAACGGGAAACCGCCGATAAAACCCGCGACCTCCTCGGCAAATTTGATCCTAATGCCAAAGTAGGTAAGCCCGGCGACAAGAATACTGCCGGCGAAGCTCGAAATGCTGGCAAAGGCAAGGAAAATGCCGGCGAAATCAAAGACGATACCAACAAACCCAAAGGCGAAGCCCGTGATGCCAAAGGTATGGGAATGGGCATGGGCATGGGGATGAGCGGAATGGGAATGGGTATGGGGATGAGCGGAATGGGAATGGGTATGGGG
>JAOAAA010000126.1 GCA_026419115.1 Gemmataceae bacterium
GCGGCATGTTTGCCACCGTTGAGGATATTCATCATCGGAACCGGTAACACCTTGGCATTCGTGCCCCCCAGATAGCGATAAAGGGGCAAGCGAAGGGTCGCTGCCGCAGCATGGGCGCAAGCCATGCTCACGCCTAAAATCGCATTGGCGCCCAAAACACTTTTGTTATGGGTCCCATCAAGATTTAACATGGTTTGGTCAATAGCGACCTGATTGAGAACATCGTGACCGACAAGAGCAGGGGCAATACGATCTTTAACATTGGCCACGGCCTTGAGGGTCCCCTTACCGGAATACCGATGTTTGTCGCCATCACGAAGTTCGACGGCTTCGTGAGCTCCTGTGCTAGCCCCGCTGGGAACTGCCGCTCGACCCCGAACTCCGTTACTTAACACAACATCCACTTCCACAGTGGGGTTACCTCGGCTATCGAGGATTTCTCGGGCGTTGATTGCTTGAATAAGAACTGCCATGTCTCTCCTGAAACAAAGGAAATTTCATTTCTTTCCCTTTTGAGTTAGAGACAGTTAAAAAAAGAACAAGAGAAATTGATAACTTCCTTGAGCCAAAACGTCTACAATAGCACGTACGTTTAGAATCGTCGATGGATCGATTCCCTTAAAACTCTCATAATGAATGGAGTGATCATGGTTCGTTTATTTGGATTTCTGAGTTTGGGTGTCATTACCCTACTATTAACGGGGACAACCCAATCTCAGGAAAATCCTAAAAAAGACCCCGCTTCCACGAAAGATCGTGAAGCCAAACTCGAAAAAATGATCGAGAAGTTTGTCTCGGATCGCAACGCTTACGCTCGGGCAATTCAACAAGCCAAAACCCCCGAAGCCAAAAAGGATGCCGAAAAACTTAAACCCAAGGCAGCAGACTACCAAAAGGATTTGGACGCCTTCTTTGCGGAAAACTCCAAGGATGATTTAGCATTAGAAGCGCTCACCTTCGCCTTTTATGGGTTAGACATTCGCGATGAAAAGACAACAAAAATCTTGATGGACAATTTTGCTAAGACCGACAAGATCAAACAATTTGTTGCGATCGCTTCACAGGCTGGGAATAAAGAAATTATCCCCACTATCCAAAAAATTGTGGAAGTGAACATGAATAAGGAAGTCAAGGCCATGGGCTTAGTTGCCGTGGGGGGTATCTATGCGATGATGAATGACGAGACAGGGGATAAAGCCGCCCGAGACGAAGCGATCAAAGCCTATGAGCTTGCCGTCAAAGATTTCGGCGATGTTGTTGTTGATGATCAACCCGTGAAAGAATTGGCCAAAGGGGCCTTGTTTGAACTCAAAAATCTTTCGGTCGGTTCGCCGGCCCCCGCAACGGTGAGCACCAGTCTCGAAGGGAAACCCGTTAAACTCGAAGATTATAAAGGCAAGGTCATTGTTCTCGATATTTGGGCAACATGGTGTGGCCCGTGCCGAGCCATGATTCCCCATGAACGGGAAATGGTCGAACGATTGAAAGATAAACCTTTTGTTCTCATCAGCCTGAGCGCAGACAAGAAGAAAGAAACGCTCACCAATTTCCTTGAGAAGGAAAAAATGCCTTGGGTGCATTGGTGGGAAGGCGAAACCAAAGATGGCATTCTGAAAAACTGGAATATCCGTTTCTTCCCGACGATTTATATCATCGATGCCAAAGGGATCATTCGTCACAAAGGTCTTCGCGGCGACGATATGGAAAAGGCCGTCGTCAAGTTGATCGAAGAAGCCACCAAGAAATAAGGACAACATACCCAATCGGCTCAGTACTGATTGGGATAACAAACCGAATCGGCTCAGTCCAGAAAGGTCCGCTCATTCGAGTGGACCTTTTCTTTTCAACAGAGATGATAGATCGAATCGCGAGATCGAATAGCGAGCTAGATGATACATCGAATCGAGAAGGAATCAGGTTGCGGACGGAACTCCGCCTTGGTGTGAAATGGAGACGAGTAACGCTTTTCTTTTCAACCCAAGTGAGATTATCTATAACAAGGGCATCCCGTTGCCTTTCTTTGAGGAACTCCTGTTATGGATCGTCGAACCTTTCTGGCAAGCAGTGCGAGTCTGATTGTTCCCTCATTGGGTTGGGCCGACAGCCCACCCGATCCCAAAGCCCCCCCCTTCAAGCTAGGAATCGTCAGTTACATGATTCCCGCAAAATGGGACTTGCCGACCACTCTCCGAGTGTGCAAGGAGGTCGGGCTTGCCGCGGTCGAATGTCGGACCACACACAAGCACGGAGTCGAGCCAACCTTATCAGCCGACGAGCGGAAGAAAGTCAAAGCTCTATTTGCTGATTCCGGCGTCGTCTTTTGGGGGTCGGGCACGGTTTGCGAATTTCACGCAGTCGATCCGAAGGTAGTTCAAAAAAATATCGAAGATTGCAAAAAGTTCATTCAACTCGTTGCAGATATTGGAGGCGTCGGGGTCAAGGTTCGCCCGAACGGCTTGCCCAAAGAAGTCAAGGTCGAAAAAACATTAGAGCAAATCGGCAAAGCCCTGATCGAATGTGGCAAAGCCGCCCAAAATGCAGGGGTCGAAATTTGGGTCGAAGTGCATGGGACGGGGACACAGGACCCGCCTCACATGAAAACCATTATGGAAGTGTGCAATCATCCCAGCGTGGGGATTACATGGAATTCAAATCCGACGGACATTAAAGAGGGTTCCATTAAAGAGGCTTTTGAGATGCTCAAAAAATGGATCAAATCTTGTCATATCAACGATTTGAATAAACAAGATGCCCCCAAAGACAAAGGATTTTATCCTTATCGTGAACTCTTCCAATTGCTGCGAGAAATCAAATATAATCGTTACACTCTGATTGAAGAAGGTAAGGCCATCGATAACCCGAACGAGGGGATTGAATACTTGAAGAAATATAAAAGACGTTGGCTAGAATTAGCACAAGGATGATTCGACTTCTTCTGGTAACTAACCGCCCTGAATGTCTATTGATATAAAACAGGCCCTCATTGTGATTGGTAAGAAAACGCCGCAACACGAGAAAAAATGATTACACAAGAATATCTCGATCACTTCCGATGCCCGTTTGATCCGAAACGAGAGGCCAAACTGAAATTGGATGGAACCAAAGTCCTTTGTGAACGCTGTCAGGTTCAGTTTCGCACTCGGGAGGGGTTTGTTTCGCTAGTCATGGAGGAGGCCACTTTACCGGAGAACTGCGACCACGCTAATCAGCTCCCCTGTCAAAGGCGTCGTCAGAACTGATTGTTGGCGAGTAACTGAGTTTACACATCGCGTTAACGACTCCTTCCACTGTTCAAGGCATCGTTAGAGTGAATTTTGAGGGGGCGGCTCGCGGTATTGAGAATTCCGGCTTTGTTCGATAAATTCGGTTTGTTCGTTGACCCAACTCATCACTTTGGTTTCTGTGGAAAAAAATGCTAGCAATACCGCGAGGGCAATTGCCGGCCCAATCAATGCTAGCAAATTGCCACTAATCAGAAAAAGCAGCAACCCTAAAATTCCCGAGCCTTCAATCATGGCTAATCGCAAGATATGGGCACTGCGATAATTAAAAATCAGAACCTCACTCAGCAAGACCATCGGTGGAGCATTAGGGGGGGGGACATACGTCCCATTACGAATTTTTTCGGTAGCATTTTTCAGTAATTGACCCGACATCATCACGGCAACGATGCTTGCCATGATGGCAACAACAATCGATAACAACCAGAGAGGCACCGTTCTTTGTTCGGGTAACATCGGTTGTTGCTCGAAGATAATAAAATGTAACCCGATAAAAACGATCCCAATCATCAATAACCCTGAAGTCAGAGCGAAAGAAATGATTTGCAAGGAGCGGATTAGCGATTGGTTCATAGGATGACTTCCTTAGTAGAAACGGCAACCATTAGTCTATTCAAAGGACAACGAGAAAAGTTTGAAATGGAATAATATCGTAGGCTCAGCCATTTCATCAAAGAGTTTAGCGTTTGAACCCTTGATGGAGGATTGACCGAAAATATCACCTTCGGGAACTGACAGTAGGCATTGGAACCATTGATAAATGAGCGATCTGATCCAATCGTATGCGGATATTAGTGAGGAGCAAAAGAAGGAGATTGCTGCGATGATTAAACTGGAACCAAAAGAAAAACTCGTTCCCCCTCATAAATCGTTATTTCAAGAAAGAGAAGAAGCTGCCGAACTTCGTGGCCAGCAAATCGGCCAGCAAATCGGACAAGTAGAAGCATTACACACTTCGATTGCTAAAATTCTGTTGAAGCGATTTGGAGAATCTCTGACGACGCTCCTCATGCCGAAAATCCAAGCCTTGACAGATGTTTCTCAGCTCGATGCCTTATTCGATGCGGTTTTGTCCGAACCTTGGGAGCAATTCCAAAAGAAATTGGGTTAGAAGCCTCGTTTATTCTTTGGGGCCTTGATTTTTTCGCCGTTCCAAGAACCAATCGGGTAGCGGTTGGATTTTCCCACTGCGATCCACACAAGCGAGCGTGGTGGCCCCTTCGGCAAGCAATTGCCCGTCTCGAAGCACTTCGTAGGTATGTTCAATCCGAATGGGGGTAATTCGGCTCAAACGGGTGCGAACCGTCAAAATATCGTCATAATAAGCAGGCGATTTATACTTCACATCTACCTTGGTCAGTACCAAAAGGAAGCCTTTGTCTTCCATCTCGCGATAGGTTAAACCGAGATCACGCAGCAAATCGGTGCGGGCTTGCTCGAAATAGACAAGGTAGTTTGCATGGTGGAGCAACCCCATTCGATCCGTTTCGGCATAGCGAACTCGAATCTGAATTTCTCCGAAATTACCAGGTCCTTCCGACACACTCATTTAATCACCCCTATTCGATCTAATGGCCAATAGATGGCAACCGCCTTCCCGAGAATCAACCGTTTCGGCACTAATCCCCAGTCTCGACTATCTTGCGAGGCAGCACTATTATCTCCGAGCATGAGGTAGTGGTCTGGATGGATATAGAAAATATCAAACCCGTTGTATTGGGGAGGATCACTGGTGAGCGGGAATCGCAGATCACTCCGGTGATGATACATAATATCCCGATAAATCTGAGTGCTCGTGAAAACGACGTTTCCTTTGGAACCGATTCGCACTGGCTCGGTCCGATCGAGTTCGGTAGCAACCAAACCCGTGCGGGGGGGGGGAGGATAATCCCCTTGAGTTGCAAAAACCAACGGCTTCTTATCGACCCACACGGTCAATCGGCAATCGAAGTTCGCTAAACGTAAATGATATTTCCCTGCTTTGTTGATCTTCGTTTCGGCTTCTCCCAAGGGAATCGGGGCGGCCGTGGGGTCGGTTGGCACCCGAAACAATTCGCATTTCCCTTTGCTAAATTTGGCTTGAAAGCGTTCCCCTGCTTTGACCAATTCCAGAATGATTTCCGCCTCGGCCGATTCGATTTCGGCAAAGGTTTCTACCATCAGATCAGGGGTCCAATACAGGTTATCTCGGGTGGTGATGGGGTTGTACGAGAGATGATCTCGAATGTAATCGGGTTGAATCAGGGAACTTTGTTTCCCGTTCGACCAATCGGGGACAAGATGATTATAAGCAATCCACGTCAACTTCTCCCCCGTGTGACTGAGACCACTTTCGTTAACGGTCCACCCCGTTTCCCCATCGGCGGGGGCCCAGCGGAATTTTTCTTTGCCGCTCAGCGATTTCGGAAGATGGGTATTATCAAAAACGAGGCGGCGAACCGTCAAAATTTGCTCGGGAGACTTACGAAAAATTTTGAATTCCCCCTTGGGATCATCCAGAAAAAGGTTCCGCAGCGCTTCTTTGTTGTGGTAGGTGCTGCTGAATTCTCTTTGATTCTCTGGATTGATGAGGGGAAACTGATCCGCAGGGAATCGATTCCGATCCTTCAAATCCACAAGGTTCTTCGCCACATAAATATCCCCATGATAAATCGCCAAGGTTTCGTTCGGTAATCCTAACAATCGTTTGATGTAGTTGTAAGATTGTTTCTCGCGAGTGTTGAAAGGTTCTTCGGGATATTTGAAGACGGGAACATCGAACCGTTCCGGATCGGCAAAGTGATAGCCGTATTTGATGACCAAAACCCGATCCCCTGTATTGATATCGGTGGCTGCCGTGGGGGGGGCATGATAGCCACAATTCTGGCAACACAAGTGAGGTTCTTGCCTTTGGTTCCGTGATGCCGAATATGGATACCGATAGCCACACTCGGGGCAATCGATCAACACTTGATCCCCATAAAGGGTACTCGCCATCGAACCGGTGGGAATCACAAACGCTTCTGCTACGAATAGCTTGAGCATCAGCACCAGAACGATGACAAAAACAATCGTTTCGGCCACTTCCCGACTGGGGTCTTTGGGCGTTTCTCGTTTGCGTGCTTCCTCACTTAATGGGCGCCCCAACACAATACGCACAAGGAATTTCAATATCTTCATAGGGTTGTTATCTTTTTTCACCTCAGCCAGCGGATCCGTTGCCAATCAATCGACTGCAGGCCCAATTCAAATCCCAATAGCGACATGCGACCAGGTTTCATGGGTTGATGTAGCAAAAAAGGTTTACCTAAAAAACCTTTCTCGACCACCTGCGGTTCCCGCCACGATCTACTATCGTAAGATTCTGTGCTATTGTCGCCAAGCATAAAGTATTCCCCTTCACGCAGGGGGAAAGGTTCTGCCACACCGTTCGAGCCGTTGGAACGATAATAAACATCTCGATACAGTTTGATCTTTCGGAATATCACTTGTCCCCCTTGGCAGCCCAATCGGAAGGGGTCCGAAACTTCCGCTCGATTAATCATCTCAGGGAGATCGTATTGAAACACCACCGAGCGATTCACTGTGAGAGTTATTCGCCGATCGACATGGGCCATTTCAATGACATATTTTTTGTGCGGCACCAACGGGTTTAGCGTCTCCGTTCGGACAATCCCTTGATCGGGAAGCGAAAGGGTCGCGGGGCGTTTCTCGCCATTCACCGGAAGGCTCACCGTACCGAGATCGGCCCCATCGGTCAGGGCCAGCACCACTTGACCGACTTGGGTATCCACAATTTCCACTTCGCATTCCAACATAAAATCGTGAACGGTCGGTGCCAAAGTCGCACTCACCCCGTTATAAGAAAAAGTATCCCGAAAGGCCTCGGCTTGTTTGGTATCGATATTCACATGCGAATAGCCGACGGAGCGTAACTCCGAACCGGCCCCATCGATACGAATTTCCGAATGATACAACTTCAGCCATTGCGGCGGAATCGGAGATTTTGCGTTGGGAAGCGTCCCGCTCGGCAACCACCGATTGGGCCAGCCGGCAGCACCGGGCGAGTAATCGTTATCGAACACTAAGACCCGACATTCGCGAGCCTGAGCAATCGTTTTGCGTTCCAATCGTCCATCGATATACACATCTCCCCCACGAAGATAAACCGATTCGTTCGGCAGGCCGATTACCCTTTTGACATAGGGCTTATCTTGATCGACCGGACAGATAAAAACGGCCACTTCCCACCTTCGGGGATTCCGCAAACGATAGACGTTTTTATCGACCAGCAAACGATCCCCCGGAATTTCAACAGCACTACTGACCGGAAGCTGATCCTTCCCACAGTTTTGACAAATAGTATTGGGATAAACGAGTTCTTTTCGTCCTCCAACGGTGAGAGACTCTTTTTGCCCCACCCGATTCAGAAAGCCACAACGGGGACATTCCACACACTTATGGTTCCCCGTCAACGTCGGTGCCATACTTCCGGTGGGCACACCATAGGGTTCCAGAAAGACGGTTCGTAAAAAGAGAATCGAACAGATAAACAAAACGGCCGAGGTAACGAACTTTCGTTGTTGCGAATTGGCCCGCCAAGTGGGTGCCTTCGGAGGTGCCGCCAACGGGTGCGAAAGGGTTTCGGCAGGAATTTCATTCAGCGACAAGGCCCCCTCTGGCTGATTGCTAACACTTACAGGAAGGGAGGGCAAGATCGAACCATGTAACTCGGCCAAAGAAGGGGGAAGGTCCGCTTTCTCGAACTGAGTTGCAGAGCGTACCGGTTGGGCCGCATTGGAATTCGGGAAAGTCGGGTCTTGGTTCATACCCCATTATAATAGCCTAAGCCAACAGAGTGGATAGTGTCCCCCCACCATTCCCCAAACCCGCTGACAACCTTACAAACAACGACATTTGTCGGCGGGATTATTATTTTGGAGAATTTGTAAAATTCTCCTTGAAACATCGCTAATCTTTGTTATCATGCCGTAATTCTTATGACCATTTTTCTGACGGAGTAGCAACTATGTCAGTCAGTCAGTCAGTCAGTCAGTCAGTCAGTCAGTCAAAGTGGTTTAGAATCCCAACAAACAACACGTTTCTTCCGTGTTGCCGCACTTCATGTGCTGTTCGGTTTTCTAACACTGTTGATGTGTCTTTCATCAAGGGCGGATGACCCCCCCATGCCAAAATGCCCTCCCGATCTCGAACCCGATCTGTTCTACAAAGCAACAGGGGATTTTGTAAAAATGAAGGGAAACAAGTCTTCGTTAGCAGGAAGAGTGAATGATTTAGTCCTCTTACCGAAAGCGGGTACCAAAGCAGAGGTTCAGACACTCACAGTGGATCGGTTGAAAGATTCAGGTGGAGGAAACTATAAACTAGAAGACGGCACTAACAGAACTTTGGTGATAAATCCCCCGTCGTTGGATTGGTCAGCACCAGCTTACCTTAATTTGCCAGATAATAATTCATACAAACTCAAATATACGCTAATTATAAAAGTCACCAAAATAGCAACCGGTGAAGATTTTCGGTATGAGGTTAAGCCTGATTCTATAACCGGACCTTATAGCATAGTGTTCCCTTAAACAGAATTCGCTCGTTACTCTCACAAAAATAGAATCAAAAACATTAAGAATGGCATAATCTCATCTAAGAGGAGTTCAAACATGGATGTGACAAAGAGTCGAAAGTATACTATAGGATCGTTCAAAATTAACCCTATAATGTTATTAGAAAGCAGAAGTAAGGGTTACTCATTGATAGAGACACTTGTGGTGATTGCAATACTAATGACATTAATTGGTTTGTTACTGCCAGCAATTCAAAAAATTCGCACGGCAGCGATGATGAGTCATGATAAAAATAACCTGAAGCAAATTGGAATAGCCCTTCATTCTTACGCAACTGACCATGAAGGAAACCTGCCAGGGCCTAGAAGACGCTCGATTATTCTACCGCTCGGACTCGGTTATTATCGTTCTCCTTCGTACAATATTATTCCTTACCTTGAACCTTCTTCGCCCCCCCCCTATTATATAAAGATAGATTTAACTGGAGATACATATTCAACAGATAGGTACTTTATCTATAAACACCATATAATCAAAACCTTTTTATCGCCGACGGATCCAACCGTTCCATTAGACGATTTGCTTTATCCTAATGACCGCAGGCAAGGAATCTGTTCTTATGTTTGGAATGATAAAGTATTTCGTTTGAACCCCAATCTACCTAGCTCTATTCCAGATGGGACATCGAATACGATTGCATACACCCAACATTATACGAAATCTTATGTAACTTATATCAATTGGGAGAGAAATATAGAGAATTATTCAATTTTACAAAGTTACTTATATAGTATTCCACCTACAGTAGTCAATGGATTGTGTTTTAGCTACCATAACCCCCGTTCAGGGTCATTCGCTGCCCCCGATTATTTTGATGTTTATCCCATCACCGAATCTGGAGTAACTCGAGCCTCTATTGCTGGTAAGACATTTCAAGTTAAGCCAAAGCCAGATGAAGCAGAGACACAATTACCTCATGCTACTGATACTTCTGGCCTTTTGGTCTTAATGTTCGATGGAACGGTTCGCACTTATAAACCTTCCGTTAGTGAACATATATTTTGGAGCGCAGTGACTCCATCGGGTCAAGAAATTATCCCAACGGAATAATCTATGCTACTCAAATATCGGAGATTCATATGCCACGGTATGTTAAAATAGGAATTGTGATCCTTATTATTGTTGGAATTGTTGTTGCAATCAATTATTTTTATTTTGATGAACCAGACCCCGTCATGGTGAAAGCTGGTGGTATTTTAACTGACATGCAAGGAAATCTCATTGATGATGCCATGATTTATCTTTATCCTAATGGAGGAAAAACAGAAAAATTATGTAATTTTCATAGCGCAGCTCCTACCAGCTCTACCAGAGATAAGGGAAAATTTCAATTTTTTTATATTATGCCCGAAAAAGTGATCCCTTCGGGACCTTATCGGGTTGTTATCAGGCCTTATTACGGTGAATATAATAAAACCAAAATTCCTGAAAAATACCATCGTCCAGATACAACACCACTGAAAGTCACTATTCCTCGCACTGGCATTGATGATCTTCACTTCAAGATTGAAATCAATTGATTGATATTTCGATCGACTCAAATTGATTTCTTGTAAACATTCTGGGAGTGCATAGTCTTATTTTTTAGAGGTCTGATGCGATTGTTATACAGTTTCTGGTTCAGAACAACCCGAAGCTAAGCAAAACGTTTTTTTTCTCTACTTTGGACCGAGAAACGTGACGTTATCCCCTGCTTTGGTTGCAATTCCCGAGCTAGCCGTGCCCATTTGAATAGAATGGTTTCAAGTTGTTACAACCCCGACTCGCCCCTATTTCATTCAACATTATTCACAGGAGACGGGCATGCACCAGCGCCCCCTTTTATTTTTATGGCTGTTCACTTGCTTCACTTTCAGTATGCTCAGCGGCTCAGCCGATTCGCAGGAACTCGACTCGGACCCCTCTTTGCTCACAATCCGTCGATTATTTATCACCAAAGAATTTGAAAGCGAACCGGTCCCCCAACTGCGATGGAGCAAAAAATCCTCCACCTATTTCACTTTAGATAAAGCACAAAAAGGTTCAGGCGTTGATCTCGTTCGACATGATCCGGCCACGGGCAAAAAAGAAGTGATTGTTCCCGCCGAGCGCTTTATCCCGAAAGGAGCCAAAGAACCTCTGCGAGTGGAAGGACTAGAATTCTCGGCAGATGAATCGAGGTTATTGATCTTCACCAAAAGTCAGAAAGTTTGGCGGCGGAACACCCGTGGCGATTATTGGCTTTTGGATATTTCCCAAGGTGAACTCAAGAAGTTAGGCGGTCAAGCGGCGCCTTCTTCTTTGATGTTTGGCAAATTCTCACCCGATGGCAAAAAATTCGCTTACGTTCGCGAACATAACCTCTACGTTCAGGACCTACAATCTCTGGAAATCACCGCTTTGACCACCGAGGGTTCCCCAACCCTGATCCATGGGACTTCGGATTGGGTCAATGAGGAGGAGCTTGATCTTCGCGATTGTTTTCGTTTCAATCCCGAGGGAACTCACCTTCTCTATTGGCAGTTCGACACCAGCGGTGTACCCGAATTCCATTTAGTGAACAATACGGTTGCCAACACCCCGAAAATCCAAACCTTTGCTTATCCCAAAGTGGGAGAGAAAAACTCGGCCACTCGGTTAGGAGTCGTTCCGATTGCTGGTGGGAAAACCCAATGGATCGATTTGCCGGGCGATCCGCGTGAACATTACCTTCCTCATGCGGAATGGACCCCTGACGGAAAGTTCATTCTCGCTCAACAACTTAATCGCTTGCAAAATGAACTACGGGTCTTTCGGATTGATCCGACCACCTTGAAACCCACATTGGTCTTTACCGAAACCGATGCGGCATGGATCGAAAACGAAAACCCCTTTCGTTGGTTAGACGGGGGCAAAAGTTTCCTTTGGCTCAGTGAAAGGACAGGTTGGCGGGCGGCTTATCGGGCCTTTGTGGATGGTTCTCCACTTGAACCGATCACCAAAGGGGAATTCGACATCATTGCCCTAGAAACCATCGACCCTGCGGAGGGTTGGTTGTACTATAGCGCTTCGCCCCGAAATGCGACCCAAAGATACCTGTACCGGATCAAGCTCGATGGAAGCAAAACGGAACCGCTCTCGCCGGCAACGCAGACCGGTTGGCATACCTACCAATTCTCCCCCGATCACAAATGGGCCGTCCACACTTTCTCGAATTTCACCACCCCGCCGGTGGTTCGTCTCATTCGCACCTCAGATCATTCGACTGTAAAAACTCTGGCAGACAATGCCAAATTGCGGGAGAAATTGAAACAACTCCAACAACCTCAAATTGAGTTTTTGCAAATACCCATCGGGGGAGGGGTCACGCTCGATGCTTGGAGCATCAAACCACCTAAAATCGAACCGAGTAGCAAACACCCCCTCTTGATGTACGTTTACGGGGAACCTCACGGGCAAACCGTTCGGGATGCTTGGGGCGGTGCGCGGGGATTATGGCATTGGATGTTGGCCCAACAAGGGTTCGTTGTCGCTAGTGTCGATAATCGGGGCACAAATGTTCCGCGTGGGCGCGAGTGGCGGAAATGTGTGTACAAAAAAGTGGGGATTTTGCCCCCCACCGAACAGGCTCAAGCCGTCCGAGAATTATTGAAAAAATGGCCCTTTGTCGATCCCACACGGGTCGGTTCTTGGGGTTGGAGCGGCGGGGGCAGCATGAGCCTGAACGCGATTTTTCGCCATCCCGACTTATATCGAACCGCCATTGCCGTTGCCCCAATGGCCGACCAAAAACTTTACGACACGATCTACCAAGAACGCTACATGGGGCTACCCAAAGATAATGAGCAAGGGTATCGCGAGGGTTCCCCCATCACTCATGCCGGAAAATTACGCGGGAACCTGCTGTTGATTCACGGCACGGGCGATGATTACTGTCACTATCAAGCCTGTCTCTTATACACA
>JAOAAA010000127.1 GCA_026419115.1 Gemmataceae bacterium
CACCACCACCACCACCGCCAGGGTTACTCCCAAAGAAGTTACCCGTATCGCCCCCGTTTCCTCCGAGACCACCACCCCCACCGCCACCGTTTAAGAAGAAGCCTGCTCCCCCGTTACCCCCATCGGCACGGTGGGTACCGAAGGTCACTCGGTCTATAGTGACGTTAGCGTTTTCACCAACGAATAAGGCGGCTCCTGCACCAAGGCCGCCCCCCCCCCCTGCTGCACCAGGACCACCGTTACCACCGTTCGCCCGACCGTTAATCAGGTTCACACGGCTAATCACGATGTTTCCGCTGTTCGCATAAAAGATGCGATGCTGGTTGTTCCCGTTGATGTTGATCGTTCCCGTTCCGGGTCCGTTGATGGTGATGTTGTTGTTTAGTTGCGGCAACGGTGAGGCCAAGTTGATCGTCCCCGTAACGTTGATATTGATCACATGGTTACCGGGACCGGCAGCATTGGCGCTATTTATCGCGTCTCGGAGAGAACCTGCTCCTGTATTACTGGTGTTTGTTACAGTAAAGGTTGCAGCATCTGCAGTACTCCCCAAGAACATAAGCCCAGCTGCAAAAATCGATGCGATCGAACGTCGCCATGTGTACGGAAGGAGATTCATAACTTACGATCACTATTGAGAGTAAACGGACTCGTTTTCCTCCCTATCGTAAAAATTACTTCAACTCCTTTAACCGGAATAAACTGAATCTAAAGAATCAACGGCCTATTGAATTGACCAAACAAGGTCCACAATTTGGGTAAGGTCTGCTGCGAAGAATGAACATAGCATGCAACAACGATGAGGTAAGATGAATAAACCACACTTATCCCAAACGCAGACCGATTCAGAATGGGAAATTAGATGCACTCGATTCTGCGAGGAGATGGTCAAAGAAGTAGTTGAGAATTCCCACGGCAAACCAAATTGGGATTAGCCTTCGAGAGCCTGTTCGAGTGGGGGACTTTCGGTAAGTCGAACCTCACCAAAGCGGTTTCCGGTGGAATCGTAGAACAAAATGCGATTCTCTTCGCTCACCCAAATAGCAGACGGTTTCAAGGCTCGCGGCCCTTCGAGATGATACATCACTCCCGTGAGTTTTCCCCCACGGCTGAGCGGCGTTTGAAAAAATGGGGTCATCACTGGGTCCAAGCGATCTCGACTCGAGAGCATTTCTCGAACAAATCGCCGAAGATTCTCACGGGTCGGAAGTGCCAGAACAGACCGTTCCACATGAACCTCACTGAAGGAATGTGAATTTGTGATCGTCTGGCCAAGATGGAGAGAATTGGGCTTTTTGCGTGATTCAGCCAAACTGGGCAATTCGTTTTAACGAATCTATTGAAAAGAGGGAAAACAAGGGGCTTTGCCATCGCGATTTCGATCTCAAGACGAAATTAGCTCAAGTTTGAGGAGGTGCCTCCTTGGAAAAATGTTGACTTTCCCTCCCTTCGTCTTCAACGAGAAAAATCGGCTTAAGTTTGTGAAATGAGTTCCAAGGTTTTCGGGTCCGGTTGCCCCTCGTAGTAACGATCTAAAACACGTTGAAATATCCGATTCTGAGGACATGCCCGAGCAAACAAGGTGGCACAAGAACGCAGTTTCAGCGAATCGATGGGTCCAAACATTTGACGGGCCGTGCGATTCTCAAGTTCAAGCAGGCTTTCAAAACATTCTAACAATCGGGTTCCCAAAACGGGGTGAGCGAAATAGGCTTGGGCCTCGGCCAACGATTGAATGGCAAAGTGTTGCGAAGTGGGACTGTGACCGAGTCCGCGAAATTGGGGAAATATGTACCACATCCAATGAGATTCTTTCTGCCCTGCTCGAATCTCCGCTAGGGCAGTGAAATAATCATCAAGCTGAGCTTCCAAAAAACGATAAAGGTGGAAAGGATCGTTTTCGGGTTCGGGTCTGGGAAGTTCTGTCATGCGCGGTTTCACCTAGGGGAAGTCCGAGAAACAATTTTTTTCCCGAATCGTGAAGTCGGTTTCTTGGCAAAGACCTAGTCAGTGTATCCACAGGGTCAAACCCCGCCCTCTGGGTCATCTGAATCCTTGAGAATCACATGAATAGGATCGGCTTGGGTCCACAGGCTCGAACCTGAACATCTGAGCAATCATCATAAGAACTTCACAAACGATCTTTTCATAATTTTCATTTATTCCCATGACCTTTTAATCTTTTTTTTTCTAGAATCACGCCACATATTACTCATTCCTAAAATGGAGGAGCCGAACATGCGTCGATTAATCGGTTGTCTGATTCTCGTGGCAGCGTTGGTCGTGGTGACGATCAACTCGGTCGAAGCTCAATTTTTCCCGGGCGGAGGCGGTTTCAAACAAACCCCCATCATGTTAGTGATGAACAAGTCGGTTCAAGAAGAATTGAAACTCACCGAAGAGCAAATCAAGGCTTTTACCGAAGGGCAAAAAGAAGCCTTCAAGCTGATGCCGAAGTTCGATCCGAGCGACTTTGCCAAATTGAAAGACCTGAAACCCGAAGAGATTCAAGCGAAAATGGCCGAGATGATGAAACCCATCAACGAAGCCAACGAAAAACTTCTGGAAAAGACCTTGAAGCCGGAACAATCCAAACGCTTGAATCAAATCGTTCGACAACAAGCCGGTATTCAAGCCTTTACCCAAGAGGATGTGCAAAAAGAATTGGGTCTGACCGACGATCAAAAGAAGAAGATCAAAGGAATTTTGGATGATCTCGCGGAAGATGTGGCCGAGTTATCTCGCCCTAGCGATAAGGACAAAGAGAAAGGCAAAGGAGGCTTTGGTTTCCCTCGTTTGTCAGCCGAAGCTCGCGAGAAGATTGCCAAACTTCGCGAAAAGGCCAAAGAGTCGATCCTCGATACGCTCACAGCTGCTCAAAAGGATAAATGGAAAGAATTGGTGGGCGAACCTTTTGAATTGAAAAACCCCTTCGGCGGGGGCTTTGGTTTCCCCAAGAAGGATAACTAATCGACCTTTGATCTCATTTTTCAGCCCCCTATCTGTTTGATTTTTTTCTATTCAACGCAGTAGAATTTCGTTGACATTCTCTCATCATTTCGACATACTGTCAGAAATTCCTTCCATCCTAATCTCTTTTCTGGATCGGCTATGCTCTCCTTTTTTGGTAACACCCCATTGGGACGACGCGAATTTCTCCGGATCGGTGGCTTAAGTTTGGGGGGATTGGCTTTACCCAATCTTCTTTCGGCTTCATCAAACGAAAGTGCCAAACCCCTGACCGATAAAAGTGTGATCTTCCTGCACCTACATGGAGGACCCAGCCAGATCGAAACCTTTGATCCTAAGATGTCGGCCCCTGAGGGAATTCGTAGTGCCACCGGTGAAGTGAAAACCTCGATTCCGGGGGTTACCTTCGGGGGATCGTTCCCCAAGTTGGCTAAGTATGCGGATCGTTTGTCGATCGTGCGATCTTTCGTGACCGGTGATGGCAACCACGATATTAAACCGGTGGTCGGGAAAGATACCTTTGGAGCCAACCTTGGTACCATTTATTCGTATGTTGCTGGGGCCAATCGTGCGGAAAATGGAATGCCCACCAATGCGGCTTTGTTCCCGCAATCGGTGGACCCGAAAACGCAACCCCCTGTGACGGCCTTTGGGAATTTTCTTTCCCCCGGTTCGTTTGGTGCTAGCCACGCTCCCTTCATGCCCGGCGGTAAGGGCGATTTACAAAAGAATATGGCCTTGAATATCTCGATGGATCGACTGGATGATCGACGATTGCTCCTAAGGGAACTGGATCGTTTGAAAGACACTATCGATAACACCACCCGATACGATCTTGATGCGACCCGTGAAAAAGCCCTAGACCTGATTCTCGGTGGGGTGGCAGATGCCTTTAATTTGGCCAAGGAAGACCCCAAAACGATTGCCAAATACGATACCGAGCCGTTGATCGAGATTGATAAGATCAACAAAAAATGGAACAACCATAAAAACTATGCCGATAATGCTCGGACCCTTGGTAAGTTATTGTTGCTGGCACGGCGACTTTGCGAGCGGGGCTGTGGCTTTGTGACCGTAACGACGAACTTTGTTTGGGATATGCACGCCGATGCGAATAACGCCACCATGACCGAAGGGATGAGCTACATGGGGCCGCCGTTGGATCATGCGGTTTCGGCATTTTTGGAGGACTTGCAGGCACGCGGTCTTTCGGACAAGATTCTTTTAGTTGCCTGTGGAGAAATGGGGCGTACCCCACGAATCAACAAGAATGGGGGGCGTGACCATTGGGGGAATATCGCACCGTTGCTTTTGGCGGGGGGAGGCCTTAAGATGGGGCAAGTGATTGGTTCCTCGAATAAAGATGGCGGTGAACCCGCTACCGATCCCATTCGCATCAAGAATCTGATTGGTACCGTCATGCACACCTTGTTCGATATTGGGCGATTACGTGTCACGCGGGGCATCCCTCGCGAAATCCTTCAAATGGCCGAGTGGGAACCGATCGCAGGACTGCATAGCTAATTTCTTTTAACTCCCTTTCTGCCGATCCTCTTCTTCTTTACCGCGGTTCGACCGAGTTCCTTCCGCGGTTCGGCCCATTTCATTCCGGTCGGGGTCCTGATAATAATCTATCAGGTAGAAAATTGGTAAAACCAGTAAATAGAGCTTGGTCCCGAACGAATAACGAGTACGGAACCACTATTTCGATAGGGAATGGCGCTTATGAAATTTACCTACCGTTGGGGACAACGTCCCCTTGAAGGGTTCACCATTAAACGAGGTCTGGGACAAGGTGGCTTCGGTGAAGTGTATTTTGCTGTCTCCGATGGAGGTAAAGAAGTCGCATTGAAAATGCTCTATCGGGGTCGGACCGAAACGGAACTAAGGGGCATTAGCAATTGCTTGAACTACAAGCATCCCAATTTGGTTCATTTATACGACCTGAAGACCGATGAGCGTGGCGATCATTGGCTCATCATGGAGTATGTGCAAGGGGAATCGCTGGCTTCCGTTTTGCGCCGACACCCGACGGGGCTACCTCTGGCCCAAGCGAATGATTATTTCCTGCAAGTGGCCCAAGCGGTGGCGTACCTGCACGATCGAGCCGTCATCCATCGCGATATTAAGCCGGCGAACGTCTTTGTCGAAAATGGTCTGCTGAAATTGGGCGATTATGGCCTTTCCAAAACGGTTGGGACCAGCCAATTACAGCAATCGGCCAACGTGGGAACCGTTTACTACATGGCCCCCGAGGTCGCCCGAGGCGAATCGTGCACCAAACAGGTCGATATTTATGCGCTGGGGATTATGCTCTTCGAGATGCTCACAGGAGATGTGCCTTTCAAAGGGGAAACGTGGGCCGAGATTGCCCTGCGTCAGCAGACCGATCACCCCGACCTCAGTCGGGCACCGCAAGAGTATATTCCGATCCTTGAGAAAGCACTGCACAAGAAAACAGAAAGACGATACAGCGATGTGTTAGAGATGATTCAGGCGGTCAAACAAGTGGGCGCCTCCCTGCATTTGGCAGACCATAATGAGGGTAAAGACATGATCCATTCCTCACCGGTATTGAAAAATCCCCCAGAACGGGAAGCCAATCTGGAATCGCCTCGGAATGCCCCCCCCCTGCGAACCCGATCGACTCCTCCGCCGGTGCCTAATCGTAAGCCGTCGGTTCCGGTGAATGAGCTGACTCCGGCGGTCCCTTATCCGACGGGGGTGGCTCGAATGGGGGAACTCTCTTGGTCGATGTTTTTGGCCCCGATGTTCAGTCTGATCGTGGTCGGAGCTTGGGCCTTGGGCAGTTACCTATTTGCCAAACAGGTCGATTGGTATAAGCTCGCTCCGTTTGGTGTGCTGAGTACATTGATTGCTTGGATTGTGTTACCCGTAGCCAAGTTCCGCGAAAATGAAAAATACCCCGTGCGAGGCTGGATCGCGTTTTTAGGGATTCCGTTGGCTTTGGTCGCCTTTTGGATGGAAGGCTGGAATTGGCCCAAGCTGGTGACCAGTGAGGCGCCGCCCCCACCGGAGCAATCGTATTTCAACGGTTTTATCCAAGCGTCGTCCGGTTCGATCGAACATCTGATCGGCCATACGCTGCTGTTTTGTGGTTCGTTGGCTTTCATCCGCTGGGGGAATGCCGTGCGCCGGCAACGCAGTGATCGCTTTAGTACCGGTCGTGTCATTGCTGCGGGGGTCAACAGCTTTTTGATTTGGTTTGTGCTGTGGATGCTCCTGAAAGATTATCATCCCGCTTCGTACCACTTTTTAGCCTTCCCTGCGGCCTTGGCTGTGGTGCAATTCGTAAGCCCTTGGTTCCCTGTGCCTCGGCAGAAACGAAAAGCAGAAAAACAACAAACCGTAACCGTGTGATCGATCGCCCCAATCCTTAACAAACAGCAGAAAAACAACATACGCTCGCAGTGTGATCGCTCTCCCCAAACCTTCAACCGAAACAAAGATTATGAAACGATTATGGAATTCAACAGGCTGGCTTTGTTTGACCTTCGGTCTTGTTTCGGCCCTGCCTGTGACCGCAGCGCCCCTGAAGAAACAAGCGGGGCTAGATGACAGCGAAAAAATCACGCTCGAAGTCGTCGGGGGATTCCAAGAATCCAAAGAGAAGGCCCGTCGAGATGCGATTCAGGTAGCCCAAGAGCAAATCAAAGAGCATTTGCTCACGATGGATAAACCTCTGAATCGAACCCCATCGTTCGAGTTGATTAACGAACAAATGGTGAAGAACATCAAGTATGATGAACAAGACCTTGGCAGCGTCAGCAAAGAGAAATTCTACCGTGCTACGATCCAAATCGAGGTGAACTCGCATCATCTCAAATTGCTTCGCGGACGAGAGCGCTCGTCCGATATGGTCTTGGTGGTGCTGGGATCGACCTTGATCTTAGGAATCGCGGCTCTCTTCTTCAAATTCGACAGTTACACAGGCGGACATATCACCCGTTGGCTGATCCCCACGATGGTCGGTGTGGCGTTAGTGGTGGGG
Source organism: Gemmataceae bacterium (assembly GCA_026419115.1). Lineage (GTDB taxonomy): Bacteria > Planctomycetota > Planctomycetia > Gemmatales > Gemmataceae > SKW135. Next base: position 6,983 of record JAOAAA010000127.1, read on the forward strand.
GGGCTTTGGTGGTGGGGAGTCATTTACTAAAGCGTTTTCCACTTTGATGTGGTATCAAAGATGCAGGATGGTCAGCAGATAATAACACCCGTGGCTCATATTAGTGGATTGCCACTCCCTAGTGGTCGTGGCTCATTTTGGTGTCGTTGTCCAACAACAAATCCATAGAGAAAATTTTGTCAGACCCTTGGTCCCTTTCCGAAAAAATCACCCTCTTCTCGACTCAGTCAGGCATATAACAGGCGACCGCAGGAGTGGCAGCAGATGAGTTTCCCACTATTCAAATCCAGAATCATTTGTTGCGGCAATTGAGTATGACACTGGGAACAGACCCCTTTCTCTGCATGGGCTAGTGCATCGGCCCCGTATGCTTTCACAAGTCGCGTGAGCAGAGATCGGGCTTCTGCCGGAAGGGAGGCCTCGATCTGGGCTAAACTCTGCGTGGCTTGTGTGAGTTCCACTTGGAGAGATTCCAAGCGAATGGCCGCTTCTTTTTGATAGGTTGCAAATTGGGTTTGGCCGTCGGCCCATTGCTTTTCTAGTTCGGGGATTTGCTTGGTGTGTTCGTCGATCTCGGTCAACGCAGTGAGAATTTCATCTTCGAGTTGGGCAATGATTGCCTTGGTATTGGCAATGTCGTGTTCTTTGGCTTCCACTTGGTTCGGAGCGGTCAAGGTGTCGAGTTGTTGTTGATGTCGAACGAGCAGGTCGGAAGAAGCTCGTAAACGATTTTCCAAATCCCGCACGGCCGCCTTACGTTTGATTAGGTCTTCTTTGGCCTCTTTGACCGCTTTCTCTTGATTGGCCAATTTGGTCTGATGGGCCTTCATGACGCGAGGCCCTCTCTCGATCTCGCTGTTCAGGTCGCGGATAAACTTGCGAAGTCGATGAATTTCACGAAGGATAGTGTTCGACATGGTGAAATCTATTATAGGACGATCTGAAAGAGTCAACAGCGCAGAACCCAGAAGTGTCTAATGGTCTGATGGGAGAGACGGAATGCCTTCAACTATTCCCCTTGGGACCACCTTCCAAGAAACCTTCGAGTAATCGAGAGCGGACGGGATGTTGAAGTTTCTTGACGGCTTTGGCTTCAATTTGTCGGACCCGTTCCCGAGTGACCTTGAAAATACGCCCGACTTCTTCGAGGGTATAAGTGTAGCCGTCCCCCAGACCATAGCGAAGTTTAATGATTTCGCGTTCCCGATAGGTCAGAGTTTTGAGAATGTCGTCGATCTTGCCGCGAAGCATTTCGTTGGTTGCGGTTTGCACAGGTGAATCGATCGAATCATCTTCGATGAAATCCCCAAAGTAGGTATCTTCGCCGTCGCCAATGGGGCGATCCAAGCTGACGGGTTGCTTAGAAATTTTCATGATCCGTTTGGCGTCTTCAATGCTACACCCAGCGGCTTCGGCCATTTCCTCAAGGGTTGGTTCGCGGCCTAGTTCGTGTAAAAGTCGTTTCGAGATGGTGCGCAATTTGGACATGGTCTCGATCATGTGAACCGGAATGCGAATGGTGCGGGATTGGTCGGCAATGGCCCGAGTAATCGCTTGACGAATCCACCAAGTGGCATAGGTGCTGAATTTGAAGGTTCGTTTCCACTCGAATTTATCGACGGCCCGCATCAGACCGGTGTTCCCTTCCTGAATGAGATCAAGGAAGCTCAAGCCCCGATTCCGATATTTCTTGGCGATCGAAACGACCAAGCGGAGGTTCCCTGCCGAGAGTTCGCGTTTGGCTTGTTCGTACTCTTCGTGGCGTTGATTCATGATGCGAACCCGTTTGCGGAGATTCTTGGGTGTATCGAGTGTCATCTCCATCAGTTCGCGGAGTTCATTCAGCGGGGATTCCAGCTCTTCTGCGGGGGCATGGTTTGCTCGCAGTTTTTCGATCTGTTGTTCGAGGACATCCATACGGGCAGAAATCTGCTCTAGTCGTTTCATCAACGGCTGAATTTTCTGGGTGCGGATGGAAAGTTCTTCGATGAGGATAACGGCTTTTCGGCGGCGGAGCTTCAGGCGGCGGCGGATTTCATCGCGTTCTTTTTCAGAAAGATTGGGGTTGAACAGACGGGAAAAATCCTCGCGATTGAGTTCAATCAAAGGTTCAACGGTTTTGAGATTATAGGGCATGCGACGCAGAATTTGCTCTTTCTCCAGTTGTTCGGACTGAGAAATTTTGATGGTGCGGTCGAAAGGAAGTTCCTCGGAGTGAACCCGCTTGAGAGTATCGAGGACCGAGCGAATGGCAAAATCGCATTCGAGAACTTTGCGACGGAACCATTTCCGAGTGATTTCGATCTTTTTGGCGAGCCGGATTTCATCGGTTTGGCTGAGCAGTTGCATTTTGCCCATTTGAGCCAAATACATGCGAACCGGATCATCGATCGATCGCCCTTCGACGGCGGTGATGGGGGTAAGCCCTTCCTCGCGGAGTTCCTCATCGATGTTATCAAGAGATTCAAGGCGGCGATTTTCGGCTTCGCTTTCATCAACAAGGCTGATGTTATGATCGTGGAGAACCTCGATAATGGCATCGAGCCGATCGGGTTCGATCGTATCAGGCGGGATAAGATCGTTGAGCTGATCCCAAGTGAGCCAGCCGTTCCGCTTGCCGATTTCGATGAGGTCTCGGAGCGTGTCGTCAATCTTTGGTTCCATTCATCTTCTCCATCGCCTTGTGGCGTGTCCTTACGCCTCCCAGAGAAAGTGGGAGTTGGTCGATTCCTCGTTAGGATGGTGTTTCGCCGTGAAACGGGTCCGTTGCTGTTCCACGACCTTGTAGTTTTCTCAGTATATCTAATGCCGCTTCATCTGAAATGGCACTATGTAGGCGATTTTGTAATTGCTGTTTGTTGGCAAGCAAGGCTCGCCTTTCAAATTCCTCTAATACCTTTCTGAGCAGGGCGGGCCTATCGCTGGCCGCTCGACCGACCTCTTGCAGTTCCATCGCTTTGGCGATGAGGGCAGGATGATCGATCAGCAAGCGAAGCCCGTCCAAATCAGGATAAGCGCCCGCTTCCTGAAGGGAATAGAGATTTTCCAGTAGCAATCGTAAACCGGGATGTTGAATCTCTTCGGTTTTCAGTTCCTTTTTCGCGACCATCACCAAGGGAGGGTCGGCCAAAAGTAATTCCAATAGTTGTCGTTCCAAGGGGCTTGCGGGGGCCGTCTTTGGCGCGGGGGGCTTGGTGGAATTGGCTCCCGTCGCGAGGGGTTTCGGGATATTCCGCGCGGCCTCGCCTTTCTTTTCGTGCCGCAATTCCCCGTAGCGCGCCCACACCGTTTCTTGCCGCAATCCCAATCGCTGGGCCAATCGAGTAATAATCAATTCCCGCTTCACTTGGGCTGCCTGACCAGAGCGTTCCGGAGCCGATGCCATCAGCGTGAGAATCTCATCGACGGCAGCCTTGATCCCCAGCGTACTTCCTTGAGCCTGATGGAGCAGCAAGTTGAGTTTATAGTCGAGGGCATCGATCGCGCTATTTAGTGCTTTCCGGAACGGCTCGGCCCCTTGACTGACCAATAAATCGCATGGGTCCAATCCATCCGGAAGGGTGGCAATGGCTAATTCCACATCGTGTTCGATGAATAATTCCAAGGCCCGATCGACCCCCGTTTCCCCACCGGTATCAGCATCATAGACCAAAACCACCTTGGGGGCAAAACGTCGCAGTTGCAAAACATGTTTTTCATTCAAGGCGGTCCCCATCGTGGCAACGGTATTGAGAATTCCACATTGGGTGGCCATCATCACATCGGTATAGCCTTCGACCACGACAAGGTATCCGACCTTAGCGGCTTCGTGACGGGCCAAATCGAGGCCAAAGAGTAATTCTTTCTTCTGAAATAAAGGGGTATCGGTCGAGTTGTAGTATTTGGGGGCACGATCGAGCAATGGCGAATTCGGAAGAATCCGGCCGCCAAATCCCACGGTTTGGCCTCGGGAATCACGAATGGGAAACATGATGCGATCGCGGAAACGGTCGTAAAATCCTCGGTGGGTTTCACGTTCCCCGAGTAAACCTACTTCTTTGAGAATCGAGAGGTCACGCCCCTCGCGAGTGGCTCGTTGGACTAACCATTCCCCATCCAAAGGAGCATAACCCAGACCAAATTGACGGACGGTCGGCCCCGTGAGTTTTCTTTCTCCTAAATAAAGCCTTGCCTTTTGGGCTTCGCTGTCGGGCGATTCGAGAAGATAGTGCTGATAAACAGATTCGGCCCATTTCATGGCATCGAGCAGGCGAACCCGCAACAGATTCTCTTGAGGGGTTCCCTCAAGGGAAATACCGGCTCTTCGGGCAAGAATCTCTCGGGCTTCTTTGAAGGAAACTCGTTCGTAATTTTGGACGAAGCTAAAAACGTCCCCTTTGGCTCCGCAGGACCAACAACGATAATTTTGCCATTTCGGATCAATCTGCAAGCTGGGACGGGTATCGTTATGGAACGGACAAATCGCTTTGAAAGAGGCCCCCGCAGGTAGGACGTGAATGTAAGACCCGACAACAGCGACAATATCGCTGGCTTCCTTGACTTGTCGGGTTATCGCAGCTTGATCCGAAACCACTGCCTCTCCCACGTTCATGCGACCTTTGTTCTTCCCAAACCAAAGGGATCGAATCCCAACGCCAAGCTGGGTTCTAACATTCGGGTTGATTGTTTTGGGTATTAAGGATCGTCTGGAAAAAAGGGATTCCTTTCACGAGTTTGGCTTGTTGCCGAAATTCCAACTCAACTGAGTTGACACGTTCATCCGTAAACGCGTGACTTCATTATAACCGGTCCTTTGGAGAGGACAAGTTTATCTGACGAGAAAAATTTTTCATCGAAGCGATCGGCCTATTTTTCTCGGCACGTCCGGACCATCGCATCGGCACCTCAGGCCAATTTTTGACGGCACGTCCGGACCATCGTGAGGGAATTCAAGAGAAGCATGACCTGTAATTTGAGTAAGAGGACACAACAAGGGAACCTTCTGTAATTCAAACCGATATGGAACGATTTAGGTAAAAACATGCAGGAGAGTAGGAGCATTTCAGGGCGAGAGTCGGGCGGGATTTGTAAACTATGATTCTGAAGATTGTATAACCTGAAGAGATTCACGAAATGCCAACATTATTTGTGACGGGAGGTTGCGGGTTTATCGGAAGTACATTTATCCGCGACTTACTTGACCGAGATAGCTCAATCCACATCATCAACTATGATGCGCTGACCTATGCCGGTAACCTAGAAAACTTAGCTTCGGTGGCCGACCATCCTCGCTATCGATTTATCAAAGGGGACATTACAGATCGAGAATCGGTGTGGAACGCTCTCGGAGAAGGAGTCGATGCCGTGATCAATTTCGCTGCCGAAAGCCATGTGGATCGCAGTATATTGGATTCGTCTCCGTTTGTAAAAACCAATGTGCTCGGAACCCAAGTGCTGTTGGATTGTGCCCGTGCGAAAAAGGTCCAACGGTTTGTCCAAGTCTCGACAGATGAGGTGTATGGGAGCCTTGGACCGACGGGCTTTTTCACGGAGACGACCCCCCTTTCCCCGAATAGCCCCTACTCGGCCAGTAAGGCAGGGGCCGATCTATTGGTC
>JAOAAA010000128.1 GCA_026419115.1 Gemmataceae bacterium
GATATTACCTACGAAGAACGGAGTGTCGAACCGATTCTGAAATTGCTCAAAAAGATGCTAACCGACGATGGAACGTGTTTTTTGACCGATCAGAATCGAGGGCCGGCATCGATCTTACGACAGATGCTCGGCGATTTTGGTTTCCGCTACAGCCAAGAAATGGTCCGAGCCACTGAACCGGGCGGAGAAGTGCGAGTGAAGGGAACATTGTATCGTATCCAAAAGAAAGCGAAAGGCAAATAGGGTTAATCGTCTTCAAGGACGGCCAAGCAGAAAGATGTTAGTGCCGGCGTACAAAGGACTTCTCATCTAGAAAGGCTCGGCTAATCGTCCTCAAGGACAGCCAAGAAGGCTTCCTGTGGAATTTCGACTTGGCCGATCATCTTCATCCGTTTTTTACCTTCGGCCTGTTTGGCCCATAGTTTCCGTTTACGGGTAATATCTCCCCCGTAACATTTTGCGGTCACGTTCTTTCGCAAAGGAGCAATGGTTTCGCGGGCAATCACACGGGTGCCGACCGCTGCTTGCAGGGCGACCTCAAAGAGGTGTCGATCGATTTCTTCACGAAGTTTCTGAATCAACTTGCGGCCCCGACGTTCCGCGTTGCTTCGGTGAACGATAACCGAAAGGGCATCGACCCGTTTATGGTGAACCAGAATATCGAGCCGAACAAGGTCCGCTGCACGATACTCGGTGATTTCGTAATCCATCGTCCCATATCCCCGAGTGACCGATTTGAGCTTGTCGTAAAGATCATAAATCACATCGGCCAAGGGCATTTCGTAGACCAAAATCACCCGTTCGGGGCTGATATATTCGGTGCTGATATAGGTCCCGCGGCGTTCCGATGCGAGCGACATAATGTCACCGACATTCGCGCTGGGAATCAGGAAGTTGATTTTGACCATAGGCTCACGGAATTCCGCGATCTGTCCACTATCGGGAACATCCTGAGGGCTACGCACCAAGATTTCGGTCCCATCTTTCTTGAGAATCTGATAGTTGACGTTCGGGGCTGTGTGAACCAAGTCCAAATCCGAGTCGCGTTCTAGTCGTTGTCCAATAATCTCGCGGTGGAGCATTCCCAAAAAGCCACAGCGGAAGCCAAAGCCTAAACCATCGGAAACCTCAGGGGTAAAAGTGAAGCTCGAATCGTTGAGCTTCAGTTTGGTCAACGCTTCTCGAAGAGCTTCAAAATCGTTATTATTCGTGGGATACAACCCGCTATAAACCATCGGTTGATGTTCTTTGTAACCGGGCAAGGGTTGCGCCGTGGGATTTTCGGGATCGGTAACTGTATCACCGATATGCACATCCTGAATGTTTTTGATTTGGGCCGTGAAGAATCCCACTTGACCTGTGGTCAATTCATTAACAGCGAAAGGTTGGGGTCGAAACTGGCCAATTTCGACAACGGTGTATTCTTTATTTCCACGCATCAAACGGATTTTTTGCCCCAGTTTGATGGTCCCTTCTACAATCCGAACATACACAACAACACCTTTGAAGGTATCGAAGTGCGAGTTATAGATCAGAGCTTTCAAGGGGCCATTGGGATCACCCGAGGGGGGGGGAATTCTTTCAACAATCGCCCGAAGTATCTCATCAACACCTTGGCCAGTTTTGCCACTGGCTCGAATCACATCTTCCCCACGAATGCCGACGGCCGTTTCCATTTCCGCAATGACAGCTTCGGGGCGCGCGGTGGGGAGATCGATTTTGTTCAAAACGGGAATAATCGTTAAATTATTCTCAATGGCCAAATAGGCATTGGCGACCGTTTGCGCTTGCACTCCTTGAAAGGCATCGGCCAGAAGAATGGCCCCTTCGCAGGCTGCCAGCGAGCGAGAAACTTCGTAGGAGAAATCGACGTGGCCGGGGGTATCGATCAAATTGAGTTCGTATTTTTGGCCATCGATGGTATAGAACACCGTGACGGGATGCATGCGAATGGTGATGCCGCGTTCCCGTTCAAGGTCCATGCTATCGAGGGTTTGGGCTTTGTATTCTCGCTCGGTGATGGCTCCTGTTTTGAGGAGGAATTGATCGGCTAGGGTACTCTTGCCATGATCAATATGAGCAATGATGGAGAAATTACGTATAAATTTCGGTTCGGGCATATATCCACAAACGTCGTAAGCGAACAAAACTATATACTAGTATAATCGCTGGCTGTTGGGAAGTGCAACCTTAACGAGACTTTCATAACCCAAGACGATTAAGCCCCAAACCATTAGGCCCTAGGTCATTTAATGGGTTGATTTCTCAATCCCGCTACTTGAAGGAACTTTCACTCCCAGTTATTGCCAAGTGGCCTGTTCCACCTCCCTATCCGATGTCCCATCCTCCTATTGAAGGAAATTTTCGCTCCCAGCTATTGCCAATGGGCGCTATTCCTAACAACATCATTCTTATCCTTTCCCTTGGTGTTTGAGGTATCCTTCCGTGTTGCGATTCGTTTTCACTTGTTTGTTTTTTGCCTGTTCCCTTGCGTCGGTTTCGTTTGGTGCAGAAACATCTCCTTGGAAGGTTGTGGTGGAAAATGGTGTGGTGACCTTTTCGTACAACCAACAAGTATTAACTCAGTACGTTGCCCAAGGAGAGAAGCTGGCCAAGCCCTACTTTTGGCCGGTTTTGACTCCTTCAGGGGTTCCCGTGACCCGTGCTTGGCCGATGAAAACAGGCTACCCCAAAGAGACTACCGACCATGTTCATCAAAAGTCGATTTGGTTTTGTCATGGGGATGTCATTCCGAATGAGCCGGAATTGAAAGAAAAATCGTTAATCAAGGGGGTCGAAGGAGTCGATTTCTGGTCGGAAGCGCCCGGTCATGGTCGGATCGTTTGCACGGAAATTGGCAAACCCGAAATCCAAGAAAATACGGCCAAAATATCGACCAAAAACGAATGGCGCTCGTCTTCGGGGTTGGTGATTCTTCAAGAGAACCGAACGATTTCGGTCACGGTGTTGGGGTCTGCCTTGCGAATCGATTTAGACATTGAGTTGGTGGCCTCGAAGGGGGGGATCACCTTCGGAGATACCAAAGAAGGTTCTATGGGGGTTCGTGTTTCGGATGAGATCAAAGTGAAAGGGGGCAACGGAACCTACCTGAATGCCGAAGGGAAAAAGAACGAAAAAGAGGTTTGGGGCTATCAATCGGATTGGGTGGATTATTATGGCAAAGTGACCAAAGACGGCAAAGAATTTGAAGTTGGTATTGCCGTTTTTAATCATCCCTCGAATAAACTGAAACCTTGTTGGCATGCTCGGGAGTACGGTCTATTGGCTGCGAATCCGTTTGGCAGAAGCAAATCGGGGTTTCCCGCAGTCAAGGAGAATAAAGAATTGGTAACCCTGAAAAAGGGGGAACAACTGAAACTGAAATACGCGGTTTTAGTTCACGAGGGGGATACCAAATCGGGTGAGGTTGCGAAGCATTTTGCTAATTACTCGAAGTAATCGGCACGATGCCATAGCCCGATGTACCTAGTTTCAGTGTCAGCAATGGGACTGCTCAGAAGCGGTCATTCCACCGAAGTGACCATCCCATAATGGATTTTGGACCCCCCTCTAAAATTCTGAGAGAACTTCATTCTCTTTTAACCGCTCAACCGGTTATACTAAAGATTAAAGTAACATAATTGACTTAGGGAGGGTCCCATTATGACCATCAATCATCCATTACTCAAAAACCGGAGTCGACGAGGCGCCTTCACCCTTTTGGAAGTGCTCGTTGTCGTCGCGATTATTTTGATTCTTGCTTCGCTGGCCACCGTAGCTGCGATGCAAATTCTTCGAGAAAACAAAGAGGATCAAGGTAAGATCAAAGCTCAAACGCTTCTGAAGGCCATCAATACCTACACAATCAAAAACAATATGAATCCGCCCGAATCGTTGGACCAAGTTCTACACTATATCGAAATTAAATCCGATAACCCCTTGCTTGATCCTTGGGGGAATCCGTTCAACTACGATCGAGCGGTTGATGACGGAACGGGTAAACCTGTCCCGCAGATTTGGTTCACAAATATGGATACAGGTCTACCGGTCTATGTGAGGTAAGAATTGATGTCGCGGATGCGTATCTCGTCGGTTCATTCCTCGCGAGCGGGGCTGAGTGTTTTGGAATTGCTCCTTGTTACCATCATCATCGTGATGGTCGCAGGGTTGGCGATTCCAACATTAGATGCCCTATTTGGTGATACCAAACTCAAGAGTAGTTCGGACAAGATACGCAATGCCCTGAATCAGGCACGAAGCAAAGCCATTGAAGATGGGGTCCCCTATCGTTTTGCGATTGTCCCCGAGACTTCTCGATTCAAGGTGGGACCCGATCGGATTTCGATCTGGGGGGATATGGCTACCCTTGGTGATGCTGAAGAGAATGTCCAAGATTTAATTCTCGAAGATGAGATTTCAAAAGATATTGTCTTTAGTCGCCTAGAAGATGGTAGCGAAACCAGTGGCGAATATACCTTGATCGTGACTTTTAATCCCGATGGGAGTGCCCAGCAAGATCGAGAAATTGTGATTGAAACCTCGGATAGTGCCCCCGTCGTGGTTAAGGTTCGTGGGATCACGGGGGCCGTCACCGTCTTTACTCGCAATAGGCCCTAACATTATTCCAGCAAGGATACGACATATGCGTTTGAGCCGTCTGAATCAACGAGAAGGTTTTTCGCTTTTGGAAGTCCTTGTCTCAACGGCCATCTTTCTGATCGGGTTGGCGGGTATCTCTCAACTATCAAATCTGTCGAGCAAGATGGCTGTTGAAGCGGAGCAACGTAGTGTCGCGTGCCGCTTGACTGAATCGAAACTCAATGATTTTATCGCAGGAATCGAAGCTGTCAGTGCCGGCGGCAGCGGCACGTTTGATGATGAACCGGATTGGCAATGGGAAGTTACTTCCTCTAACGATACCGGCGTGAATGGCTTGTATCGCGTCACCATCCGAGTCTATCGAGAAAGCCCCTTCTTTCTGGATGGGATCATCGAAGTGACTTCGGCAGCCTATATCGTCGATCCGTCGATCAAAGGTCGGGCCGATACTCCTCAAGAAACCCCTTCGAGCGGAACCCCTTCTAGTGGAACCACCGACAGCGGCTCAACTAGCGGTAGTTCTTCCGGTTCGACTACAGGCGGAACAACCACCACTCCCATGACCGGAAGCACCACACCCAGTACGGGGGGGGGGCTTTCGGGAGGAGGGCTAGGCGGCCTTGGTGGTGGCGGAACCGGTGGTCTTGGTGGGGGAATGGGCGGATTGGGAGGCCTTGGTGGTGGCGGAACCGGTGGAATGGGGGGGGGGAAACGATGATCGTCTCAACTGTACGGGGCAGCGTTCGCACAGGTTACACTTTGTTGGAGGTGGTCCTGTCGGTAGCTTTGGCCCTGATCCTGCTCGCGGCTTTGTACACCGCCATGGATTTAGAACTTCGAGAAGCCGACATCGGTCGAGAATTGGTTCAGCAAGCCACCCTGAGTCGCGCGATCATTCAAAAATTGGGGAGCGATATTATCCCTGCTTTGGCTCCCGTGGTCCCTGTCAAAGCCTCTTCTACCACAACGACCACCGACCCGCTCGCTGCTTTGACCGATCCGACGATGACCAGCGATGCGGATGCTGCCGCTGCTGAAGCGCTACAAGAGTCGGCTCCGTACATTGCAGGGGTGGTGGGGGAGGAAAAGAGTATCACTTTGTTCGTTGCCAAAACGGCTTCGGGAAACCCAAGGCAAGATGGGATGGTGGCCAACCCTGCGGATATTCGTCGCATTTGTATTTGGATGACCGACAATGGATTGGCCCGTCAAGAATTAACCTCGGTACTCAGCGAAACCACGAAAGCGATCAAGTCGGGGCCTGATTTAACTCAAGGAGATGAAGCCTCTTATCTTTTCGCCGAAGAGGTGGTTGACATCACCTTTGAGTATTGGGATGGGGCCTCGTTTAGTGCCTCGTGGGATGGGTCCGTACTCGGGGCGGATAACAAAACCTTGCTTGGTCCCCCGTTGGCAGTGAGGGTCACCTTAATCTTGCAACTGCCCACGCAAAATCCGAACGAACCCGTTCAGAAAACGATTCGCCATACCTTTGCCCTGCAAGCTGCTCCCGGACCTTCCTCCACGAATTCGACCCCTTTGGAGGTGCCAGAACCCTAACATGAGAGTCTATTCTTCTTCCGTTTTTGGTCACCACTCCCGTAGCCAACGAAAAGGCTTTATCCTGTTCTTAGTTCTCGGGGTGGTCACTGTTCTCACCTTGGCTGCGTTCCAATACTCCGATCTGATGAATTCGGAGCTACAGGCGGTCGAACGCATCCGCAAAACGAATGAAGCCAAATCCCTTGCGATTTCTGGGGTTCATTACGCCTTGGCCTATGTGGGTGATCCCAACATGATGGCCAATGTACTAGGCAACAACCCCTTTGATTATCCGGAGTTGTTTCAGAATGTCCCTGTGATCGAATCCGATAATCCTCGGAATCGGGGTTACTTTAGCATCGTTTGGGTCGATTACGACGGAGCCGCGGAAACCGGTATAGGGAGGATCCGCTACGGGATGGGGGATGAATCGGGGAAGATGAATCTCAACGATATTTTTGAACTCGATAAATCGGGCACTCTTCTTTACAACGGCTTGATGCGGTTACCGAACATGACCGAAGATATTGCCGATGCCATTATTGATTGGCTCGATCCAGATGATACTCCGCGTCCTTCCGGTGCAGAAAGCGAGTATTATCTCGGGTTGGACCCACCTTATAAAGCAAAAAATGGTCGGATCGATACCATCGACGAACTTTTATTGATCCGCGGGATTACTCCGACATTGCTCTATGGGACCGATCGGAATCGAAACGGAAGAATCGATACGAACGAGTCCGATGGGGGAGCCGGCGTGAATGTCGGCTGGATTAACTTTTTGACCGTTTACAGTCGGGAAAGAAATGTCGATTCCGAGGGAAATCCACGGATCAATATCAACGGCAACGATATTCAACAATTGTATAGCGATTTAACCACCACCGTCGGTGAGGACCTTGCAAACTTTATTGTGGGGTATCGCCTGTATGGTGCCGCGCCTGCATCGGGTGGCGATTACGACATGGGGGAAATGGCCGATCTCAGTGCGGCGGTGAATCGATCGTTGAGTGGGAATCCGCGTCCCCGCTCTCGGATCAGTTCTCTTTCGAGTTTAATCTCGGCTTCGGTGGTAGTGACCGCAAACGATAAAAAATCGAGATCGAAGATCGTTCGATCCCCCTTGGCCGACCTGACCAATGCAAGGGACCTATTAGGATTGATGTTCGATAAACTTACGACCCAAGCGAATGCGGACCTGCCGGCCCGCGTGAATGTCAATACCGCCCCTCGGGAAGTGATGCTTTCGCTTCCCGGAATGACCGAAGCGGGGGTGGACGATATTATCTCGAAAAGGCCGCAGATCGCAGGGGGAGCCCCCTTGGACTTATTCTACACCACACCGGCATGGCTTTTGACCGATGCAGGCATCACCCCACAAGCCATGGCGGCCGTCGAACGCTTGGTCTGTGCGCGGACGCAGGTTTTCCGGATTCAAGCGATAGGTTATTTCGAGGAAGGAGGGCCGATCGCTCGGGTCGAAGCGGTGATCGATGCCAATCAAGGGAAACCTAGGATTGTCTATTTCCGCGATTTGACCGAGCAGGGTCGGGCGATAGATCCCCGTGTGCTCGCAGGCCCGTAAGTGAATGTGAGCGAATGCGTAGATTCATGCGTAGATTGAATTGATCTTACAGAGACTAACAGAGACGATTAGGTAGGACTGCATGTCACGTTATATTTCGATCGATCTGGATGCGAATCGGCTGTATGTCGCAGCCGGTTCCTCCAAGGGGGGGGCTTCTCGATTGGAGAAAGCCTTCAGTATCCCGTTATCTGGTCCGCTCACAACGGCCAATGCCGAGGAATACGGGCAAACACTAGCCGAATCCCTTAGGGCGAATGGAATTAGCCCCGCCCCCTTGTTGATTGCCTTGGGGCGAGATCGGCTCATTCTGAAAGAAGTGAAAATCCCGAATGTGGGTATGGAAGATGAACCGAACTTAGTTCGCTTCCAAGCTACCAAGGAATTTACCGAACCGCTCGATACACTGGTTATCGATTATTACACTTTGGACCGGATTGAAAATGATGGCCAAAAACGGGCCATCGTCGTTGCCGTTAAAAAAGATTACCTCAAATCGCTTGAAGATTTGGCCAAAGCTGCTCGAATGCGACTGGTCTTGGCCTTGCCCCGATCGATTGCCCTATATGCCTTAACGCAAAAGGCTATTCGCACGGGCGAAGTTTCCCCTCCGGATGAGAAGCGGGGTTCGATTGCCATTTATTCTCGGGGGGAGTTGGTTGTTGTTCGAGATGACCAAGTGGTCTTCTCGCGACCCGTTTCGGCAGCAAGTCTGTCCAACGATCAAATGTTGATGGGGGAACTTCGCCGAAATATCACTGCGTACAACGGCCAAAATGCCCTCCAGCCGATTTCGGCCCTGTATGTGACCGATGCCGATTTGGCCATTCGCTTAGATTCGTTGCCGTTGAATGTGCAACCGTTGGACCCCCTCCAAGGGTTGAGCGAACCTTATCAAGGACGGTCGCAGTTTGCCGGTTGTGCGGGATTGTTTCAGGTTCAAGCGTCCCCCATTAAGAATTTACCCAACATCCTTTCCCCAAAGAAACCCGCCAAGAAGGAAAACAAGGCCGCCAAGAGGTTGACGCTGATTGGGGCACTGGCAGCGCTGTTGGTCTTTGCCGGATTAGTGTTGGGCTTTCTTTACGTTCAGAAACTCGACTCGAAACTGACCCGTCAACGTATGGCCTTGGCCTCGTTGGAAAAGGATTTGAATGATCTGAAAATCGAGGAAAAACGCATGGAGGTCCTCAAAGAGTGGGAATCGCGGCGGATTAATTGGCTGGATGAACTTTATGATCTCACGGAACGTTTCCCCGATCATTCCACTACCCAAGTGGCCTCACTGATTTTCTCGACTCGTCCCATCACTGCTAGCCCGAATCAATTAGCAGCCACGCAATCGACGGCCCCCAAGGATAAACCGATCCTTCCGGTGGGAACGATTTCTCTGGCGGTGCAAACCTCGGAACCGAATGCAGGGAACCAACTCACCTTTGGTTTCCGTAACGAAAGTTACTACAAGAACCTGAACTTGGTCTCGAAAGGGAGTGTGGGGAGTGCGGGATGGGGGAAACTCGGCTTACGCTATGAATTCAGTGCCGATGTGATGAATCGCAAACCCACCGAGTATGTCCGAAAACTCGACCCCAAACAGTTGAAAGCACCCCCGACCACCAAACCCGAAGAAAAGCCCGAATCGCCGAAATCGGACCCCAAAGAGGAACCGAAATCCCCCGAGCCTGAAAAACTCACGGTGATCCCTCGGGAAGTCGATCCAGATAATAAAGATTCAAAAGACAACAAGCCTAATGATGATAAGCCTACCGATAACCCCAAAAACGGGGATTCAAAAACCATTCCCCCCAGCAATAAGGAGGAAGAATAATGACTCCCCGTGAGAAATTTTTAGCGACCGTGCTGCTCGTTTTTGTGGGTATCCTTTTGGCAGGTGTGTTGGGCTATTTCTTGGTTTACGATCCGATGGTCACCAAGAATAAAGAATTGCTCAAGGTCGAGTCGGATATTCTCGCGAAGCAAACCCAATTGATGGGCATTCTCCAAGAACGTAAACTCTACGAGGCCAAACGTCAGCAAAGCCTACCGGCCGATGTGGGGGCCGCTCGGGAATCGTATCAACGGTTATTGTCGGGGTTACTACGAAAGGCCGATTTCTCGGCTTCGACGACCAACTTAGTTCCCAAAACCCCTGATAATAAGACGACTCCGACGATTGCTCCAAAAAAACCGGCCTACACCAAATTGGAATATACCATTGATGTGCGGGGGGAAGAGAAATCCCTCGTTGCGTTCCTTGAATTATTTTACAAACAACCGTTGTTGCACTCGATCCGCAAAATGACCGTGAAACGCAGCAACTTGGAAACCACGCGGACCACTTCGATCACTAGTAAATCGTCCAAGGATTCGGCAAGAACCTTGGAAATTACAATGGAAGTAGAAGCCATCGTTCTGGAAAATGCCGACAATCGCGGAACCTTGTTACCGGTTCCCGGAGTTCTTGGAATGGCGTTCTCGGGTGTCGGTGCGGTGGCTCATACTCGGGCTTCGGTCGAGAACAATAGCGGTAGCCAATTCCTGGTGGCGGATATTTCTGCGAACCCTCCCCGTGATTATCGAATGATTGCTTGGAAGGACATCTTCTACGGCCCCACCAAAGTCGAACCGGAACGACCGAAAAAAGAAAAGGTAGAAGAGAAAAAAGAGATCAAGAAAGAAGAGAAGAAGGAAGAAAAACCGATTCCTCCCGGAGAGAATTATCTACCCTATATCGTGTTGACGGCAGCCTTTGCCGAGGCGGATGGTCGTTGCCTCATCACGTTGTTCGATCGGGCCAATAAGCATGAGTACAACATCATGCAATCTCCAACCGGTGAGATCGAAGTGGAATCGTTCCGTTATGAGAAGAACACTCGGGTTCCCCTTCATCCAACGGGTCCTTATATCATCGTTGGTTCCCGAGAAAAGAATAACTTGGCTCGGCTCGTTCCTCGAAAACTCACGGCATTGGGGATGTACGTTGAACCAGTGGATGACGACTTTGATAAACGACGCAAAGCTGGTATGCCTCCTGCATTCGCTTTCCTTGGCCCCCTATTTTTCCCGAACGAAGTTCGTTTCTTCACGGTGGGAGAATCGCTCAGTCAAGGGGAACCATTAACCACTCGCGAAGCCCGTCGGGCACTCATGCCCACTCCGCCAGAAGATTCGGGCCGATAAGCCATTCCTCCACTCTGATCTCATTTTTGAGAACCAACGGGTATCGCCTAAGTGTAACCAATTGTTACCGGTGAGATCAGCAAGTATTTTCAACCATCCCACACTTTACCGCAGTGACGAATTCTCCTCGCGAATTCTAATAATCGTGAGAGAATCATGAGACTTGGGCAGTTTTTTCTAGCTGTAATAATCCCATCATGGTAGTGTTATCCTAAGAAGCCCGACGGAGGCATTTCTTATGAGAAGATGGCTTGGTTTTTCCTGTTTACTTTTTATCCTCGGTACCTTGAGTTATGCTCAGACCCCCATGGATAAAGAGAATCCAGCAAACAAATTCAAAGGCCCATTTGGCAAAGGGGATTTCAAAGGATTCTTCAAGAAGGATCAAAAAACGGGTAACTCCCCACCGAAAGAAGAACCAAAGGCGACTGCCGAAGGAATCGCCTTTTTCGAGAAGCACATTCGGCCCGTGCTCGTGGGTCAATGTTTGGAATGCCATTCGAGCGAGAATAATAAACTCAAGGGGGGCCTAGCACTCGACACGCGAGAAGCCACCCGCAAAGGGGGAGACACAGGCCCTGCCGTCGTTCCCGGTGATCCTCGAAAGAGCCTACTTCTGAAGGCCCTGTATCATACCGATGCCAATCTCAAAATGCCTCCCAAGAAAAAATTGGAAGAAGAGGTCATTGCCAATTTCGAGAAATGGATCGCGATGGGAGCCCCCGACCCGCGTGACGGAGCCAAAGTCGTTGCCAAAACCATCGACATCGAAAAGGGACGCGAGTTTTGGGCCTTCCAACCACCGAAAAAATCGGAACCGCCCAAGGTCAATAACGCCTCTTGGCCGAAAAACGAGGTCGATCGTTTTGTTCTCAGTCTTTTAGAAGCCAAGGGATTGCAACCGGTAACGGATGCGGAAAAGACCGTTCTGATCCGCCGCTTGACCTACGATCTGATCGGTCTGCCTCCCACTACAGAAGAGATTCATAACTATTTGAACGATAAATCACCCAATGCCACCGAGAAGGTCGTGGATCGGCTTTTGGCATCGGAGGCTTTTGGCGAACATTGGGGCCGGCACTGGTTGGATGTGGCCCGTTATGCGGAATCGAGCGGGAAGGCCGCGAACATCATCTATCCGCATGCTTGGCGTTACCGTGATTACGTCATCGATTCGTATCGGGCCGATAAACCCTTTAATCAATTCATCAAAGAGCAACTTGCCGGCGACCTTTTACCTGCAAAGGATGATCAACACAAAGCGGAATTGCTCGTAGCCACGGGGTTTCTTGCGATTGGTCCGAAATCCCATAATGAAAGAAGCCCTCTCCAATTCCAAATGGATTTGATTGATGAGCAGATCGATACCACAACGCAAGCCTTTTTGGGATTAACGGTGGCATGTGCCCGTTGCCACGATCACAAATTCGACCCCATCCCACAGAAGGATTATTATGCGCTCGTGGGTATCTTCAAAAGCACGCAAACTTGTTATGGCACGGTTCGGACCCTTCAAAGTAATCATCCTTCACCTGTGT
>JAOAAA010000129.1 GCA_026419115.1 Gemmataceae bacterium
CCTTTGGCACAATCGTTTGCCAAAGATTGGAATTTCGGCAAGGTTGTGGAAACGATGTTGCGTTCCAATCTGTTCTTCTCTCCGGTGGCTTATCGAACCCGTATCAAACCGCCGGTCGATTTCGTCACAGGGGCCGCTAAAGCTCTGGAAGGGAGACTCGGTGCCGCAGGCAGCTCGGTGAATTTACAAGCTGCCACAGAAGCCTTGGGGCAACATTTATTCCATCCTCCTTCGGTCAAAGGTTGGGACGGCGGCGAAACATGGCTCAATGCCCAAACCCTACTCTACCGACAAAATTTTGCCCTAGACCTGTGCCGCCGACCGGCCGATTATCGCCGACCGGCCGCCGCCTTTGCCTTGGCTTCTCGGTACCGCAAACTCGACAGCGTGGAAATGGTGAATTTCTTTGTCGATCTGTTTCTGCAAGGGGACATTCCCGAGGAAGCCCGAGATCGAATCACCGATTATGCCAAAAACGCCCATCAAAAAGGTCTGTACAGCAACGAGACAGAACGAAATACCCAAAAAGCCATCGGGGTGGCCCATCTCATCATGAGCCTACCGGAATACCAACTGAGCTAACGGAACAAACGAAACTTTCTGAATGAACTGAGTAATCTAACCGGAGAAGATAATGACCAACCGCCGTGATTTCTTAAAAACGTCGAGTCTGATCGGGATCGGTTCGACCCTCCCGACTTTTCTTGCAAAAACCGCCCTTGCTGCCCCGATGGCAGACCAAAAGGGGGCCAAAGATACCATTCTAGTTGTTGTTCAACTCACAGGGGGGAACGATGGCCTGAACACTGTGATTCCCTACAAAGACCCCACTTATGGCAAATATCGCCCGACGATCGCGATCCCTGCCGATAAGGTCAAAAAACTCGATGATCAAGTAGGATTGCATCCTTCGCTAGAAGGTTTGGCAGAGCTTTATCAGGACAAAGCGTTCTCGGTGATCCAAGCAGTGGGTTATCCCAACCCCAGCCAATCGCATTTCCGCTCGATGGATATTTGGCATGCTGCCAGTACCGCCGAGAGTCTAACCGAAGGCTGGATCGGCAAAGCCCTGAAACATATGAACTCGCCGGCGTTTCATGTGGCAGCAGGCAACGAAAGCTCTCCTTTGGCTTTGAATGGTGCCCCCGCCCGTGTGCCGAGCATCAAATCGCTGGAAGATTTCCAATTGAGACTCAGTGAGAGCGCTCAAAAACCGGTACTCGAAGGGTCCGCCAAAGTGGGAAGCAGCACAGGCCCGAGTATGTTAGATTTTGTTCGGCGGACGGCCCTGAACACCTATTCTTCGACCGACAAACTCAAGGAGATCGGCAAAGATTACACTCCCAAGGTTCCCTACCCTGCGACGGGATTGGCAAACCGTTTGAAACTCTGTGCCCAGTTGATTGATGCCGGTTTAGGGTCACGGATTTTCTATGTCTCGATCGATGGATTCGACACGCATGCTTCCCAAGGTGGAGTCGCCGGTGCCCATGCCAGTTTGCTCAATGAGGTCAGCTCCGCGATCCACGCTTTCTACAAAGACCTTTCTGCTCGGGGACACAAAGACCGCTTGCTGATTATGACCTTCTCGGAATTCGGTCGCCGCGCTAAAGAGAACGGAAGTAAAGGCACCGATCACGGGTCAGGGGCACCGGTCTTTGTTGTCGGTGGCAAACTCAAAGGAGGGGTCATTGGTAAACATCCCGACTTGAATGATCTCGATAATGGGAACCTGAAACATTCGATCGATTTTCGAGAAATTTATGCAACCCTTCTGGATCAATGGCTTGGCGTTCCTAGTCGGGACATTTTGGGCGAAGCCTACAAGCCGCTTCCGTTATTTTAACGATCCGCTACCGACCCGATCGGGGTTGTTCCGCAAGATTGGCCCCGACCCAAGACTCTCCGAGAGATAGATTCCCAGCGATCGAAGATATGATTTTCAGCGGGCGGCCCCTCATCGTTCCAACAAGGAGGGCCAATTCATCATGAAGGCAAGATCATCCCCATTCCGAGACTCGTCATTTCATTCAGGCAAGGTGATTTCATACGGGCAAAAATGGTACTGAGAAAATCCCATCTCACATCTTCTCTGGGGGACAGGATGGAATTCTGTCTCGCTTTTTTTTCGAAGCGTGCTATACTGATCGGCAAATTTTGATGCGTTTTGTATTGATCGTCAACCTTTGATTAGTTCTAAACTGATCCGCAAAGTACACATTTTAAGAGAAAAGGGGAATTCATGCGTAGCTTGGCCATGGTGATGGTAGTTTGTTTCTCGTCTCAGTTGGTTGGGCAAGACTTAAAAAAGCCCCGCTATTCTGCCGAGAAATTTGCTACGGGCTATCTCAAATATGAGTCGGGGATTCCGATTGTGGTGGCGAATGGAACACCAGAGGAAGTCGGTCAACAATTTGGCGAGCTCGCGATCAAACAGGCGAAAAAAACATTACTCAGCCGAGTCGATAGTTATGTTGAAAAACTCGGCTGGCAAGAATCGTTTCCCCAATTGCTCAAAATTGCCCCCTTGGCCACTGGTAATTTCCCAAAGGATTTACGGGTCGAACTTGATGCTGCGGCCAAACAATCGGGGGTCGATCGCAATCTGCTCATCGCGTTGAACCTGATTCCCGATCAAACCAAAATTGGGGGTTGCTCAACGCTTGTTGTTCAACCGGAAAGATCGGCCTTAGGTCAACCCCTGTTTGCTCGCAATTTGGATTGGCCCCCCTATGAGGAGATCGGCGATTTCACGTTAGTGTATGTGGCCAAAACTAAAGGAAAAAAAGCGGTGGCGCTGGTCACTCTTCCTTGTTTGGTTGGGTGTATTTCTGGAATGAATGAGTCGGGGCTTTGTGTGGCGATTAACGAAATCACCGTCTCGAAGGATCAGGCCAAAACCCCGAATCTGTTAGGAACCCCGATGCTGCTCTTGTTTCGCCGAATTCTGGAGGAATGCAGCACGGTAGATGAAGCCGAAAAACTCCTCAAACAAGCTCAGAGAACAACGTATTTTTGCCTCACTGTGTGTGACATAAAAGGGGGGTGCGTTTTGGAAGTAACCCCGAAAAGTTTAGAGAGACGCTCACCCGAAGAGAATGTGACGTGTTGCACCAATCACTTTCGCACGGAACCTTTGTGTGTCAACAAAAAATGTGCCCGTTACGATGCCCTCGCCAAGGTTCAAGCAAATGGCAAGAAATTGGGTGTTGCTGACGTGTATGCCGCCATGGATAGCGTGAACCAAGGACAAAATACGATTCAAACGATGGTATTTGAACCGGTTGAACGTGTCCTGCACCTTTCTTTTGGGGGGAGTGAATCGGCCAGCAAGAAGAAACCGATCCGGATTGATCTTAAACCTTATTTCGAGAAATAGAATCAATTGACCGAGAAGTAGAGTCAATCCCTATTTCGAGGAGTCGAGTCTATCCCTGTGCTGGGAAATCAAACCCTACCCCAGCACCAGTCAAAAACGCTCTCTGTGGATAATCCGACGCTCCCGCAGGTAAATCCTGAAAAGAAGTGGCTAAGTGGCCGAGAATCGGTTGACACTAGGTAGAACCTTCCTAACATCTTCTTCAACTAATCTCAAATGTGGGGAGTTGTACGAGTGTACCGTCTCTTAAAATTGTTAGCAATTGTAGGGATTTGCCTCCCATCGGTGGGCTGCCCCAAAAATAGTGGCTCGAACAAAATCGTCATTATCTCAAGCCTTCCCCGAACCGGTAGCGCCAAGGGTCAAACCGATACGATGGTTAACGGTATCAAGATGGCGATCGAGGAATACGGTGGAAAAATCGGCGATTTTGAGATTGTCTACCTAGATAAGGACGATGCCGAAGCGTCATCGGGTCAATGGACCGCCTCGGCCGAAACCGCCAACGCAAAAGAAGCGGCAGAAAATCCCGATGTGATGGTTTACATTGGCCCCTATAACTCGGGGGCAGCGGCTGTGTCGATGCCGATCCTGAACGAAGCCGGTATCGTGATGATCTCCCCTGCCGCAACGGCAACGGGTTTGACCAAGAAAAATCCTAACAATCCCGATGAACCCCGAATTTATCGCCCTACGGGCAAAATCAATTTCTGTCGGGTGGTTCCCACTGATGATGTGCAAGGGCCGATCGCTGCCCGTTTTGTGAAAGAAGAATTGAAAAAGACGAAAGTCTATGTGCTGAATGACAACGAGCGCTACGGTGAAGGGGTCGCCAACGAGTTTGAAGCCGAAGCGAGAAAATTAGGGCTACAAGTTCTTGGCTCGGATAAGATCAATGTGTCGCAACAAGAATTTGGGGCCTTGATGGAAAAAATCAACAACGTCAAGGATGGTCCGCCCGAGGTGATTTATTTTGGAGGAACAACCCAATCGAAGGGGGGCCAAATCGCCAAGGATATGTTGAAAAAAATCCCCAACTGTATCATGATTGGCCCCGACGGATGTTACGAAAATGCGTTTATTGAATCGGTGGGTAAGGTCGAAGCAGGCAAATTGTTCGTGACCTTCGGAGGGAAAGACCCTAGTGCGTTAGAGGGAGCCGGTAAAGAATTTGTGCAACGCTACAAACAGAAATACAACACGGAACCGGAAGCCTATGCGGTTTATGGTTACGAAGCCGCGAAAGTCGCGCTCGAAGCGATCAAAAAGGTGAATAAAAAGGATCGGGATGCTATCCGCCAAGCGGTCTTGGGTACCAAGGATTTTTCAGCCGGTGCGATTGGGAAATGGAGTTTTACCGAAGAGGGGGATACCACCCAACAAATCTTTACCGTCAGTCAAGTGAAGGATGGTAAGTTCGTCCCCTATAAGGAAATCAACGGAGCCAAATAAAGTTCTGCTCGGAGTTGGTTTTTTATTTCTCAACAATAATCTTTCACGAAGCCAATGGACCTTTGTCTTTTTGCAGAATTCTCTTTCCAATCCCTTAGTCAATATGTTCTGAATGGGCTTTTGATGGGGGCACTCTTTGCCTTAATTGCACTGGGTTACACACTGGTTTACGGGATTATCGAATTAGTGAATTTTGCTCATGGCGATGTGTTCATGCTTGGTTGTGTGCTGACCTATTTTCTCTGCATGTTTGCCCCCGAGTATCCGACCTCCCTGATCTTTATTCCGCTACTGCTATTGATTGTTCCAATCTGTTGTAGCTTGCTCAACATCACCATCAACTATTTGGTTTATCGACCGTTACGGAAAGCCCCGCGATTGGTCCCTTTAGTTTCAGCCTTGGGGGTTTCATTCGTGCTGATTAATGTGGGGCAAATGGCGATTGGTACCTCACCGAAAAGTATTCAAGCACAACTTCTGCCAAGCGAAACAAACCAATCATCTGCCAATCGGGAAACGGAAAACGCTACTCGTTCAAATGAAGCGAGTGAGGAACTGACGAGGCCCCGTCGTTCTTGGCTCACTTGGGCTGATATTCTCCTCATTGGTACGGTGATTCCTGCCATGACGGGCCTTGCCTTGCTGGTGAAATTCACCAAAATCGGTAAAGCGATGCGAGCGACCGCGCAAAACCCGATCGCGGCTCGTCTGATGGGTATCAATGTGGAGTTCGTCATTGCGCTGACGTTTGCCCTTGGGGGAATCTTTGCTGGTCTTGCCGCTGTGGTCTTCACTTTGAAAATCACAACCATCGATTATCTCATGGGCTACAAAAACGGGCTTTATGCTTTCACCGCTGCGGTGGTGGGGGGGGTCGGTAGTATCCCCGGTGCCGTCCTCGGCGGGATTCTGATCGGCCTGATTTATTCTTTAGGCGCTGTTTATATCGGGGGGGCGTGGGTGGATGCCTGCATCTTTGGGACCTTGATTATTCTGCTTGTATTCCGGCCCTCGGGCATTCTGGGAACTCGTGTGCGGGAGAAAGTCTAATGAAGTATTTCTCTGCCTCGTCCGTGGTGGCTGTGCTAGTGTTTGGGCTGTTGTTCTTGGTGCCAAATTTGCCCCTAGGTCAGCTGGGGATTCCCTCGAATCTCGTCACGGAATTGTTGATCCTCACGATCTTGGCCTTAGGGCTGAACGTCATCATTGGCTACACGGGGTTGTTGCATTTAGGGATTGCTGGCGTTTATGGCATCGGGACGGTTTGCACGGGAATTCTCGTGACCGAGGCCTTTCCCTTCCAACAAAGTTTTGTGATCACTTTGATTATTTCAACCGTTGTGACTGCCCTCATCAGCATGGCGATAACCGCACCGGTTCTTCGTTTACGAGGGGATTATTTTGCACTCGTCACTTTGGGATTTTGCGAAATTGTCGTGACTGTACTGAAGGAGTTTGAACATATTACGGGGGGAAAAAAAACCCTACAGAATTTACGCCCTCCTCTGTTTCCGGAGTTCCTGAGTTCTCTGGAACAAAGCCTTGATCTTGTGGGGAAGTGGCGTATTTTCCCCATTTTTTACTACATCTGTCTCGGCTTGCTGCTTTTGATTTTCTTGGGTTTACGCAACCTCGAAAAATCTCGAATTGGGCGTGGCTTTGTTGCGATCCGCGAAGATGAACTGGCTGCCAGTGCGATGGGCTTAAACCCTGCAAAACTGAAGCTCATGGCCATTGGGATTGGTTCGGGAATCGTTGGCCTTGCGGGATGTTTGTTTGCCGTTCACAGCACGAACACCACCGAACCTCAAGTTTCGTTTACGTTCAACGTCTCGGTGATTATCTTGGCGAGCGTTATTCTCGGTGGAATGGGCAGCCGGACTGGCATGCTCGTCGGGGTGCTTTTGTTGTTGGGCTACGATAAAATCGGCACGCGATTACTCAGCGATGTTTTGAGCCAACTGCCCGACAAACCTTACTTCAAACTTTCGAGTTGGCGCTACATGATTTTCGGACTGGTCTTGATACTGATGATGCGGTTCCGTCCGTATGGAATTATTCCTGAGAAACGAAACTAAATAGATGACCTTACCCTATGCTTGATGTTCAAAAAGTCACGATGCGTTTCGGGGGCCTTGTTGCCGTCAATGAGGTCGATCTCCATGTGGAACGGGGACAAATTTTTTCTGTCATTGGCCCCAACGGAGCTGGCAAAACCACTTTGTTCAATGCCGTGACCGGTATCTATAGCCCCACCTCAGGACATGTTCTATTTGAAGGGCACCGGATTCGCCTGCCGTTCACCATCTGGACGGCCCTGAAAGGGGCCTTGATCGGGATTCTTACAGGGATTTTTTTGACCCTCATTGCTATTGATGTCAATCAATTTTGGAAAGTGACTATCAAAGATACGGCGGCGGCCTATCGGCAACAGAAATTCCCCAAACAGGTCGCTTGGTCAAACGCGATGACATACCTTTCGGAACGCTCCGAAACCGTGAGCATTTCCTTTTCAGTGGGGTTCTTGTTCGCCACGTTGGGATATTTTGCAGTGTGGAATCGTTCCCGTCGCACGCCTGATGTGGTGGCTCGCGGCGGATTAGCCCGAACCTTCCAGAACATTCGATTATTCCAAAATATGACGGCCCTAGAAAATGTGTTGATCGGCATGGATCGTGAGCTGAAAGGGAATTTCCTCACCAACTTTTTTATTCCTCCTTCGATCCGCAAAAGCGAGAAACGGGCCACTCAAAAAGCACATGAATTACTCGATTTTGTTGGGATCGGGACACGCCATAACGAATTGGCCAAAAATCTCCCCTATGGAGACCAACGACGATTAGAAATCGCCCGTGCTTTGGCATGTAATCCGCGATTAATTTTGCTCGATGAACCGGCTGCGGGCATGAATCCTCGTGAGACAGTTGATCTGATGGGTCTGATCCGCAAAATTCGAGATTTGGGTTACACCGTCCTTCTCATTGAACACCATATGAATTTGGTGATGGGGATTTCCGACCGGATTGCCGTCTTGGAGTATGGAATCAAAATTGCCGAAGGAACCCCAACGGAGATTCGCAATAATCCCAAAGTAATTGAAGCCTACTTGGGCAAGGAAGAGGTCAGCTAATCATGTCGCAACCGATTCTCGAACTCAAAGGGGTTCATACAAGTTATGGTGTGATCGAGGTTCTCAAAGGAATCTCCATCAAAGTGGAACCCAAACAAATCGTCACAGTCATCGGCGCTAATGGAGCGGGAAAAACCACCACGTTGATGACGATTTCTGGCTGCGTCCCTATCCAAAAAGGGGAGATTCTTTTCAATGGGCAACCAATTCACCGAACGCCTGCCCATCAGATATTGAAAATGGGGCTGGCTCAATCGCCGGAAGGTCGCAAAATTTTTCCACGCTTGACCGTCAAAGAAAATCTCGAAATGGGGGCGTTTACTCGCAACGATAAAGCAGGCATTCAACAAGATATTGAAAAAGCCTATCACTTGTTCCCCATCCTCAAAGATCGGCAAAAGCAACTGGGGGGAACCCTCTCGGGGGGGGAGCAACAAATGCTTGCGATTGCCCGAGCTTTGATGAGCCGTCCCAAAATGTTATTGCTCGATGAGCCATCCCTCGGTTTAGCCCCGATGATTATTCTGAAAATTTTCGATGCCATTCAGGAACTGAACCGTGAAGGAATGTCCGTACTGCTGGTCGAACAAAATGCCCGTTTGGCCTTGAAAATTGCTCACTGGGGTTACGTTCTAGAAACAGGCACTGTGACCATGTCGGCCGCGGCTCAGGAACTTTTACACGATCCGCGAGTTCAGGCCGCCTACCTCGGCGAATAACAAGCCTTTCGAGGCTGAACAGCCACCTTATCCCTCAGAGACCACTCAATTTTCGGAGCGTCCCCATTGTCCTATTTTGAACTTTGAAATCAAAACGACTCGGGCCGTTGAATGATTCTTTCCCAACTTAAATCATTCAACCATACAAGATACATCTTGAACCGTTTAACCATCGTGAACAAGAAACTCATCTTGCCCGAATTTCAAATTAAGGTATAACCCGCGCCATTCGACCTTACGAAAACCAACCTTTTGAGGATGGGATGGGAACGCTATCGTTACTCATGCTTGGGAGTTTATTAGGCACTCCACCTGAGCCACAACCGGTTCTCCCCAAGGGACTTGAACTTCGTTGGTCCGGAAGTTACACCGAAGCAACGTATCGTCCAGGGGTTCGGGCATTTCGTGGGTATGATGTCGAATTGTTCTTGTATGTGATCGACTCGAACGATACACGGGCCGAAGTGGCCTTGTTTTCGCGCATTTTTGCCAAGCCCGATCCACGTTCCAAAGAGCCGCCGCCCGGAGTGGTGCGAATCGAGCTAGCCCGAGTCGATAAATCCGGTGCGATTTCTCGAATTTTTTCGCCCTACGATACCGATGCCCCCAAGGAAACGCGCCCTTGGCCTTTGGTCCCCCTCCAAGGGTTACCTATCTATGAAGCTGGTGTGATTTTGGAATTACCAGATAGCCTCAGGGCCGGAACTTCTTGGATCAAAAAGGAAGAAGGCCGCCCCGATATCACTTGGCGGGTGGGAGTAGGCGAAGCCGTGGGGGGGGTTCCTGCGGTTTCAATCACTGGTATTCAAGAAACGCCGAATTTTCTGAAAGGGCCAAGTCGTCCCGGAGAATGGTCAAGACGAGAAACCGCCCATTTTCTGGCCGGTCAGATGATTGCTTTGAAATTAGAACGAACCATTGAACATCGGGACCCCGGCTCGGATGAATTTGCTTTCCGATCGCAACTGAAGCTGGAACAGACCAAGAAGGTGACCTACTCGGGCCGGTTGCACGATCATCGGAAATCGGAAGCCCTTTATGCGGCCGCCTTTACTGCAGAGCTGGATCGATTGCTCGCCTTGGGGGGACGAGGTGGAAATAAAGGGTATTTGGCGTTAATCAAGAAAATCGAGAATTATACAACCGAACACATTGCAGGGGAATATACCCCATACCGAGAAGCATCGGTGGCGGTTCGCCGAAAAGCCAACGCCGCCGCCGAGGGGAAAATTCCTACGGTGATTGCGGAAGAATCGGCTCCGATCCTCTCTCTAGGAAGACCCTTGCCCGAAGTGACGTTTGTCGATCTCACTGCAGGGCCTTCGTACAAACTCTCGCGTTTGCAGGGCAAACCCGTTTTATTGGCCTACTACCAACCCTCGACGGGAACTGCCGCCGACGTTCTTTCACTCTGTCAAACGTTCCTCAAAAGCTCTGATAAGACTGGCTTAAAGGTAATTCCCCTTGCAATTGGAGAAATCCGCGATGCCTTAAAACAAAAGGCAGAACTCAAGCTGGACTTCCCTTTGTATGATGGTGTAGCAACCTATAAAACGCATGGCCTAGAATCCACACCCGTGTTGATCCTGCTCGATAGCGAGGGAATCATTCGTTACATCGCCAACGGTTGGAACGACTTGGTAAAAAAGGAAATTCAGGAACAATTGGAAAAGTTGACAAAATCGGCCTCTGGACTTCCCCGATAGGATGAATTGGAGGCAGCATGTCCACATACCAAATACAGGCTCCGACTCGGGTTTGTGCCTTGACCGGTGCAGCACTCAAACCAAACGAAAAGTTTGTCTCGGCTTTGTTTGAGGATCAAGGGAAGTTGGTCCGGCGGGACTATAGCCTACAGGCTTGGGCAAATGTTTCGGCCTCACTCCAACCAATTGCCTTCTGGATCAGTCGAATTCCGGAAGAGGGCAAAAAAGCCAAACTAGTTGTGAATGAGGAAGTACTGGTCGATTGTTTAGAGCATCTCTCGAACAATCCCGATCCGAGTAAAACGAATTTCCGCTATATCGTTGCTCTGCTGCTCATGAGGAAAAAACGGTTACGTTTTGAAGATTTACTCAAGAAAGATGGGCAAGAGATACTGGTTCTGCGCGATTATAAGACGAAAAAGATATATGAGATACCCGATCCGAGATTGGATGAGGACCAAATCGACAAAGCTCAGGATGAGGTCTTTGCCGTTTTGGGCTGGAGTTAACCGGACCCCCTTGCGAGACCCAAACCCATGAATTTTATTCGTCGAATCACGGCTACGGGGATGGCCCTATCGCTTGGGCTAACGGGGTGCCAATTCTTTCGTTCGGCCCCACCCCCCGCTAAGACCGATGCCCTCATCAAAAACGATTCCGACGAGAAACCCAATGCGGCCAAACTCGTGAATTACCTGAATCGCGAAGCCGACAAAATTCAATCGATTCGTTCGCGCAACGTCTCCTTCACTGTCTCGCCGCAAGGAGATAATTACAGTCTCGATGCCAAAATCATTTGCGATAAACCCAGACGTTTTTCACTCGTTGGTCGATCGGCCTTGGGAACCGAGGTGATTGCAGGATCGAACGAGGAACGCTTCTGGTTCTGGATCAAACGCGATCCTTCTAATGCTCTGTTCCATTGTTCCTATGAGGATTTTGAAAAAGGGGTCGATCTCCCGTTCCCGTTTCAACCCGAATGGGTATTAGAAGTTTTGGGAATGGCCCCTGTCGGATCGGCTGATCAATTCGTTCTCGAAGAAGATACCCTCGGGAAAGATCGAATCTTGCGCCTCACCGAACAGATTACTTTCCAAGGTCAACCGGCTAAAAAAGTGATTTCGATGTATCGAGACAATGCAACGGGTAACGCCCCACAGGTTTTTGAACGGGCGATTTACGATAAATCGGGGAAACTCATCACCTCGGCCAAGATCAAGGAAGTGCATCGTTTACGATCCACCTCGGGGCGTGGGGATTATCCCACAACGGTGATTGTGCCGAAATATATCGTGCTCGATTACCCTGCTTTTGATACCAAGTTGACGCTAATTATTGGCGATCCGCAAGTCAACCTCCCGACCGACCCTTCGGATTTCACTCTCCCGCGGGTGGGTGCTAAAACGGTGGACCTCGGTAAAAACGGGCTGCCCACCTCAAGAAAGCCCCCCCCCCGTAGAGATCGTTAGTCTCATTCTCAATAGGGTATCTTTCGTTTGACCCAATCGAAATCAATAGAATGTTGTTCGAATCTCGTCGAAGGGGAACGAGATTGCCCCAAGGGTTTTGGGGTTATTTGGAATCCTTCTTCAAGAGCCATGTCAATGCACTGGCAGACTGGACCGACTTGCAAGGATTTTGGGGTTATTTGGAATCCTTCTTCAAGGGTTTGCCATTTTGATCGATGGCCCCGACCGCAATGATTTGGATTTTATCTGGGTGCAAGTATTTTTGCGCGACTTTCTGCACATCTTCTACGGTCACACTTTCGACCCCTTTTCGATAATCCTCTAGGAAATTTTCACCTAATTTCAGACGATCCACCGTAAGAAGAAGCCCCGCGACTTGGCTGGAAG
>JAOAAA010000012.1 GCA_026419115.1 Gemmataceae bacterium
AGAGACAGGCCTTCAGGTCCGGGTGCAGGTCGCGGTGGAAGCTGTCGGCGTGCTCCTTGCCGAGGTTCGAGTCGATGCCGCGAATGGCGAGGTTCATCTTGGCCAGCCGCCAGGTCGTGTGGTTCGACTCCTGGCCATAGACGCTGATGTCGCCGATCTTGCCGCCGTGTTCCTCGATGAACTTCTCGGACTGTACGAACATGCCGCCGGAGCCACAGCACGGGTCGTAGACGCGGCCCTTGTACGGGGCGAGCATCTCGACGAGCAGCCGGACGACGCAGCGGGGCGTGTAGAACTGGCCGCCCTTCTTCCCCTCCGCACTGGCGAACTCGGAGAGAAAGTATTCGTAGACGCGGCCCAAAATGTCCTTGGAGCGGTTCTCTTTGTCGCCGAGGCCGATGTTGCCGATCAGGTCGATGAGTTGGCCGAGGCGTTGCTTGTCGAGCCTCTGGTGGGCGTAGTCCTTGGGCAGCACGCCCTTGAGCGTCGGATTGTCCCGCTCGATGGCGAGCATGGCGTCATCGACGATCTTGCCGATAGTCGGTTGCTTGGCGTTGGCTTTCAGGAGCGACCAGCGGGCCTCGGGCGGCACCCAGAAGATGTTCACGGCGCGGTACTCGTCGGGGTCTTCCGGGTCGGCCCCGCTGGCGGCCTCTTTCTTCAACGCGGCGTGCTTCTCCTCAAAGGCATCCGAGATGTATTTGAGGAAGATTAAGCCGAGGACGACGTGCTTGTACTCGGCCGCGTCCATGTTGGAGCGCAGGGCATCCGCTGCGGCCCAAAGTTGTGATTCAAAACCAAGGTTGGCAGCTGTGTTTGAAGCCATAGAAACCATCCAAAACAACAGAATTTTGTAATTCTAAGCAAAAAAAAATTGTTTTCTAGGTGAGTTGCAAGCGATGGGCAACCGGACGAAGCAGGTCCTGATGCTTAAAATCCCAACACCAATACTGAGACAGCCGGTTGGTCAGTAGGGGTGTTTAGCAAAATGGTGAAATCGACAAACGTTGTTGCAATGTTTGTGATATTTGCCCTCGCCAAAAAGGTTGGTGTCACAAACACTGCTGGTGGGCCAGCTGTCGCTGCATACGTGACACGGTACGAAAGCGGTCCTAGGAATACTAGCCCACACCCGTTCGCACTCTGAATTGTCGGGGGAGGCCCGTTGCCGTTCGTACTAAAGTTGATCCACCTGCTGGTTAAGTTCTGAGGCGGTGGGGGAGACCCACTACCAGTGGCCGACAGCGTCGTACCGCTCATAGACAGGCCAGTACCGAGTGTTATCGGGGATATATTGCCAGATGTCCCCCTACCAAGCAGCTGCGACGGCCCTAGTGCCGTCTCGCCTATGGTGCCAGCTGTGGCACTTGCTCTCGTGAGGACGGTGTTCGGCGATGCGATCTGGATTTTCGGGTAGGTGATGGCATTGGCGGCTACTGACGGATTGGGATAGACACCTGTGAGGTCTCCTCCTGCCGGCCCAGATGGGGGAAGTGAGGTGATCGTCCCTTTTTCGTAAAAGATGCCCCCTGCAAATTTATTCCCTAATGCATCGGTATCTGTGATGCCATAGTAATGCGGTCCTCCTAGACCGGTACTAACAGAGAATTTTTGCGTCGCGTGCCATCGTTCTGCAATACCCACTTGGCGTAGTTGATTCGTTTCGTCGGGAGACACAAACAATCCCAACTTAATCGAACTCATGTCCGGTTCGGTATAAGTGGGGATCGCTGACGAAAGATAATTTGGTCTCAATTCGAGGATGGAGACCGCAGAAAGATACGGCAGTTGGCCAGATGATCCAAAGGATGTCCCGTTGCCATATCCACGAACTCCTATCTGCATATTGGAGATCGCATTCGTAAACGTGGAGAAATTCCGCCCCGTCAAACCTCCGCTTGTATCGTCCTCTGAAATAAGATTCAAGTACCCCAACTGGAAAAACCCAAATCGTTCGGTAAAGGATTGGTATTGAGTGAGTGCCAATTGCAAGTCTGTAACCGTTCCCGACGAGTCAATTAACCTGCCACGCCGTAAACGTGGATAAAGGCCAGCAGAGGTGCCCCCGACACCTAATATCTCAACGGTCTTTTGCCCTTTACCTAGATACTGATCAACGTCGTTGATGATGCCAGGTACGTCATACGCAGCTGATTGAGGCACCAACAACACCACCCCAGTTGAAGGATTTGTGAGAGTGAAGTACTGGGTTACTATTGTATCTATATCAGAGTAATTCGGAGCCCCAGAAAGATCACGAATTTGCAGAGTACCCAACCCAAAGCCGGCACCTGTTTGTAGGCGCAGCAATGCTCCTGCTGGTGTTTGTTCCAGCACCAGCGGCGGGGCTACGATCGGAAAGTTTAAGACCAGTAAACGGGCTAATTCATTCAATTTCCAGCTGGGATGAAAAAAACCACCGAATTCAGGTATTTGTGCTTGCATGTATTAGCCCAAAGAGACATTGAAAAGGTCGTCAAAATTCATCTCGCCGAATAGGGTTTTCCCAACTGGTAGCGAACCGTAGACTGGAGGAGTTGAAATAGTGCTGTCAGTGACTAACCAATAATAGTCGAGGGCACCTCCAACACGGTACAATATCCGGTTGTGTTCTTTCAAGAATTCCTCAAAGGTAAAAACAACATCACAACCGAGCTTGCCATTGGCCATTGTGTAACTGTTGTATTGTGGTGCCATGCAGAGCAGGGTGCCGGGTGCATAGGTTTTCCCAAAAAAATTCCAAGACTGGCTATTTACTTTCCCAATTGCGGAACGGATGGTATTTATTGGCACGGCCTCCCAAGCGACGCAGTGCCACGTGACAGTTAGAGTACCTTTAGATTCGATTAGTCCGACTGGATACGTCAGAGCAGGTGGGGGAATGGCTCCTGTTACTACATGAAAAGTTAAACCTGGCACGCTAAAATATTTCGCTGATTGTGTGTAACGGAAGGAACAAAACCTTTTACTTTCATTTTGTGTGTACCCTGCATCAACCATCGCGGTATCGGTTTTATAAGAGTTATAATTGGTCGATTCATAGGTAAGTCTCAGAAATGCAGTATTGTACCAATTTAATTTTTGTTTGGTGTCGCCTATAGTGTCCGCATTAGGGGTCGTATCCAATGCCCCAAAAGTTCCGGCAATGAACTCTTTGCGACCGAGCCATTTCCCAAATTGATAAACATTAACTGTCTTGCAAGTATAAGATTGATCCGAAGAGTCCAGATCAAAAGGGAAAAATTCAGGCAACTCCCTGCGGAGCCGATACGGAACGCCGGAAGTTGTTTCTAGATAAGAATAGCCTAAACATTGCTCTATTGCTTTATCTAAGTCGTTATAGTTGACCTTTATGAGTCTTTCGCGGGTGGAACTCCCGTTGACGTGCGTTGTATAAGAAACGCTGGTCGGGCCGATTTTTGATGGGCCGATTTCGGCCCATTTTACTGCCAGTGTCATATTTACCTCCCAAAGTATTATTCTCCTGCAATATTGTGGGAGGTGGGGTTTAGTTTCTTATTGCTTCTTTTTGAATTTTTAGTTGTTCTTCAATATTTTTATCGAGTCTTTCAATTTGCTGTGTGATGAGATCTCGGAACTTTTGCGTCATAGGATCGACTTGGGACCCTAACTGAATTTGTTCCCGCACATTGTTCAGATCATAGTAGGCAGCTTTTTGACCACCGAGAAGCCCCATTTTTAGAGTGTCTTTTGCCAATCGCAAATTATTTAGATAATCACTTTCGCCCATTCCGAGCGCACTTTTTGTGTTCTTGATTGTAGATCTCCAATCATCTAAACCTAAAATACGTGACGAAGGTAGCCAACCCAAATATCTTTGGTAAGTATCGAGAGCCTTCTCACCTGCAGCTTTTATATCAATGCTAAACTTAGATAGTCTCTCACCAAACGTGAGAAGTAGTGCAGAAACATGAACAATCTGCGGGGCGAACATGCCTCCAAGGACCATACCGAGGTATTCTGCAGAGCGGCCGAGAGTTTCTAACCCCATCCCTTTGCCAACTCCCGTCTGCAATCCATTCTGAGCAGCGGAAATGATTGGGTCGATAAACACGCTTTTGACCTGCCCAAGTGCCTTCCCGAAAATACTAATAGCACCGATAGCACCAGAAGCAAGCGCAGCGCCCGTTGTGCCACCAGCTGCTAAAGTGGAAGCCATTTCATTTGGTTTTGGTGTTTTGTTTGCCATGTCTGTTCAGCTCGTTTGTGACAACACAATCTAACGCCCAGCCTGACAGTCCTTTTAATCGCCATTTTTCGCGCATCCAATCTGCTTCAGTTGATTCGCTAATGGTTGGCCCGTCATTGGCCTGGTTTGGCGAATCCAAAACAACCATTCCGTTTTTATCCTTGGCACACAGGATTAATGAGACTTGGAACGGTGTCAGTTTGGTTACCTCATCCGGTCGGTAGCAATAAGGTTCATTGCAGAGCACTCGATAGATATTTTGGATCGGCTCAGGGGCATTCCCACATTCGCTCAGTTCGCAGGCAGCGTCCTGAGCCGGATAGCTAAAGGGTTGGCGTTAATCTGTTGACAGAGCGTAACAGCCTCCTCAAACTTGGCAGGGTCAGCCTCGATTCTGTAGCTTATTTCCTCACACTGTGGGTGAGGTTCCAGCATCAGTTGGAGAATGAGCCGAGAGAGTTTGCCGTTGGCGTCAGCCTCTCGGAACACACTGCCGCCGGCCTCGTACTTGCCCGCCGCTACCCCTTCTAAAAAAGATGCTTGTAAGCCTCGCAAAAACTCTTGTGAAACCCCAGAGGCAGCCGTACGATAGATTGCAGCACGGGCTCGATCTTCGAGCCACGTTGAGATACGAGCCATTTGGCCAAAGGTAAGAGGTCGGAGTTCGTACTCGACCCCCTCGAATGTGAATTTAGAACCCAGACCGGCAGCGGCTGCAGAAACACCCATAGTGATTTTCCTTTGTTTGGGCGAAACAGAGAGGCAGGAGTCGAACCTGCGACCTTCGGATTATGAGACCGATGAGCTGCCACTGCTCCACTCTCTGTGATGTGTTTTCTTTGAGCGTGCGGGTCCCAAGGCCCGCACGAGATCGCAGACAATCTCATGCTTCACCGGGGACTTTGTATACGCCCGACGATTTGCACACAACAGTGATCTCATTTTTGCCTCGCGTGCTTCCTGTAGGGGTAACACGCAGAACCTTCAAGTAGTTGAACAAGTGACGCTTGTTAATGACAGGCACTGCCGTGTTACCGTCCCAAGCAATCAGGACGTTTGCGAGTAGGTCGCCGGCTTTGGGCGGAGCTCCGTCGGCAGCACGCCAGTTAATTTTTAGAGTCACGTCACATTGACGGATGCCGGAATCGTCACAGTCGCCATATCCTCCACTCTCGCCGTCGGTTTCGTCGATCTCGCCCACCGATTCTTCGACAGTCGTCTCGTAGGTCCGCAGCGTGGCCGTACCAATACGGATTTTTATGTTTTTTCCGGTCACGTGTATCTATCCTCCAGTACACTGAGCATCAGGTAAAAATCACTCACCAAGCAATTTTCTTTCAATCCTTTCAAATCCAGCCCCGTGGATGGCCGCACTTCAACATCCTCTACCAAGAACCCTGCGTAATCGGTGTGATAAACCGCTTGTTGTGCTAACCTTTGCCAGTCAGGGAGCTGGTTAGCATCGGTCGCAAGGCCCACCTCGTCCTTGTAAGCCAAGATGATCCCGTAACCGTAACCGATCTCGGATCGGTTGTCGGTGTCAATCGACAACTCCTCGGGTTCCATTGCAACGATCAGGATCGCCGGAAATTTGGAGATCCCCAGCGCTTCCTCTTTACGTCTTATTCCGATCGTCCAACCGGTGAAGTCACTCACTCCAGCAATCTTGTCGCAGATCAAACCTGCGAGTGTTTCCGAGTTCGTTGCCATTAGAGCGGGGTCTCCAATGTCCAGCGGTCGTTTGTGGTATCCAATCGATTAAATATAGAGGTCGAAGGATCACCGGCAGGGGTTTGATTTGCACCCCCTGCCAGCTCGATCAACACCGACTTTAGCTCCTCCCGGCGGTCCAGCAACATGATAAATTTTTGGTCATATTCATGTAGGCCGGCCCCTTTAACCAAGAGCCAGTACAGGCCGATGTCTCGCTGAAATTCTTTGCCTCGGTCCCACGCGTCCGCTTGGGCCGAGCTAAACCCTCGTTGGATGATCCCACCACGGACATCCAGATAGGCCGCTTGGTTGCACTCAGTGATGAGGGTATCCCAATAGGCCGCAAGGCTGCTCTCGTCCACCTTCAACGTTGCCGCTAGGCTCGTTTTCAATTCAGCGTCGGTTAAGAAACTCGGCATTGGCAGAATTCACATTTGGATTTTAGGGAGAGTCTGCGCTCGAGTTATTTCTTCGAGACTGTCGGCTTGGCAACCGGAGCTGCGGGAGCCGGAGGATTGTCCGCAGATGGAACCACATTCTCCGAGCCACCGTTCCCGCCTTCCGTCCCAGCCCCAGTAGGAACAGCTTGAAAGACTTGGACGGCTGCAACCTCCTCAATGCACTGTGAACCGTATAACATCCAAAAAATGTCATAGCCTTCAAGGTCTTTTTCGGTGAGGGTATCCCCCACCTTCCATTTTGTGTGCAAAATTTCGACTTTGACTCGATATGTTTTTGACATACTCGGACTCGTTTGTGAAAAGGAAAGTGTGGGTTGCCCCCCACGCAAAAACAATCAGGGTGTTACACGGACATTGAAATAATTGCACCCCCATACCAAAGCTCAATACCACCATTAAACCCGTCGTGGACTTGGATTTTGCGGGGTACAGGATTGTTACCGTTGACTGCCGAATCCCAAACCATTGTGTAGGGGCCTGGGGCTGCCCCACTATTATTAGCGTTGCGGGTCATGGTCAACCGGCCAACCGGAACACCCGTTTTGCGTGCACCGATAATCACCGCTTTGCCGTTGGGAATAAAGGTACTGTAGCTAGAACCATTGGCTGACCATCCTTCGTGGTATTCAACAATTTGGGGGAGATCATTAGCTGCCAGAATCCGGTTCATGTCAACAACCGAATTAAAGGTAGCCCCCCCCTCTAAACGTTTTCCGCCAATGTCGGCAGAGTTGGAATTGTTCAGTAAATAACTCAGTGTAGTTGAGTTTATGAAGATTTGAGCTTTCTGGTTAAAGTTGACCGACTGACCGAGTTTGGCTGCGATGCAAGCCGCCCGAATATCGGCCAAAGGAGTGCTTGTCGCAAGGTTGCTCCAAGGGGTTCCTGCGGAGAAGGTCTTGATTTTGTACTCATCAGTGTGGATGATCTGACCAAGCGCGTTGGTTGAAGTGAATTTGCCTGTCGTAATGAGGTCAGCAATCATTTTTCGTTGCCGGTCAATCCGCCGAGACAAGAGGTGTTCTTGTCGTTTGTACACTAAGTCGCTCAGGTCAATGGTGTCACCAAGTGTGCCAGGTTGACGACGTTCGGTAATTTCCTTTTCGGTAATTTCGATATATTCACCGTAATAACCTGGTTCCATCCGGTATTTTTTGAATCCGGTTCGAGCGACTCGACTTGGTTGACCATCAATACCGCGGACTTCTTGCAAGCCAAAATAGTTATCGGCCTGTTCCCACTGGATGTCGTCGGTATCTTCGGTTGCGACAGGAAATAGTTTTAGCAACTCGTCTTCCTCTGTAAGGATCGGGATGAGTTCCTGCTCAATTTCTTTGAGCTTTGCATTAGAAGGGAAAACAATCGTATCTGGCATTTCGAGTTACCTCTATTAGTTCTGTTCTAATTTTAGTATGTTGCATTTAGCTAATCTTGATAAGCGTTGCATCGGCAGACAAAGAACTTCCCAAAATCAACCGGCCCAGATCAGTAACGCCGTTAGCATCGAGACCGACTAAAAATTTGGTTTGAAACACTCCAGAAATAAAAGCTGGTGCGGTTCGAGAGAACTTTCCGTTGTCGGCTGACTTTTGCTGGCCAAAGTAGATTTTACCTTGAGCATCAGTGCGGCAATCGTATTGAAGAATTGCTTTGGCAATGTGCAAGCCGTTAGTAGCTGTGTCGTCGTAGGCATCAAAAAATCCTGCTGCAGGATTACCGGCAGTCGTTTTAGCGACGACAACTGCTGGGCTAGTCCCACCCGTGAGAGACGAAATGGCCACTAAAAGTGGGTGATTTAAACCTCCACAATAATTCTGGAAGGTAACTGTAACGGCCGTTCCGGGCAGGGTACCACCACTGCAGACCACATTACCTATTCCGATTGATGGCAATGCTTCGAGGGCGGCTTGGACAGCCGCCGCCGTTGCATTATGGGCAATAGCTGATGTCGTTTCTCCATCGTATTGCAGACGAAAAGTACCTCCCGTCGGTGAGCCAGTAATAGTTACTGTTTGAACTTCATTGACAGCGGTTCCACTGCCGGCCACCTGACCAAGTACTGTACCCTTCGCAAGATACTTCGACGCCGGAAGCATCACGTTGATTGTACTTGCCGCATCGTACTGACCGTAAGGAACCAATCCTTCCATTGTGTAATTTGCCGTTGCTTCTTTCATGTTTTCCTCAAGTGTTTATTTGATCGATCTTTTGTTTATGTGTTGTTAGGGTTTCTTTCTTGCAAGTGCAGCCAATCCAGTCGGCGAAGCAGCGAGAGCTCTGCGTTTTTCATCCTCGCTCATTCGGTCAGGGGAGTTTGCGGGGTCTTCGAGCAGTTCCCGATTTTTGATAATAACGGGCCGTTTGGCAATTGTTGCCATGAGAGCCTCGCGTGGCGAAATGTAGATTTCTTTCCCATTGTCCGAGAATTTGAGTACCTTATCTTCGCTTGCCGATTTGAGTTGATCTAGCAACGTTACACCAACTTTTGGATCCATCTCGTAGGGGTAGATTTTGTCTTTGTGTTGTTCACAGAAGAACACGCATTCAGCGTGAACACGTTCGTCACGAAGCCGCTTGGTTTCAGATTCGTAGAACGCTTTTGATTTAGCAAGCTCGTTGAGTAGCTTGGTTTCGGCATTCTTGACGGGATCGGCGGGGTTGCACCCGCCACCATTGGTCATGGATGGTTTTGGTTCTTCGCCGGTGTTTGCCGGCTCCGTGTTTTGTGTAGGTGCTTTTGCCATTTGAAGTGCCTGCACCATCGACGCCAAAAGCTCATTAGGGGTTGTTTCGTTGACAAACAATATATCGACCCCTGCTTCCTTGAGGGCGGCTAGCAGCTGATTGCGATCCATAATAGGCTTCTCCGAAAATTTTAAAACTTTATCTCCGATTTGAATTTGCATGGTTTTTGAGTGGTTACTTTTGATTACCTTCTCTGCAAAAGCGAGGATATTTGGTGCGGTTTCGTCTTCGGGTTCATAAACAAGCGTTGGAATTGAGGCAAGGTCTTTACAGTTAGGGATCTCTGCCCCAAGAATTGAGACACGGCGGAGGCAAGGACCGACCCCTTTGTAATCGAGATAGAACTCCGCACTTATCTCTGAATAGTTCCCCGCGTTGATCCATCTCGCCAACGGGACTGGGACTCCTCGAAATCGGCAACAGAGCTTTTCACCTACAATTTGCAGGTCATCAGGCCAACCAACTGCGGGAAGATCGGTACGGTCAGCGTAGCTCTGGTTGATCGAGGAGTTTTCCTCGTGCCCCACTGCGACTGAGGCAGCAGGGATAAGGTACGCCGGAGCTCGGAAGAATCCGTCTTGGCGCTTGGCTTGATATTTATGCCAGTTATCGACGACCTTTTGGAGGAACTCAAGGTCAGCTACTTTGCCGTTAGGCATGAGCGTACCAGCAGAAAAAATCTCGACAAGACCTTCTGTCATAGCAGTCTTGGCAGGCGGCACGGGTACTGGCATAGGTTGCGTCTTCATATATCATTATTCTCCTGATGTGTTCTGAGTAACTCAAATTTTTTTGACGGGGTCGCTATGGCTCCCCGCACCGACTCCTCTGGTGTGATTGCAGGTGTTCGACCGGTGCGTTCTGCCAGTTCCGATAATTTGAGAGGAAAGCCCAAATCCGAAAGGGCTTGGTCAATCTTCAGTTCTTGCAGAACATACTCAGGGTTAGGAGCTTCAAGGTTACACTGAGGAACCGAGACCGCATTGCCATAGTTATAACGAACATAATCGGGTAACAGTTGGTTTTCTAGAACTGCCTCAACTTGCACAGAAAGAGCCCAGATAAATAAATCCACAGTCGATTGTTGCACCTCTGAATTTCCTCGGTGCTGGGCCCCTCCGCCGGTGAGCATGTGCAAGAATGCCCCCGAAATCCCAATAGCCACTTCTTTGCGAAGGTCATCAAGACCGGATTGAAAATCTGCCGTCCCGCTCATAGCAAGGTCAAGCAGAGCAATTTCGGTTTGCTCGTCAGTGACAAGGACACCCTGAGCTCTTGCTGCTTTGAGTTCATTTGCCAATCGTGTGCGAAGCGCTGGGTCGTTTGCTTTGGCGTGAACAAATGGTCCTGTGTATTTGTCGAGAAAAATGGCTCGAAGTTTCAAGATATGCACAATCATCTCAACCGCTCGATAACTTGCCCGAAGGTCAGACAAACCTTGAGGTGATTCAAATAACTGAAGGTGTTGAAATATAACAAAATCGTCGGGGTCTAGGCGAGTTACACCCGCAACCTGATTGATTACGGCCGTGATGTTTTTGAAACGGTCAATTTCAAATTGTATCAACCGAGTGTCTTTCGCTTTCAGTCTTTTCAGACCGATTTTCCCTTTATATTTCCCGTGATTGTAGCGGGTGTGAATCGGTTCGCACACCGAAAAGCCGTCGAGCAACCCACCCGAGAGTATTGCCCAAATAATCCCCGGCGTTTTGCCTGTCGCATTTTCCATCAAGTATTGGCAAAACTCTGCTACCTCGTGTTCTAGTAAGTTCGTCTTATCGCGAGGGACGCATCGAATTTTTAACGCCATGACCGAGTAAATCTTGCCGAGGAGTGCCGATTTCACTGTCGGCTCAGCAAGGCACTTGCGGTATGCCAACCTCATCTCAGTTGTTTCTTGCGTGTAGTTATCGTAGTTGACACCACGCAGCCGACTCTGTGAGGCGTAAACTCGGAGTTGCTCCTGCAACCAAGGCAGTTCCACATCTCGATCAATTAGGTCGCGAGAAGGATTGGTTGACCCGACAGGTTTCATCAGTCGGGTTGCGATCTGTCTAATCCGTGAATAGAGACTCATCCAAATATTCCCATGTCTAGTTGTGGTACTTCTATCTGTTGTTCTGGGATCGTGATTGGCAACACGGATGTCGGTGTGTGCATTGCTGCCAGCTTCACAAATGCTCCTGCGCTGGCGTCCACTTGGTCGGCGTTTTGGCCGTTCGGGAACTCACAGAGCTCGTCGAGGTAAGGACCAGTCCAGTTTCGATTCAACACGATCACATTTCCCGCTTCGCACTGGGCCTCGAAAGGTTGGGCCCTTTCTATTTTGCTGCCAGTGACTTTGTCAAATTGAACTGCAAAACCTGTTAGCAGTCGGGCGGTTGCGTGGCAGGCATCCACACCGGCACTGCCTGGCTCCTGCTCGAACCACTGCGGGACGTAGCCGTATTTTGCCTTGTCGAGTTGAGCCGTTTGCAAAATCAACTGATCGCGTGCGTAGGTGGAAAGCTGCTGGCGGACGACATCCTCAACGTAAAAATAGCCGTCGAATCCTCGGCACATCAGAACACCGACGGTGTAACACCCCCCACCTTGGGTCGCAGCTCTGTCCCAATATCGCACTCGCTGACCAGAGGCCGGACCTGCATCGACCAACCGAAACCATTCCCTGCGGAAAATTTGACCAGGCTCGTCTAAGAATTGACCCTCTAGTTCTTGAGCTCGCATCCGAGACGAGTATTTCTTGCCCACCATTTCAACATATTTGGGATCGTTGAACATGTTGCTCCTCGTCGTTGCCGAAATAAGGATCGTGTCGGCATCTTGGTTCTCAACAAAGACCTTGTACGTCCAGTGTTTTTTTCCTCGAGGTGTGAAAGTTGCCGAATAACGACCTAACTCACCCGCCTCACGCAAGCGAGCAATCGCCATCTCAAACGCTGCCTCGTCGCACAAGCTCGCCTCGTCGTGCCACACGCCTGACAGGTTTGGCCCTCGCAATCGGTCTGGCTCATCGGCCGACCGAAAAATAAATTCCGCTCCTGTGTGTAATCGGCAATAGGGGCGTGGGGACATCCGACACGATTGCGGGTTCCAGACCCCGAGCAACTCGGCGATCGACCGAAAGGAACGCAGCGAGGAATCTTCGAGAAGGGTGTATGTCGGGGCAAGCACCATATAGAGCCGATCCTTTTTGGCTCGGCGGATGAGGTCGTATGCACCGACCCACGACTTACCTGAGCCAACGCCACCAACAAAACCCCGTATGATATGCGGGGCAGTACGGAACTCATACTGTGGGCGCGTCAGGCGGATTGTCATTTCGATTTGTGCCCGACTGACCATCGACTATCTCCTCGGTGACGACCATCGACACACGCTCAACGTTCTCGACCTCTTGTCGCTCGACATAACCTCGACTTTTCCCTAGGGTTTTGAGCATAAAACAAATGGCCCATGCCTCACCAGCTTCGACAGACGCGGCTAGAGCTGACTCAGCATCATCAAGCAGACCTTCTTTGACGTCTCGGTGTAGTTCTTGCATCTCTGGGTGATTGTTAATAAATCGGATCACCGCTGTGCGAGTCACGCCAAAATGTTTAGCACAAGCAGACACGTTCCCGCGATACCTACCCAGACAGGCTGCTAGTTCACGCTCTCTCAAAATGGGCTTGCGTCCGCCTGTTTTCTTTCTCTTAACGTTGGTGGTTTTCTCACCCATTGTAATACTCTCTATTACATAATACTCCTCGCACCTCTTGGACGGTCTCGTCGATCAAGTCTTGCACCGAAGTGAACCCGTA
Organism: Gemmataceae bacterium; assembly: GCA_026419115.1. Taxonomy (GTDB): domain Bacteria; phylum Planctomycetota; class Planctomycetia; order Gemmatales; family Gemmataceae; genus SKW135. The sequence goes on from JAOAAA010000012.1 coordinate 12,933, forward strand.
TTTGTTCGCTAATCGCACAAGTTCCGAGTGATAAAGTTTTGGCCCCCAAAACTCGTGCTGCATGACCTCGACATAAGGAGAGCCCATAAGAGCTACCTTGCGTTGCATTGCTTTGAGTTCCTCGGCGGCCTCATGCGCGGCAAGAGGGTCATAAGCAGCCACAGCAGCATCATCAGCAGCATCATCAAGAGAAGTGATGGTGAGATTTGTTTTTCTTGCCCTTTCCACGCTGATACGAGTGATGCCGCGACGGCTCTCCTTGCGGAGCCACGTGAGGATGAACCGACTGGCACAACAAACGGCAAAGGTTGCGAAGGCTGCTCCCTTCGATGGGTCGTATTTAGTGGCAGCGTGGAAGATGCCTTCAAGGGCAATGGCGTGATACTCCTCCCACTCGGCAGTGCGAGGTCGGACGTTGGGGAAGCATCGGCGGACGACCCAGTGAGCGAGATCGAGATTATCGGTGACTAGTTGCTCATTTCGCATGCACCAATTATAACTCGCATCGGGGTCAGATCATTTTTAGGTGTAACTTAGGACCACCTTATGAGTGAGTCGGCGAAGTCAATTCCCCCACGATTACCTGCCAGTCTGCTGGTCGCCACACGCAGGCAGTGACGCCTGCGTCATTGAGTGCACGCAACCAATCGCGTTGTTGAGGCGAAAGTTGGCCTCTAGAAGTTTTAAGCTCCGCAACTAGCAATCGGTCATCACGTACCAGTACCAAATCAGGCCAACCGGCTCCGTCACCCTGGACAGGCGTACACCATCGGCCAGAGCGGCCCTGTGCGGGGCGGAAGTGGGCCACACGCCAGCCGATCGCTTGGGCGAGGGTGATAATCAGCGCAGTGAACTCTCTTTCGGATATGTCTGTTGGCGGAGCCAAGCTCAGCGGGTCGAACAGGCCTGTGGGCAGCATACGTCGGAGATCGGCACGGTTGAAGCTGGTCATGTGCTGCCTCCTTCTGCCAACCGCCGCGCCTGCTGCAACACTTCACAGCGTTGGTCGGCGCTCAAGATGGACCAGAGGTAGGATAATTCGGCGTGTTCGGGTTCCAGTGCGCCGGATTCTGCGCCGCTTAAGACGCTGCTAGCATTATTTTCTGAGGATTCGTATATTGGTTCGAATCCTATTGGGTGTATTGTTTCACTTCTCTCCAATCCCCTTCTCTATAAGATCGAGCCTTCGAACCAACGACGCTAGTTGTCGGGCATTGTATTCTGTCGTTTCGATTCTTCTGAGCCGCGACCGTTAGGGACCGGCAGTAATCTTCCCGCGACGAAACCCCACTATCCCACCCCCCGCTTGAATTCCCACTGGGCAAACTTCCGCAGCTGATTCCCTACGCCAGTCGCGCCGCGCGGAGGACCTGGCCGAAGGTGGCTCGATTCGTGGTCAGGATGTCGTCTCTATTGCAGTGGGATTGAGGACCATCTCGAACAGTTGGTGGATGTAAACATCCTTATCCTCCTCATGGAAAAGGATGTGTCGTTTGCTCGTGGCTTGCTTTTCCATGTCCCAAAGCCGTTTCATTATGTGGGACGGCGTGTTCGAAACAATAAACGAATGGAGCCGTACAGACGTGTCGCTTAATCGTGTCTCGATCTCCTTGATCGTTTGGTGAAACTGTATCTTGGGATCGGTTGGCCCGAGGTTGCGGATGCCCTTGGGGGCCACGAAGATGACATGCTGAAGGCTGTCGACTAGCAGCCACAGATTGAAGTCCGGATGGAAATTACCAGCCTCGAAGAAGCCAACGCCACGTCCTTGACTCAGATTGCGAAGCAGGTACAACTCTTTCCTCTCGAAGAAGCAGCTGTTTTGGTCATGGGCCTTTTTCAGGTCTTCCACGAACTGACGTTCGATCTGGTTGAGGCCGAGCTGGGTCAGATCATGGGCACGATACTTCGCATGATGGGGAGTGATCGCCATCGCCGACTTTAGCTGATGTCTATGAAACAAGAAACATGGCTAGATTAACCCGCCGGTCAGACCGAGGCAACCCTCCTCCGGCTTTGATTCAGAATTTGTCACATCTGCAACCAGTCTGTGTCTCAGCCAATTGCAGAAGTAACCCGAGACGACGAATCGAACGACGGCATTCGCCCTGTACTGAGAACAATACAGTTCCACTCCACAAACAAACAATCAATAAATCAAACAATCAATCAATCGTAAAACGAGTTCCAAACCCGTTTTTTCTAACAACTGACGTTTTTTTGTTACGATTCTCTAGACTTCTATAGATAATACATTTAGCAAAAATATCGATAATTATCATTTGTCGATTTGCTGGTTATTTTCACTCCTTCATGTGGTTGAGTTGAACGGTTCTCTTTTGTCTTAGTGATACTCAAAGAGCGTTATCAAATCATGGTAAAAACTTCAGTTCATAGTTGCGTGACGGGCGTAGAGGGTGGGGCCGCTCATTGGTGGTAGACCGACGTTGTTCGAGCCGATTCTTCTGATCCAGACCAGAAACCTTTTGCTCGTTTCCTTGAAGGGGACTACTTCTGAATTGAGAACGCATAAACGGTGGTTTGTTCGTAAGTCTTTCCGGGTTGCAGAACGATCGAGGGGAAATTCTTTTGGTTGATTGAATCGGGGAAATGTTGTGTTTCTAGGCAGAAGCCACCATATTGTTTGTAAGTAGCGCCCCCCTTACCTTTCGTCTTTCCATCAAGGAAATTCCCCGTGTAAAGTTGAATTCCCGGTTCCGTAGTCAGCACCTCCATCACACGGCCCGATTTCGGATCGGTCACACGGGCTGCCAACCGAAGCCCCTTGCCTTCTCGGAGAACGTAGTTCAGATCGTAACCAACCGGATCGGCCTTGATCTCTTTAATCCGTTTACCAATCGTTGTGGCTGTGGTGAAATCGAAAGGGGTGTCTTTGACCGATTCGAGTTTACCGGTGGGAATTAAATTTTTATCCGTGGGGGTATACTGATCGGCAGCAATCATTAATTGGTGATCGAGGATGTCGCCGCTATCGTGGCCGGCCAGATTAAAATAGGCATGTTGAGTTAAATTCACCGGTGTAGCTTTGTCCGTCGTGGCGGTGTATTGAATGCGCCATTCATTCTTTTCATTCAGAGAATAGGTGACTACGACATTGAGGTTTCCAGGGTAACCTTCTTCACCATCCTTGCTGGTATATTTCAATTGTAACCCGACGACCCCTTTGAGATTGATCGGATCGGCTTTCCAAACTTTCTTATCGAAACCCGAAAGGCCTCCGTGAAGGTGATTGGGTCCATTATTTTTAGCCAGTTGATATTCTTTCCCATCGAGAGTGAATTTGCCATTGGCAATGCGATTGGCGACTCGCCCGGTGATGCACCCGAAATAGGGAGAACTTTTCACATATCCTTCGAGGTTATCGAACCCGAGACAGACATCGCCGAGTTTGCCATCTTTGTCGGGAACTTTGAGTTCCGTGACGATTCCCCCATAAGTAATGACCTTCATGATGGCTCCACCGGCCCCCGTGAGGGTATATTGATCGATTTCGGTGCCATCAGCGAGCTTACCATAAGGGGCCTTGGTCACCCCCACCTTGGCCGCAGTGGGGCCTTTTTTGTCCTGAGCCTCGACAAGGCCGACAGAGAGTATCCCCAAAAGGGAACAGAGCAGCAGAGTACGCATGGAGTCAATCTCGGTTGAGAGAGGAACGGGCGAATGGTCTAAGTTATACAAATCTGCAAAAGAGAAACGAGGCTTTCTGATTTTCTGGGATCGGCTTGACGGGGAGCCTCTTTTTTCTGATAAATCCCGATAACCAACCCTTGCCTTGAAGTCGTGTAGTTACTAATTTATTTGTTTCGCTAAGTAGTAAGCTGAATGATCGGGGAGAAGGTATGCCTTCGGTTTCAACAAATACAACAATGCTTAATCCACAGACGGCAAAACCGCAATGGATTCATATTGATGCCACCGATTTAGTGGTAGGTCGGTTGGCCGTGGTCGTGGCAACTCTCCTGCGTGGGAAGCACAAACCGACTTTTACTCCCCACACCGATAGTGGCGACTTCGTGATTATCACCAATGCCGAGAAGGTCCGCTTCACGGGTCGGAAATGGGAACAAAAAAGCTACCAAACGTATTCCCGTTATGCCGGTGGGCAAAAGATCATCCCTGCCACGGAAATGTTAGCGAAAAAGCCGGAAGAAATTTTATTCCAAGCAGTCAAACGGATGGTTCCACGAGGGCGTTTAGGTCGGGCCCAATTATCGAAACTGAAAATCTATGCCGGACCGACCCACCCCCACACCGCACAAGAACCGACCGATTTCAAACCCAAATTTTAAGGAATAATCCCAATGTCAATTAAAAAGGTTTATCTCGGAACAGGTCGTCGGAAAACTTCGGTTGCTCGGGTTCGTATCTCCGAGGGGTCCGGAAAGATTATTGTGAACGATCGTGATTTCAAAGACTACTTCAAAGAAGAACGAGATCGCGGTCTGATTCTGGCTCCCTTGCAGAGCATCGATATGCAAAACCGCGTGGATGTGTTCATCCGAGTGAATGGCGGCGGGATGACGGGCCAATCAGGGGCGGCTTGTCAAGGTGTCGCTCGGGCGTTGCTCAATATGTTCGGTGATGAACCCACTTCTCCCACGCCGGCTCCGGAAGCCGCCTCCACCGCAGAAGGGGAACAACCCCCCGTGGAGATGAGCATTGCTCGCAAAATTCGTGCCTCGGGGTACCTCACCCGCGATAGCCGAATGAAAGAACGAAAGAAATACGGCCGCAAAGGTGCCCGTAAATCGTTCCAATTCTCGAAGCGTTAATCGGTTTATCGAGTCCACTTTCTTTTTCTGCATGAGGTCGCATTGCCGCGACCTCATTGCGTTTGCAAGGCCTTGATCTTTCAGGAGGAACCGTTGGGGGAACCTTGAGCGGATTGTGTTTCCATTGCATCACTCCAAGCCCCGTTGACTTGGCCCAGATGCCCCATCGAAGACACGGATGAACCTTGTGCGGATTGTGTCTCCATTCCATCACGGAGTTCATCGGTTGGTCGCCCCCGACTCCGCTTCTCTGAGGATCGAGCAGACGGAATATCGAACCCTGTGAGGTCGTTCAACGGAACTCCGCTTTGATGAGTGCCAAATTTCTTCCATCTCAGGGAATAAAGTGGCGAAATTCGGAAAGAGATTCGTTTTGTTACAGAATTTTTAACCTATTGAAATGTCGATACTTAGGGATAGATTGCTGATGGGAATCGGTAACCTTTCCCAAATTGTTGCGATGGAAACGGTTGTTTTTTTCGCTATTTCAGTAGAGTCTATTCTGCTCGAATCCTGAAACGATTTGTTTCGAGGTCTTTCCATGAAACGTCTTCTTTGCTCCTTGGTGGTCACCTTGGGGGCGTTTGTTTCCCCTGTATGGGCAGCGCCGTTGCCAAAAGCGGGGGAGCTTCCCCCGATCGTGGCCCAAGCAAAGTCTTTCCAATCGATGACAGACTTGCTCAAGGAGATCATGCGAAAAAGTCTGCCGGCTCCGCTTCTGAAGGAAGTCGAGAAGGAACTTTTTCCACAATTGAACAACCAAAAATTTCCTTTTCTCGATGTCAAACAACCCTTTGGCTTCTATGGGTTGTTGGACGAGAAACTCGATAAGTGTGCCGGAGTCTTCCTCATTCCGATCACCGGAGAGAGGGACTTTCTCAAATTCTTGACGGAGGAAGAGGGCCTTGGTGTCGAAAAACAAGCAGAGAAAGCCGGTTATTACAAGATCATTTTGGACCCCGAATTGAATTTCCCCGCTCCGGTGGGAATGCGATTCCATCGGGGATATGTCTACATCTGCATAGGTGATCAAACAGCGATCGACGAGAAACAATTGTTGCTTCCGTCGCAAATCATCAACGAGAAAGAAACCGCTCCGGTGACGTTAACCATTTTTGTGGATCGGATTCCGAAAGGTCTGAAGGCGGTCCTAAAAGAACTGTACAAAGAGAATGTCGAAGTCGAAGCCAACACCATACCTGCCGATGTGAAACCTTTGGTTGTGCCTTGGATTGGGCTAGGCAAACGATATGTAAACTTACTTTGCGATGAAGTGAAGACCCTGCAGGTTCGGTTCGATCCCAGCGTGAAAGAAACAGCCCTTGAGGTGAATATCACCCCGATTGAGAAGAGCAGCCTAGCCCAAAGCTACAAAGAGCGAAAACCTTCGACGAATCAGTTTGGTTCATTGGTGAATAAGGAAAGCCTGTATTATCAGACCCTGCAATTGCCGACGTTTGCCCCCGAATTGATCGATTTTTATCAAGCTGCCTTGGATATGGGGCAACAAGAGCTTCTCGAAGCCATCAAAATGGAGATGCTTCCTCGGGAGATGGCTTCGACGTTGGGTGAGTTAATCAAGGTCGGCAAAGCCACCGTCAAATCGGGAACAATGGATGCGATTATGGTAGTCAATGGCCCCAATAAAGCCGGTGAGTATTCGGCGGTGTTTGCCGTCACCATGAAGGATGCCGACGGGGTCGCGAAAACTTTGCCCAATATGCTCAAAGGTCTGCCAAAAGAAATCTCGGACCTAGTGAAATTGAACGCAACCAAAGTGGGCGAGGTACACGTTCACGAAATCGATTTGAGTGAGACGATCCCCGAAGAGTTCCAGAAACTCACGGGGCCGAAACCAAAAATTCACATCGCGATTGGGAAAGATCGGGGAGTGATCACCTTCGGGGCCGACTCGATTGGCTTAATGAAGCAAGCACTAGAAGCGAAACCGGCCGAGTTGCCCGCCTCGGTCACCATGCTCAACGGTAAAAAGTTGAATGTGTTGATTGATCAGATTGTGAAAGCCGCCGGTCAAGATGCGAATCTTGGTCCCGAGGAAATCGCGTTGTTCAAATCGCTTGGTACTCAAGAAAACCTGAAACTCAGTGAAGTGAGCATTAAAGGAGGGGAGCAATTAACGGTGCGGGTCTCCTTTAGCAATACCTACTTGTTTGCAGGCTTTGGCAGTTTCTTTGGTATTGCCCGAGAAGGAGTCGCCCCAGCCCCAGGCGTTGTTCCTCCTCCTCCGATTATCCAAGAAAAGAAATAGCCCTCCCCTCCGATTATCCAAGAAAAGAAATTGGATGCTTTACTTCTTCCCGTTGACCAAATCGGCAAAGGCCTTCATCAATAATGGAGCGGCATCGGGGCCGATACTGTTTTCCTCACCATATTGATCTTTCTTTAAGCCATAGCAGTAAGGGGCTTTGGCATCCCATTGGCGTTTCGGGATGATGTAGCCAATTTCGTCGTTCCCAAGTCCAATGACCATCCGATATTTCGCCTTGAAGTGTTGATAAACATGAGGTTCAACCGGTGCCTCGGGAAAGTCGGCGCCAGGATCGACGGGGTCTTCCACTTTACCTAAGACCAGCTCGGGATAAATTTCGCCAGGGATAATGGCCACTTCGAGTTCACCGAGTTTCAAGTAGCCGATCTCGGTTTTGATGCCACAAGGCTTGCTAAGGTCTTTGCCTTCTTGAGGAGCTTTGGGAAAAGGGTTATCCTCCCAAATGTACATGGTCCGTTTGAGGACACCGGCCCGCCAACCTAATTGATACAGACGATTTTGCACGGGTAAATGAATATCGGTAGTGCGAATTTCAAAGGGAGTTAACTCGACGGGTTGCGAGGATTTCAGGGCTTTGGTCGCAGCTTGGGCCACGAGTTTTCCATATTCTTCGGTCTTTTCAAAGGTGCCATCTTTCAGGAGTTCCCCTTTTGCATTTTTCACGGGAACATCCAGCGAGGTCATCAATCCTCCGACGACCCCTGTGAAATAGGCCACGGCACAGCCATGCGTTTTTTGCAGTTCCTTTACGGTGTAGCCCACATAATCGGCGCTAAGGTGGGTATTTTTGCTATCGAGGGTTTCGGGATGACAATTCCACTGAACGAGAATTCCTATGGGTTTATTCTCTTTGCCGAAGAATTGCAGGGCAACGAGTTCATCGGCTTTGACGTAAGGTTTGCGGTTGTCGGTCAGCAGTTCCGGTGCTTTGATGGTACCGATTTTGGCGGTTGCGGGTTGACGTACTTTATCGGCAGCTTCGATGGTTCTCGCAATTTCTTTATGCAGAAAGGTCATGTAATCGGGATCGATTCCCGAGTTAAACGGGCTTGATCCCCATAGCCCCATGGTGTCTGGCCCTTCATGATTATGGGTGGAGGAAACGCAAATATAGTCGTATCCCTTGAGTTGTTTGCGGACCTCCATGGCAACATCGTTAAACAAACCGACCACATCCACACTCACTAAGGCGATTTTGGTTTTCGCATCGGAAAGAACCACGGCCCGAGACATGATGGGGTCGTTGATTTTGGTGGCTTTTCGATTTTGCCCGAACCCTGCCAGATAAACGGGACGTTTACCATCCAGTTTGGGGGAAACATCTTGTTCCGCGAAGCCGATACTCAATTCCGCTGCGTGAGTTAAGCCGCCTTCGCAGGAGAGGCCGGCAAGGCCGAGGGCAAGGGTAATGGTAAGGATAAAGGGTCGAAGGTTTCGACACATGGAACACCTTGAGGTTCGATCGTAGGGAGGGTTTGCGAAGTTGCCTGCGAACCCACAGCCAGTAAACATTCGGCCCAGCCACACCAGTTGGCCACTAAGGTCAGCGGCCGAGCCACGAGACTGTTCGCAAACAACGACTTGACGCCCATTTTACGACCTTGGCTTCGCGCCAGCGAGTCCGATTTTTTCAGCCAATCGGCATGGCGGACCCCTTGCATTTTTTCCACCTGAAAACCGGCTTTTTCCATCATTGCTTGCAGACTGTGCGAATCGAAATGGGTTAAATGGCGGGGAATATCGGCACCGAACCAATTTTCTCGAAAGAGCTTCGCACCGAGGGAACGACGATTGGGGACGATGATATAAATTTTCCCGTCGGCAGTTAACAGGCGTTGCGCTTCGACCAATGCTTCGAGCGGGTCAGGGAGATGCTCTAATGAAGCCCAGAACGTAATGGCGGAGAAATAACGGCTGGGGAATTGGGGGAAAGGTAACGTCCCTTGGTAGGCCGGCAGATGATGCTTATCGCGGACGATGCGGACCGCCTCGGCCGAGAGGTCCAATCCCACGACGTGCCAACCTTGCTCCGCAGCGATGCTCAAGAATTTCCCATTGCCACAACCGACATCGAGTAATCGTCTATTTCCAAATGGGGGCAGGCATCGTCGTTCCATCGCTCGACCGGCGATTCGATCCACCCAAGTTCGCTTCCTTTGCTGGCTCGGCTTCACACGATAAGGGGCATAGTCGTTGGGATAGTATTGCCCCAAGGTATGAACTGCAGGCCGAGGAGAGGTATAAACCAATTTACATTCCTGACATTGAAGCACACCAAAAGGAGAATCGGGGCCGAGTTCCCAAAAGCCCCGAGCCTCTTTCGATCCACAATAAGGGCATGGAACAACTTCTGTGATAGGGGTGCGCATAACCGATTCTCCTCTAGGCCTGAAATTTCCATCGGAGAATCGTTCGAGAAAACTTGTCGAAAACTGAAAGGGAAAAACAGAACGGCCCCAAAAAATCCCGAAACGAGCCTTTTCTAGGATGTGGAGTTTATCAACTCGTTGTAGATTAACCGAATTCCCTGCATGTGATTTTTCAATTCTGCGATAAAGGCCTCGGATGCAGGGGGGGGGTAACCTAAGCGTCTCGAAAACTGTTCGAGATTTTGTGGCGAGTCCGGATATTCACTTAAAGGACGATTGGTAACGATTCGTAATTTGGCTTCGGCCCGACGGAGAAACGAATACCCGCGTTCTAATATCTGATATTGGGAATCGTCGAGGATGCGTTCTTGTCGAAGCAGATCGAGAATTTCCCAAGTGTTCGTGATATTCCAGCGGTGTTGTTCGGTCCCGAGTTTGATGAGCATCGATTGGACCAAAAATTCGACATCGGCTAGGCCCCCCTTGGCGCGTTTGAGGCTGCGGGGTGAAGCGGTCGATTCCAAGCGGGTTCGCATGTGACGAGTGTCGGCCCATTCTTGATTCCCAAACGGTTTACCCCAAAGACAATGTTCGCGCAGTTGGCTCCAGTCGGGTAAGTCTCCCCAAACGGGTCGGGCACGGGTGAAGCTCAGTCGTTCCCAAGTTTGGGCACCCCCGCTGGAATAATAGTGTTTCAGTTCCTCTTGAGAGACCACCAACATTCCGGAACTCCCCGTGGGACGAAGACGCATATCGACCTCGTATAATTTCCCGCCCGGCCCTAATTGCGATAATCGTTTGATCCAACGGCGAACAAATTCGGTATGAAATTGAGAATAATCTATCATGTGGTTTCCCGTAGTTCGCCCTTCACCGGCATAAATCAACATCAAATCCAGATCGCTATGATAGCTCATTTCCCGACCACCGAGCTTCCCCAAGGCGATCAACACAGCAGGGCAAGGCGTGCCGTACAATTCCACCATTTCTTGATAGACCTGTTCGCAAACCTGATGCAAAATCACTTCCGCTACATCCGAGAGTTGTGCGGTCGTTTGACGGATGGTATCTTTCGCTTGTAAATCCCGCACGGCAATCCGGAGAATCTCCTTATCTTGAAAGCTGTGATAGATCGGTTCACGGGTATCCCAACCGCTGGTCCCCCGTAGGAGTTCGTTCATTTCGCTTTCGAGTTCGCTCAACGATCTGGGGCGGTTGAGAATTAACGAATCCAATAACTCGTCGATCATTCCGGGATTATTGACGAGCATTTGGGCTAAAAAGGGGCTATCGCAAAGGTCCACATACAGTTTCAAACTCGGGGCATGAAAGCTAAACAACTCGTACAGAACGGCTTTTCCTCCCAGCGAAGCGGTGACCCGTTCCAATTGATTCAAGGCCTGATCGGGATCGGGTGTTTCCGAAAGAACTTTCAAGAGACGCGGGGCAATACTCGCAAGAAAATGGCGACAACGACGGGTAGAAAGGAAGCGTTGTTCTTGTGCTAACAGGGTTAAATTCCGCCAAGCTGTTTCAATATCCCGAAAATGATATTTACTCAAAATGCTCTGGATCGATTGCTGATCGGGATCGGGTTCTAAAATCAGGTCCGATTCGGGTTCGGCCGTTGAAGTATCCGTAAAGGCCTGATGTAATAAGTGATCGAGAATGGTGCGGTTCAGCCGTGTCTTTTCATGATAGTCCAAAAGAAATTGCTCAAGGGGTTCCACGAGCAAATCGCGGGTTTCTAAGCTCGTGGGTTTCAGCGGTGGCTCATCTAACACCGAATGCTTTTGAGGGGCTAATTCTCCTGCCCCTCGCGGGAGGGATTCCGAAGTTTCTCGTGGTTGAATGGTTTTGGGGTAACCCATTCTTCTGGCGAAGTGAGCTAACTGTTGTTGATTGCTCGGCAATTGATGGGTTTGGAGATCGAATTGAATTTGCAGGCGATGCTCGACAATTCTTAAAAACCGATACGAGTCATCCAGCCCGCGAGCTTCTGTATCGGTGAGACAACCTGCCATTTCCAACGCTTGGATGGCCCCGAGGGTATCGCGTTGCCGGACGGTGATTAAATCTCCCCCGTTGAGCAATTGCAAAAATTGAATCGTGAATTCAATGTCTCGAATGCCCCCGCGACCGGTTTTGACCTCCCAAGATTCGGTACCGCTTTTTTGAGCTTTTTGCTCGATGCGGCGTTTCATGGCTTTGATGTCGTTGATTTCGGAGAAGCTCAAGAAACGTTTGTAAACAAAAGGTTCAATCGCCCGACAAAATTCTTGCCCCAAGGCAAGGTCACCGGCGACGGGACGAATTTTGATCAAGGCTTGTCGTTCCCAAGTGCGACCCAGAGTATCGTAATAATCCAAAGTGCTCGAAAGGGAGCGAGCCAATGGGCCACGATGACCTTCGGGACGTAGGCGAAAATCGACTCGATAGGCCTGACCATTCTCATTGTGGGCGGCAAGATATTTAATCATCTCGGTGGCGACTCGGGAATAAAAATCGACCAAATCAAGACTCATTTTGGATTGGGTGCGCCCTTCCTGATCATAAATCAACATCAAATCGATATCGCTGGAATAATTGAGTTCTTGACCCCCGAGTTTTCCAAAAGCAAGTACCGTGGCCTGCGAGGGCCTACCTTCCCGAGTGACAGGAACCCCATAGCGCTGCGAGGCTAAGTTCAACGCTCTTAGATAGGCAGCGTTAATGGCCACATCGGCCACGCGAGAAAGGTCCAGAATAATTTCTTCCAAGGGGCGGTTTCTGAGAATATCGTTCGCCCCGATGCGTAACAGGTTCATCAAGCGAAATTCTCGTAAGGCCCGCAAGGCCCGATTCTCGTCATTCGCTTCAATCACCTGTGTTCGTAGTTGATCGACCAGATTTTCCGTTGTGGGTGTGCCCCGAAGTGGAATATGAATCAGCTCCATCCAACGGGGAAATCGACAAAGAAGATCGGCCAAGAAAGGGGAATTTCCCATCAGTTGAATGAGATCGGGCAGTAAGGGAGTCCGCCAAGAAAATAGTATCCCCCAATACTCGGGGATTTCACTCCGAGTTAGGAATCGTTCGATATGATTGAGCACCAGATCGGGTTCAGGGAGTTGGGGGAGTTTCTCGTCCAAAAATGCCAAAAAGGTTTGATGCAAGGAGTAGGGTAAATGTTGGAATATTCCCTCTAGGTTTCGGTGCGCTCGAATCGGATCGATGATATTCCAATTGGGAGGAATGGTGTCCATAACGTCATTGTAGATAGGCAGTAGATAGGCAATAGTCGCCCCTTTTTTTCACCTTTCAAAAAAATCATGGCTCCAAACCCCATGAACCAAGCAGGTATCATTTCCTAAGAAATCAGGTCCTGAACTTGTTGGAGTAGCAACCTACTCGATCTGGACTCAGGAAAGGTCATTTTCAAGCCAGTGACGTTCGATTTTCCTTGGTGGTGAGACGTGTTTTAAGAACTGGACCGAAACGGATTCTTTTGAGGTTTTAGAGCGGTTTCGAGGTTGCGGGATGGCCAAGAATGCAGGAATGTCGGCGGAAATGACACCATCGAGCAGGGGGACCGCGATACGAACTTGGAACTGGCTCTAGATGACAAAGAAGGGGCTGTTTCTCTGAAAGTTCATAAAAGACCTTCTCACGACTTTCTTTCCTAGCAATAATAAGTTATGCTATTCACATAGATTTAGATTTGAGGTTCCATGTCTAGTTCGACTGCTCAACCGCTAGCACCGAACCAAGCCCTGTTTTCGGAAGGGTTATTGGTTGCCGAACGCTATCGTCTTGTCTCTCGTTTGGGGATTCGCGGAACAGTCGAGCGTTGGCTTGCCGAGGATACGGCATCTCCCTCGCAACCGACGCAAATCATTCTGGTGCTGGAACGGACGCCCCCTCCGTCCGTGGCTCAGAAACAAGCGGATGAATCCTCCGATTCCAAACTCGATTTTAATCTCCCCCCTGCCAATGATGACGATCAACCCACCGCAGAACTCTCTCCCCCTCCCACGGGAGGAATGCGTTGGCCCGGTATCGGCTGGGAGAAAAACATTCTCTCGAAGACGGCCTTGCTCTCGTTGCCCCGCATTTTGGATTCCTTCACTTTAGACGGTATTTCTGGACTGGTCGAAGAATATCCCGTGGGGATAGAACTGAATCAGGCGTGGTATGCTACCGGAACGGATTGGACCGAGCGCTGTGAATGGCTGATCCAAATTGCCGATTTACTTCGGCGGTTACACCGAGCGGGTGCGGTTCTTGAACGATTGAAGCCTAGCGATGTGATTGTCACCGCCACGGGGCAAGCGGTACTGTTGGATGTGGGATTATTGTTACCCCTCGGCAGTGCGATCGACCGTTCCCTATTAAGACCCGATTTTTCCACGGCTCCGGAATGGACATTGGATCGCCCTTCGGTGGATGCTCGGTGTGATCTGTATTGTTTCGGGGCCATGGTGACCGCGTTGCTTTTAGGACGAGACCTGACCCAACACGATTTTGATTTGATGGGAAACCCCCGCTCGTTTCTCGATCAATTCCCCGACATTAATCCGTTTTTGGGACGGCTATTGGCACGCACATTTGTTCGCAATCCCGATGCCCGTTTCCCCACACAAGAAGGACGCGAACATGATGAAACAGGTATGACCGAACTCTCCCAAGCTCTTGAGGGGTGTCGCCGGAATTTGGGGCGCGTTCATCATGAAATCGCCTGTTGGTCCACTACGGGGATTTATCGGGCAGGAAATGAAGATGCAGTCGCGATCCTTCACGGAGCCGATGCCCGATTGGAAGATACAGACCAATACTCACTGATCCTGTTAGCCGATGGAATGGGAGGCATGGAAGGGGGAGAAATCGCCGCTGCCATGTGTATTCAATCGCTGCGGCAGCAACTGCTCGAACAACCTCCCTTTTCGGGGTTGCGAAGTTCGGCGACCCCTGCAGCTCGAACCACACAGAATGAAAGAATCGTCCAATTAGCCAACGAATTGTCTAGCACTGCCCAAACCGTACTGCTCAATCCTACGAAACTCCCCGCAGAAAGTTTGATGGTTCGTCCCACAGACCGAGACAGCACCGCTCGGAGTAATGCCATTCATTCCGAACGATTAATCGAAGTTTTGAAGGAAGCCAACCGCGTGATTTACGAAGCGTCCCGACATGGTCTGGGGGGGCGCGGTATGGGCTGCACGGCGGAAATCGTCTTGATTGATGGTCGAAATGTGATCGTGGCTCATGTGGGGGATAGTCGCGTTTATCATTTCCGAGATAACACCCTGACCCAAGTGACCAAAGATCAGACCTTTGTTGCTCGAATGGTGGAATTGGGGCACTTGACACCCGAAGAAGCGGAACGTCATCCCCGCCGTGCCGAATTACAACAAGCCATCGGGGGGCGTGTTGAAGTATTGCCCGATACTATGGTTTTCACTCTCGAACCGGGCGATTGGATTTTAGCCTGTTCGGATGGTCTGAACCTATTACCTCACGATGTGATAGAAAGTATCCTTCGCGATGCTCCCAACGCGGAACGGGCCGCCCGTCGGTTGGTCAATCTCGCCAATGTCGAAGGGGCCAACGATAATGTGACCGTCGCGGTGGTGCGGGCATTGTAGACCGTGTCGTTCTGCCTGAACTTTTGACTTTATTTCTCTTTCTTGTCTTTCTGTTTCAGTTGAATCTCTTTCCAAATCTCGGAGTAGGCTTCTTTGTCGAAGGGGGGACACCCCGCAGGATATTGCCCCAAGGGATGATCTTTGGCTCGCATCATGGCGGTGCAATAGCTGAATGTCCGACAGATTCTCTTCCGATCCATAACGCCATGATCCGCCAATTGTTTGATTAAATCGGGCTGTGCCAAAGAAGCTCTTCCTAGACCTACAAAAGAAATTTTGCCGTTGCGGATGTTGGCTGCTCCTGCGTAGGGCAAGAATTCTTGAAGGTAGCTGTATCCTGTACCCACCATTGGTAGGTTCGGATAAGTTTCTTGCAAAACACCGGCGATCTTGAAATGACGATTAACACCAACCAGCGGATGCTCCGGCGATTCATAGCCATCAGGGGGGGGGTACTCAAAAGGTCTGCCAAAATGGGGTTGAGCATAGGGGTTTCCCAAGGTGATATTAACTAACGAAACCCCCAACGATTGCATTTCGCCAATCCAACGGATGGGTTCCGCCAGCTGAGCCAAGACGGGCATCGAAGGATCGATCCCCCAACCATTTTCGACCGGAATGGGAGTAAAGACCGGTTCGCCGACGTTGTCGGGGCCTTTTTGATAGGGGATACCATCGAAGGCATTCATCCGAGTGGTCAGAATCAGGTGAGGAACTTCGTTACGGATGGCCGTGATAATCTCGCGGGCTAGCCGCGTGCGATTCTCGAATGAGCCTCCATATTTCCCGGACCGGTTCTTTGCGCCGAGAAGTTCGTTGAGTAAATAGCGATGGCACTGCTTCACATCAACAAAGTCAAAGCCGACCTCCCAAGCAAGGCGAGCGGCTTGAACATAATCGGGAATCAGGGCTTCCAATTCGGCATCGCTTAACAAGGGGTAATTCTCATCGACCACCGCACCGGTGGAACGGTCGGTAATCGTTTTGGGATCGAGGAGGGGATCATGGGCCACAATTTGAGGTCGGGGATAACTATAGCGTCCCGAGTGGGTTAATTGCAGGCCGAATAACAGGTCTTGGTCCGAAGAAAAATTTTGGCGATGAGCCTCGCGACACTCTTGCACAAGCCTTGCAAAAAGCCCCTTATTTTTCTCGTGAAGGACAATCTGTCGGGGGTTCGCCCGAGCCGAGAGATTCACGGCGGTTGCTTCTCCCCAAATGAGTTTGGCCCCCCCCGCTCCGAAACGTCGATAGCGTCGAAAGGTCAACTCGCCGGGCGCGCCATCGAGTTCGCCGTCGCAACCTTCCATGGGATGAATGCAAAAGCGATTGCCCACGGGCCGACCCGCCACGGTGATTGACGAGAAGAGAATGCTCAAATCGGTGTCGAATTGCAGGTCAATCCCTAGTCGATCATTCTCTGCTAAAAGATCAGCAATCGATTTATATTTGAAGTATTTTGCCACGTTCCCACCTAAGAGAATCGGTTTAATAGCAGTTGATTACCATTTTGGCTGGAAGGACTCGTCGCGATGACGAGAACGATTAAAGGCATTGCCTAAGGTAAATAAAGCGCGGGCTTGTTCTCGGAAAGCCACGAAGAGATCATTTTCATCGAGTGCTTTTTGTGTATTTTGATCGTGTTGAGAATAGGTTGCTAAATCCACAGGGATTTGACGTTTTGCGATTTCTTCTTTAACTTGTTCGGTGGCGTGCCGCCATTTGAGAACCAAGTTCCGATCGACGACAGAAGGATACCTTTTGTAGATATTTAATGGACCATTGGTAACCGCAGGTTCCTCCGGTTCCGGCGGGGGAGCCTTGGCCATTTGCACCAGTCCGATAGCCCCCGCCGCCAAGCTCAGAAAAGTGAAAGCTCCAAACAGGGCCGAGCCTGCTTTCCAATCACGAGCCAAAAAGACGACAAACAGGGTCGCAAAGAGCAATCCCAAGGATAACACCATCAAGGGCCAAGGGACCCGTTTCAGCCAAGCCTTACCCGCTTTTTTCGCCAAACCCGTGATCGAAATCCTCGGGGCCATGTACGAATCCTGTGTGGTCCCCACCCGAACAATGAGGACGGTGATGTTATCGGGACCCCCTCGTAGATTCGCTAATTCGACGAGTTGTTTGGCCGCCTCTTGAAGTGGAAGTAACCCCACGAGGGCACCGATCTCGGCAGGTTCAACAAGGTTACTTAAACCATCGCTACACAAAACGAAGGTATCCCCATCGAGCAAGGGGTGAGGTCCCTCGACATCGACTTGAACAAACGTATCAGGCCCCAAAGAACGAACGATTACGTTCTTCTTAATGTCGCCCAAATCCTCCGGAGGGATGCCCATCCGTCGTGCCAGTTCCCAAGCATAGGAATGATCGTAGGTGAGTTGTTCGACCACACCGGCCCGAATGCGATAAGCTCGGCTATCGCCGACGTGTGCGATCCAAGCACCCTCATCCCGAAGAACTAGCCCCGTCGCGGTGGTTCCCATCCCTTTGAATTCGGGGTTCGAGGTCCCAATCGAGAAAAGGCCCGCATTGGTTTCTTGAAAGGCTTTGCGAAGGGCATTCGCCGGCCCTTCACTGGCATGCTTGGAATAAATCAGGGGAATTTCTTGAGCCGCTTTGGCGCTGGCCTTTTCCCCCACGGCATGCCCGCCCATGCCATCGCACACCAAAAAAATATGACCAATCGTTTGCCACGCTTGCCGATTGTCTGCCTTTTGGATTGAGTACGCATCCTGATTATGGGAGCGACGAATCCCCACATCGGACAAGACTGCATGTTCAATCTCTTGAAAAAAAGGCACGGTCTTCGGGTCTCAAATCGGGCAACGTACTGAGGTCTTACTATCCTATACTGTTCGCTTCCGAATGGAAAGAAGGAAACCTTCCCACGCGATCGACTCGGCTTAGAAAAAACTTTGTTGAGACCTGTTTTTCATTATCCGAGTGATAAATCATCATCCGAGTAATGACCCACATCATCCAATGGAACAACTCCAGGCCCTAGATTCGGCTTCGCTTGCCGACAAAAGTATTTGGGGGGTTCTTAACGGAATCGATATATTAACATGTCCTTTCTTCTTTAGGTCCGTGTTATAAATCTTCGAGGAAGTATTCAGGGAGATCATTCCCCAGAGAATCGATCAGCATTTTACAGGCTTTGCGGAAAGCACGCTCGGCCCATTTGCGTTGGTTGGCCACACTGTCGTTCGGACGGAATCGTTTACCGATCTCTTCGTAGGTGGAATCTGCGAGGTAACGCATCCGGAAAATTTCGCCGAAATCCCCTTCGAGACTATCGATCTTCTGATAGAAACATTCCCATTTCCTTAGGTCTTCTGCCGACTGTGAGGGGTCTAAAAACTCAATCGATAATTCGCTCCCCTCTTCATCTAAAGGCAGTTGAATTGGCAGTTTGGGATCCCCTAAATGTTGGCGATAGGTCTTGACGATGTCTAATAATTCACGTTGTAATTCACGAGCAGCAAGTCGAAAGAACTCGGAGCTGGATTCCAACGAGTATTTAGAAAGTCGGCGGTAAAGCCTCATTTGCAAACCGACGAGCACTACTCCGGAACCTTCTAAACGATTGACCAATTGGAATTTTCCCAAAGCGTTCCGAATGAGTTGTCGTAAACGCTGTTCTGTTCGTAACATCAACTGTTCAAAATAGGGACAATTCGGATCACGGTTGGGGCCTGAACCACGATGCACTAAATAGCTGGTATCGACCATCATCAACACGGAGGTTAGTAAGGCAAACGGGATAGGCTCATATATTATATGACCTTTTCAGTCAAGTATTTCAACAAAACTTGGCGAAAAACTTCACAATTTTGGTAGCGATCTGCCGGATCCCTTGCCATAGCACAGTTTAGGATTGGGGAAAAGGATTCGGGAATATCCTGACGAAATTCGTGAACATTCGGTCGAGTCTCATCCAAAATCTTTGCATAAAGCAGCCCCGAACTACTGGCGGAAAAAGGAGGTGTTCCGGTCAGCAAATAAAACAAGGTGGCGGCCAAAGAATGTTGATCGGAGATGGGGCGGACATTGCGAAAATCGTGAATTTGTTCCGGTGCCATAAACGCCGGCGTCCCTGCCGTGACCCCAGTCAGTGTCAACTGCGATTGTTCTTCATCGAAAGAACGAGCCAAGCCGAAGTCGGCAATTTTCACAATCTCACCCGTAGGGGTGTTTCCCACGATCAGATTCGAGGGTTTCAAATCGCGATGAACATATCCCCTTTCATGGGCATAATGAATCCCTTGCAGGGCATCGATGACATAACGTAAGGCCACTTCCAGTTTGAGTGGCCCCTGTTTACGAACCTTCGTGGCGAGATCAACCCCATCGACCCATTCCATAATCAAAAAGGGTTGATTATTCGCTTGACTGAGATCGTGATATTGAACGATATTCGGATGGGTTAAACGCGAAAGAATACGTCCTTCTCGATAGAATCGTCGGAGCGCATGATTATTCGGGACGGCACTGCTATTGAGAAATTTTAAGGCCACCTCGGTTTGATCGTTCAAGCGACGAGCGCGATAGACGGTTCCCATGCTTCCGGCTCCGACCCGAGCGAGTATCTCGAAGCCGGGCGCTTCTGGAAAAAGATTGGGCCGTTTTGGAATATCGTCGGTGCTATCATCTTTGGGAAGACTCAATTTCAATAAGGCAGCATATTGAGGGAAGCGCTTGATAAAATCGCTTTGCCGCGGGGATTCTTTCGCTTGTTTGCGCAGGTCGTATTCGCGTTGGATGATTTCGAGCGAGATCATTTCTGCATCGAATTCGGGGGGGATTTGGTTAATGTAGCGCTCGGCAGGGTGGCGATTTCCTCCCCGCCAATCGGCTTCCATTTGCGCCCGTTGCACTTCCAAAAAGACCGATTCGGGGTCATCATTTTCGGTGATCGTCACCTTGAGCACGGTTTTGCCAACGGAAATTTCATCTCCGTCCTGTAAATTGGTTGGTTCATGAATCCGCCGACGGCCAACGAGTGTGCCGTTCCGGCTGCCGAGATCGAGGATTCGACAAACAGGCGGATGAACTTCGATCAAGAAATGATTCCGAGAAATATACGAATCTTCAGGAAGACGAAGGTGACATCCTCGAGAGCGTCCCAAGATAAACGTATCGTGTTTTTGGAAGTTGAATACGGTACCCACATTCGGACCGGCGATCACCGAAAGGATAACGGCCATGACGCATTCTCGAAGTTGCCCGATCTAAAACGATCGTCAGAATGACCTATATTATATCCCCTTTGGAAACGATTCACGATGGTTCATGGGGGCATTTCCGAAGGCATTAAGCGGCCTGAGCGATTCCCTCGCGGGCAAGCCACCGCTGGATTTTGCCGAGAATTTTAGGCCATTCTGCCGAGAAACGGATTTGACAAAAGGCCTGATACAGTAAATCGACCGTCTCGATAAGGGCACGCAATTGATCGGCCCGAGCTTCGAGATTCGCACGGGCATCATCTTCCTCGGGGGGGGGGATTTTGACCCCGCTCAAAGCAAATTGTTCCGCCAAAAACGAAAGTTCATACTGAATATCGTGTCGAACCAAGGTCAGACCGGCCTTACGGGGGAGCTTGCCGCTTTGTAAGGCCCGCACCGCTTCCGGAAGGCGGAATGGCATCTCATGAGTAATCGTTTCTCGACCCGTTTGGGCACGGGGGCATTCCAACGTCAATGTGCGAGCAATCATTACCACGACTTCGGACTCATCCGAAAGCGGAATTGTGACCTGATCATCGTGGCACATGTACCACAGCCAGACCAGAAACTCGTTTCCTACAAAGTTTCGATTTGTTTCATCCAACGCCCAAGCAACATCCCCTCCAGCAGGAAGGCTAGGTCCAAAAGGAGTGTAGCTAGCTTCTTCAACATTTCGGGTTCGGTTATCAATTTCCGCAAACGAGTAGGCTTGTGATCCAGCGGTGATCGGGATGAGATCGTAGCCAAAGGTATTTTTGAAATGCGTCAATAATCGATCGATTTGGGTCAGCGAAGTGGTCCCAAAAAGAAATTCGTTGGAGCGCAAATCCCAAGCACATTCGATCACCTTTCTGCGGGTGTAACGCCCATCCTTCGCTTCGTGTTCGAGCCGTTCACGGGCCGAGGCCTTAGCTTCCTTTTTTTGCTTGTTGCTAGGGAAACCCGAAGGATTATTGGCGCTGAGCGCTGCTAAATCGATGGCATAATAGGCTCGCAGAAGATCACTGGGGAGTTTCACCGTATCGATGCGAAAGCCGAAAAATAGGTAATCGTTGATGATGTTCTTGGCTAATTCAAAACGAACATCCAAAATGTGTTCCCCAGCAGACCAGCCGAATTCGACCCCATCGGATGCCATAATTCGGGATTTCCCTGCAGCATGGTGGGAAAGTTTATCCAGATGTTCTTCCGTGAAAATTTTGGGGGCAGGTCCCTCGACGCGATAACGGGCAAAAGTCGCACGACCTGTGAAAAATCCCATGAATGCCTCCGTGCTGATCTTTCTGATTCCTTGCGAATGGGCCAAGTCCCAATATCATCGGATAGGCAAACCACACGGGTTGCCTCGACTGATCCTGAATCGGCCTTCCTTATTTTTGCCCCCTCCCCGTAATCGACACAATCTGCACAATAGGCAAAACTGAGAGATTCGATGTCCACCCCCAGACCCGATCGAGAACAAGCGACCCAAAAGAGCGACCATGCAACTTTACGAAATGACTTGGCCTGCCGTGCAGAGCTTTCCGAAATCGACCCCGATTGTCTTTCCTGTGGCAGCGTTAGAGCAACACGGGCATCATATGCCTTTATTCACCGATAGCCTATTATGCGGGGAAATTATTCGCCGTGTGTCGGAGATGGAACGATTTCAAAAAGGGGTGATTTTTGCCCCGTTGCAGTGGTTGGGTAATTCGGATCATCATCTCGATTTTGCGGGCACCCTTTCGGCACCACCAAGAACCTATTTAGATATGTTGATAGGTTTGGCCGAGAACTTTCTCTTTCACGGGTTTCAACGGATTGTATTTATCAATGGTCATGGTGGTAACGATACCCCCGGCAAACAGGCGGTGTTTGAGTTACGTCAAAAATATCGCCATCGGGATGACCTGTTGTTGTTGTTTGCCACTTATTGGAATACCGCCCAGCCCACGGGGTTAAAACAATCCCACATGGGTCACGCCTGCGAGTGGGAAACCTCGATGATGCTCCGCATTCGTCCCGATTTGGTTGGTGAAATCAGCAACCTGCCGACGGTTCCGTTTGGGAATCCGTTTGAACCCGCCAGCCGAGGTTGGATCACGAAAGATCGGACCATAGCGGGGCATATTGGGGAACCGCAATTTGCCACCGCAGAAAAAGGGGAATATCTGTTCAGCACGTTTGCCGATGGTGTGGCCCAGCTTTTGGATCGGGTCATTGCATGGGATGGCCGGAGTTGGAACGGATGAAGCGCGGTCCGAATTGGAAGTGGTGGGTCAGTGCTTTGTTGCTGTCAGCAACCATGATCAACTACATGGATCGTCAAACCTTGGCCAATCTTTCGGTACGGGTTACCAAAGCATTGGGGCTGACAGAAGAACAATATGGCACGCTTGAACTGGGTTTCGGCTGGGCCTTTGCTGCCGGTTCATTTGTCTTTGGTTGGTTGGCCGATCAACTCGCTCTGCGTTGGCTTTATCCTTCGATTCTATTAGGCTGGTCGCTTGCAGGCATTCTCACCGGTTTGGTCAGCGATTATCCAGAACTGCTCATGTGTCGAATTTTGTTAGGCTTTTTCGAGGCAGGGCATTGGCCTTGCGCTCTGAAGACAGTTCAACGAGTCATGCTCAAACAGGATCGGCATTTTGGCAATAGCCTTTTACAAAGCGGGGCAGCGATTGGTGCGATTGTCACTCCACCGATCATTCTGGCGATCTTGGCTTTGTTTGATCGGGGTGACGAGCGAGCTTGGTCAATCCCTTTTATCGTGATTGGTCTGGCAGGGACCACTTGGATTGTTGGCTGGTTTTTGCTGATTGGTCCGCAGGACCTAGTGGCCACTGAGGAAAAATCACGCACGGAATCGGGCTGGGCGATCGCGATCGATCGGCGTGTTTGGGCTTTGCTGGTGATGGTCATTACCATCAACACCACTTGGCAAATACTGCGAGCTTGGCTTCCCAAATATCTTCAGCAGGGGCGTGGCTACAGCGAAGCGACTTCGCTTTGGTTCAATTCGGCCTTTTATATCGTCGCCGACATTGGGTGTATTCTCTCAGGGGCGATTGCTCTGCGTTTAGCGAAACGGGGTTATTCACAACATTCCAGTAGCGTTTGGGTTTATGGGGGTTGTGCAGGTATTACCGCTTTGGCGGTGTTGTTGGGGTTCGTTCCGAATGGAGTTTTTTTGTTCGGTTTGCTTTTGATTATTGGGGCCGGTGCTTTAGGCTTGTTCCCATGCTATTACACGTTTTGCCAAGAGATTAGCGAAACGCATTTGGGTAAAATGTCCGGCATCGTTGCAGGGATTGGCTGGATTGTCTCTTCCCCGATGCAAAAATTGTACGGCCGGCATATCGATGCGACCCAATCTTTTGAATGGGGTCTAGCGTTGGCTGGGTTAATGCCCTCGATCGGGTTGTTGGCCCTCCTCCTGTTGTGGCGTCGAAATCAAAAATAAAAATTTCTCTACCGACCTTGCAAGGTGATCTTTACTTCATGATTACAGAGGTTTTGATTGAGTTCGTTTCTTATAATGAATTGATGTTGTGTTGTTTGAGAGAATTGCTAGTCATGCCACAGATTTCCGGTCCTCCGAGGCCTTGTGGTAAATCAAGATGGAAGGGACTTGTTTTCACAAGTCCCCTCTTTTTTTCATGACTCTTTATCAACTCATCATCTACAATAATAACAAACCTGCCAACGTAACCTTTTGTTGGAATCGCAAATGAATCGTGTAGTCTTTTCCCACCTACTCCTACTTCTGTTCACACCCTCACTCTTTGCTTCACCACCAACCCGAGAAGGTTTAGATTTTTTTGAATCGAAAATTCGACCCATATTTGTGGAACATTGCTTGGAATGCCACGGGGTAAAAAAACAATCGGCGGCCCTGCGTTTGGATCGCAAGGCGGACCTCCTGAAAGGGGGGGATACCGGCCCGATTCTTTCTCCCCAAGCACCTGAGAAAAGTTTGCTCCTTCAAGTGGTTTCTTACAAAGGGGAGGTGAAAATGCCCCCCAAACAGAAACTTTCCGAGCAACAAATTACCGACCTGACGACATGGATCAAAATCGGGGCACCAATCCCCGAAGACTCCGCAGGTACCAGTTCGGGAGAGGACCCCAAAAAACATTGGGCCTTTCAACCTTTGAAGAAGCCGAATGTGCCCAAAACCCAAGGCCCCGCCGAGACAGACCTCGATCGGTTTGTGTTAGCGAAACTCGAAGCCCACAAACAATCGTTTTCCCCCGAGGCCGACCGAAGAACCTTGCTGCGCCGACTTTATCTTGATCTGACGGGATTGCCCCCGACCGAATCGGAGATCAATGCCTTTGTTAACGATCCTTCCCCGAACGCCTATGAAACTTGGGTGGATCGCATTTTGGCCATGCCGCAGTATGGGGAGCATCAGGCCCGTCACTGGATGGATTTAGCTCGGTACTCGGATACCAAAGGTTACGTCTTCAATGAAGATCGAAACTATCCCTATGCTTACACCTACCGCGATTGGCTCATCCGCTCTTTTAACGAAGATATGCCCTACGATCAATTTATCCTCTATCAACTCGCTGCCGATCGCCTTGTCAAACAGCCCGACGAACAACGCCACCTTGCTGCGATGGGGTTTCTCACCTTGGGGCGGCGATTCCTCAACATGCAGCCGGATATTATTGATGATCGGATTGATGTGACTTTCCGAACCTTCCAAGCTCTCACGGTTTCTTGTGCGCGTTGCCACGATCATAAGTTCGATCCGATTCCGATCAAAGATTATTACTCGATATACGGAGTCTTTGCTTCATCAATTGAACCCAAAGAACTCCCGCTTCTGCAGAAAGTCGAAGAAACGCCCGAGGTGGTTGCTTTCAATACCGAATTAAAAAAACGAGAACAAGCTGCCGCCGAGATGTGGGCCAAAATTAAAGGGGATACCCTTGCCAAGTTTCATTCACCGGAACAACTCACCAGCTATTTCTTGGCGGTTCGCGATGCGTGGAAATTGCCCCCCCCCGAAGTGGCGAAACTAGCAGGCGATCGTAAATTAGTGGCCCTTGTTTTAGAACGATGGCTCGAAACAATTCGCAAACGGACAGAAAAACACGATCCCGTATTCAGCCTTTTGGTGGCCCTATTCGAGCTGGAGGATAAATCCTTTGCCGAGAAAGCGCCCGAAGTGCTGAAAACCTATTTGAGTCACCCCATGAAGGGAGTTCACCCCACACTCAAAAAGAACCTCGAAAATACCTCTTTCCCCGATTTTAAAGCCGTGGCCGAGGTCTATGCTAAAACCTTCCATGAAGTGAGCAAACTCCCCAGCGAAAAACGCACCGGCGACGAGCTGGCTCTGTTCGAGATTCTCACGACGAAAGGCCCCTTTGCTTTGGATGATAAAATGTTTGAACGAATCATCACCATTGCCGAGAAAAATAAATATCGTGCCTTGGCCCGTGCCGTTGAGGAGTGGAAAGCCAAATCACCGGCCGCCCCCCCCCGTGGGATGGTTCTCAATGATGCGCCCAAACCCTTTGATCCCTACGTTTTCAATCGAGGCAATCAATTCAACCGAGGGCCTCAGGTTCCTCGACAATTTTTAGAAATTCTTTCGCCCAATCGCAAACCTTTTACCGATGGTTCCGGCCGACTTGAGATGGCGCGGGCCATTGCCAATAAAAACAACCCGCTCACGGCACGGGTGTTCGTCAACCGAGTCTGGGGCCATTTGTTCGGTCAAGCGATTGTTCGGACCCCCAGCGACTTCGGTCTGCGAAGCGATCCCCCGACTCATCCGGAATTACTCGATTATTTGGCCAGCCAATTTCAAGAACAGGGTTGGTCTATCAAGAAATTACACAAGATGTTGGTCCTGTCGCGGACCTATCGGCAACAATCGCAGGTCACGGCCGCTCAACTCAAAGAGGACCCAGAGAATCGTCTCTTTGGGCGAATGAATCGCAAAAGAATGACCTTTGAGCAAATGCGAGACTCGATGTTGGCCGTCTCGGGGCAATTGGATCGGACCCTGTATGGTCGGCCCGTTGAAATTTTCAAAGAAGCCACCATCAGTGGCCGACCTGTTGAAGGGAACAAAGAGGCCACCAGCAATCGTCGCACTCTTTATGGGTTGATCGATCGTCAGAATCTCTCGGGAACTTTGCGGGCTTTTGATTTTGCGATTCCCGATAGCCATTCGCCCCAACGATTCAACACAACGGTTCCCCAGCAGGCCTTGTTCTTGCTCAATTCTCCGTTTGTTCGACAACAAGCCGAGGCCCTTTCGCAACGATTTAAGGAAGAAGCCCCCCCCCAACGGGTCGAACAACTTTACTCGATGATTTTGGGACGTAAACCTACAAGCGAAGAATTGCAATTCGCCCTTGAGTTCGCGAAGGTCGAACCCAATGGTTCTGGCTCAGGAGCATGGCAGTACGGCTATGGGGATTATAACCCCACTCAACCGAAAACCGTGTCGTTCACCCCGCTTCCGTTCGCGACCAAACAGAGTTGGCAAGGTGGGACCCAACTGCCCGATCCCAAACTCGGTTGGTGCCTACTCACCGCGAACGGCGGACACACTGGAGAAAAGGGCAAGGCCGTGATCCGACGCTGGATTTCCCCCATTGATGGAGAAATCGAAATCAGCGGGCAACTTCAACATCCCGCGAAAGAAGGGGATGGGGTTCGTGGACGGATTGTATCCGACCAAAGTGGAATGCTCGGCGAATGGAAAGTTCATAACAACCAAGTCGAGACCCGAGCTAAAGTGAAGGTGAAAAAAGGAGAAATCATTGACTTTATTACCGATTGCTTGAATACCGTCGATTACGATTCGTTCCTTTGGGCACCCCAAATTAAACAGGTCAAGGCCGACTCCTCGGCACAACAATGGAATGCCCAAAGCGATTTCCGAGTGTTGCCGGTCACGCGTCCCAATGTGTGGACCGATATTGCTCAGGTCCTTTTACTCAGTAACGAGTTTGCCTTCATCGATTAAGTCTCGCTTTCGCTGCAAAAATTTGCTGTGAGATTTATCAATTCAATTTCACATTTCGCACTAAAAATTCGATGTGAGATTTATCAATTGAATTTTGCATTCCGCTGTGAAAATTAGGTGTGAGAATTATTATTGTCCCCTTCGAGATGAGGTTGTAACTTTTCGCGAAGCCAATGGGGGATTTCGCAAGAAATCATTTGATGATTGGCATCGTTCCGACAAAAAACGGTCGTGATTTTACCGACGGCAATGGGTTGTTCCTGTCGAAAAAATTCAAAGCGATATCGAATCGATTTGCGACCAATCTCTTCCACAATCACCCGAATATCCAGAATATCCTCAAAGCGGGCCGGCGATTTATAGTCACAGCTCACAGAGACCCTCGGGAATCCATAACGGGTATCGCCCTCTTTCCACGATACTGAAATTCCCAAAGTGTGCAGTAAGTCGGTCTCGGCGGTTTCCATGTATCGGAAGAAATTCGGGAAGTAGGCGATCCCTGCCATGTCGGTATCCCCAAACTCAACACGTTTTTGGATTGTAAAAGGGGGATTCATCGTTTCATAAACCTCTGGATCACGTCAATCGTGTTTTGTGCCATGTGGCTATCGGTGAATTTCTCTTGCAGGGCAAGTTGTCCTTGAAGCCCGACCCGCGCTAATTCCGTGCGGTCAGAAAGTTTCTCGGCCAGAAGCTCGGCCAACGGCTCGGGTTGATGGGGCGGCACTAAAAAGCCTCCTTGGGTGGCTGCGATCAATTCCGGAAAAGAACCATGAGCCGGCTGGATGACCGGTGTTCCATTCGCCCACGCTTCCAGTATCGAAAGACCTTTAGGCTCCTCATAGACTGTGGGAACGGTCAGCACATCGATATGTTTGAGAAATTCCACCTTACTCGCCAAGGTCGGGCAAGGGATATGTTGCACATCGTTCGCTAAACCGGCGGCCCGAAATTTCTCCATCTCGGCCTCGTAATAGCTCCGATTCTGTTCCCCAAGCCAACCCGAGAAATGAAAGCGATACGGGGGAATGTTCGGTTGCGCTCGAAGAATGCGGAACGCCTCGCACGCCAAATGAAACCCCTTCTCGGGAGCGATTCGGGCCAAATATCCTATCACCCCGACCGGATGACGCGGGGGGCGAGTGCCCCCATGTCCCTTTAAGTTCAATCCGGGCCAAACTACTTCGATCCGATTGCGATCGATCCCAAGGTAGCGGGCCATCTTATCCGCATAGAAACCCGAAGTGGCAATGAGTCCCTTGAGGCTCTCGCTGTTCTTTTGAATGATGGTGATACATTGTTCGCGGTCGGAGGCTTTCAACGCATCCAGAAAAATATCGTCTCCTTGAAGGGTTGCTATCACGGGGACGCCTAACTCTTCCGAGAGCGGGGCTGCCACTCCCGAGAGTAAAACATTCGTGAGCAAAATCACATCGGGTTTGATTTCCTTACGAAGGTAATTGGTTAATCGTCTGATTTCCTTACGTTGATGCCCTTGTTTCCCTTTGAGCATGGAAATGGTCAAGCCGCCTAAATCTTCGTAACGGGTTTTAGCAGCAAAGCGACCGACCCAGCGAAGCAATCGAGGCCAATCGAATAACTGATCGATCCACCGAGGAGTATAGCGAAACAGACCCACTTTCTCTTGCAAGTAGACGTTAATGCCCCCCATAAAAACCTGTTCTTGTGCAATGCTTGCTTCATCGGTGGTAATGGGGGTATAGGTAGGGATCAAATAAGTCGGGTACCCCAGCCGATTCAAGGCCACGGCCAAGGTATTGTCCTTCATGCACGAGCCGCAGAACATTCCCGAGGCACCGGCAGTAATACTCGCGATCCGCATAGTTGACGAGTCCAAGCACTCTTTTGGTCTAAAGGCAGGATATTGGAGTGATAGACTTTTGTCCGAGATTCAGACCACCTCATCCCGTCAACTTGAAGTGGAATCCTAACGAACAGGAGATATGGCTTGACGACATCAAATCGATTCGGAGATATTGCTTGACGGCGCCGATCCGAAGTTCGATCTTAACCCTAAGAACAAGGTCTAGCTTTGTTAATGGCAACCATTCATGTGAGTCTTTCGATGGAAAATAAACATCGCCTGTTGGTTCAACATTACGAACAATGCTTGGCTCAATATGGTGATACCCATCGCGGCGTCGATTGGCCGAACGAAAAAGATGCCCAAACCCGTTATCGTATCATGCAGGAGGTCATTCGAGCCGAAACGCCGAACCCCACTCTACTCGACTTTGGCTGTGGGGCAGGGCATTTTTACGACTATCTCGTTCAACAGGGACAAAATCAGATTCTCTATTCGGGATTAGACCTTTCTGAAAAGTTTATCGATCTGTGCCGACGCAAATATCCCACGATCACTTTTTATTGTTGCGATTTTCTCGAAGAGGGTGTGACTTTACCCTCTTTCGATTATGTGGTTCTCAATGGTGTTTTTACCGAAAAGCGGGAACTTTCTTTCGAGGAAATGTGGCACTACACCCAGAAGTTATTGAAGAAGGTCTTTGCAATTACTCAGGTTGGGCTGGCTTTCAACGTGATGTCGAAACAAGTGGATTGGGAACGTGCCGATTTGTTTCATCTACCGCTGGATACTTTAGCGTGGTTTTTGAAAGAGCATCTCACACGAAACTTTATTATCCGCAACGACTATGGGTTGTATGAATACACCACCTATGTTTACCGAACCTAGTGTGTTTGGGAATCGACCTAACAAACGCATTTTCCCATTCTGATCTCGTTGGACGGTGGCCTTTTCGGGTGATTTGGATTAGGGAGAATTGTTCGATGGTGCCGCGGCAGCAGCGAATAGCCGCCTTATCGTCTCGGGATTCGGGGCACTGCGATTGAAAACGAGAAAAAAGTTTGCCCAATCGAAAAGCCCTGTATTATCTATCTTGCTTCAACCCCCACAAGGCTTTAACTCACCAATAACTCATCAATCGGATTGGTTTTCACTAAAAACCTATTCGGGTTTTGCATGACTTTAAGATATTTCACACTACTATAATAATAACGATCATTCCTTTGGCGTATAGCGTTAATCGAGACCCCCGGTTATGGTTCAGTCCTCCCTTGCCTCTCCAGAAAACTTGGCCTTTATTGAACAAATGCGTGCAAGATGGCTCCAAGACCCCGAATCGGTCGATGAGCGTTGGCGGGCTTTCTTTGATGGATTTGAACTCGGTCAAGCAGGTGGGGGAGAAGATACCTCTCATACAGCCGTGGTGCGGCTGGCCTTTCTGTACCGCACCAATGGTCATTTGCAATCTCATATAAATCCGTTGGGAGAGCCGCCGCCGGATCATCCTCACTTAGCGATCAGCGAGCTAGGGCTTACCAACGAGCACTTGAACCGAGTTTACGATTGCTCGGCCTTTTATGGCATGGGGCAAGCTACACTTCGGGAATTAATTAACGCACTGAAAGAAACGTATTGTGGGACGGTTGGGGTCGAGTTTTTACACATCAACGATAATCCTGCCCGTCACTGGATCAAAGATCGGGTGGAGCAATCGCGGATGCGGATTCAGCTCGATCGAGACCAGAAAATCCACATCCTGAAAACGCTGTTGCAGGCCCAGTATTTCGAGGAGTTTTTGCACATTCGCTTTAAGGGGTCCAAACGCTTTAGTCTGGAAGGGGGCGAAACCCTCATGACGATCATGGATCGTCTGGTTCAGAAAGGCCCCCAATTGGGTGTGCGAGAATATGTGATTGGGATGGCCCACCGAGGCCGATTGAACGTGTTGGCCAATATCCTGAAAAAACCATTTCAAACCATCTTTGCCGAGTTCGAAGATCACTTTGCGCCCGAAACGGCTGATGGGGATGGGGATGTGAAATATCACCTTGGTTTCTCAGCCGACGTCCAAACCGAAGGGGGTAAGAAACTCCATATTTCGTTGACGCCGAACCCCAGCCATCTCGAAGCCGTGAACCCCGTGGTAGAAGGGCGCGTGCGTGCCAAGCAGCAGGCCTTTGCCGATCATGAACGGAAATTGGGGGTCCCGATTCTGATTCACGGAGATGCTGCAGTGGCCGGCCAAGGTATCGTTGTGGAAACCCTGAATTTGGCCAATCTTGAAGGGTATTCGACCGGTGGCACGATCCATATTATCGTGAACAATCAAATTGGCTTCACCACCAACCCCGAGGATGCTCGGAGTACCACTTACTGCACCGATGTGTTCAAAACCCTACAGGCCCCGATTTTCCACGTCAATGGCGACGATCCCGAAGCGGCTGTGTTCGTCACGGAATTGGCCTTGGAG
>JAOAAA010000130.1 GCA_026419115.1 Gemmataceae bacterium
GGAAGGCCCCTGCCATCATCATTAGATCGGCATCCCCCAGACCAATCGCTTCTTTGCCAAGCCCTTTTTCAAAAAGGAATTTGGCCGTGCGAATCATGGCGGTGCCCACTAATGCACCCGTCAGGCTGGTGACCAATCCCAACAGCCACGAGTTTTCCAGTAGGGTATTCGGCACTGGCCCCCAAACGGGCCATAAATGCGAGCCGACGGGGATTTTGATTTCTTTGGGCATGAACGACCAAGAGGCTTGGTTATTCAGGCGAACGATCGATTCGACCTCATTGGGGAAAGGCCAACCCAACAGCGGCGATAAGGCAATACCAACGAAAGTTCCGGTTAAGGTGATGCTGATCGGAATAATTCTATGTTCCGCATCGATCATGGCAGCAGTCAGCAAAAAGCTAAACAAAATGGCATGATGCAGGAAGAATAACCATGCCCCTAATGGAATGGCACCGGCCCGAATATCGTATTGATTTTCTCGGATGTAATCTAACTCGAACCAATTTCCCAGAATATCCAGATAAAACAGGCAGACAAAAACCACACCGGTCAAGAGTTCGATCACGGGATAACGGAGCGAAATTTTAGTCGAGCAATCGGCACATCGCCCCCGAAGCAGAAGCCAACCCAGAAGGGGCAGGTTGTGATAAAATCGGATCGGCGATAAGCAAACGGGACAACGGGAGGTCGGCCAAAAGATCGATTTTTCTGTAGCGATCCTTCCGATACAGACGTTCAAAAAACTGCCGACTGAACTGCCCAGCATAAAGACAAGCACACACCAGACGATCGCAGGGACCGAATGGCTGAGTTCGACAAAAGATTGGGAAAATAGGGTCATGATGCAAGGATAGCGTTTACGGCATCGTCTGGCGAGACAGAACCCACCGGAATGCACAGGTTTGCGACTTGCTGATAGAGCGGGCGACGACTTTGAGCGAGTTGTTGAAGCTCAGCCAAGCCCCCAAGCGAAGTTAAGTTGGGGCGACGTTGTTGGTTGGCCGTATCGGTTTGGATACGTTGCCAAAGAATCTCGGCAGGGGCATCGAGCCAGATAACAAACCCTTGCTTGAGAATAGCCCGATTGCTTTCCCGCAGCACGACTCCCCCACCGGTGGCAACGACCCGATTCGCTGGCTGCGCCAATTCTTCGAGAATCGTTTGTTCCCAATCGCGGAAATACGGTTCACCATGTTGGGCAAATATCTGTTGGATGGTCTGGCCGAGCCGTTGTTCCAAAACTTGGTCGGCATCGAAAAAAGCGTAACCCAGACGTTGCGAAAGTTTTTGCCCAATAGTCGATTTACCCGAACCTCTCAAACCAACCAGAAACAGAAGGGGGGGGGCCATGGCAATGCTGCGAAGAAAGAAAGATCAGGGGTAATTTTTTTGGATGGGATTAGGGGTCATGCCTCCTGGGCCGGGCGGTAAATTGGGACCACCCAAGGGGGGGCCTCCCGGTTCCCCTGGTGCCGGCGGCGCTTTGATCAAGCCCAGCTTCGCTTTCACCTTGTTCTTGATCGCTTCAGGAATCCAAGGTTGACCTTCGGGATCGAGACCATCGAAGGGGCCATCAATTGGTAGGCCTGCTACCGAATTCAACGGCGAGTCCGGCAATTTTTGGAACAGGGTATTCCAAGGGGCGATCCCCACAACATTGCTGGTGAAGTTCGGAATCACATCAAAGATCGAAACGGTCGATTGACGCAACTCGGCAGCGAGACTTTCTCGAACAATTTGCAGATACTGCAGATTCTTCTCATAGGTTTCTTCGAGGGTCTTCTCCAGATCGCGGTAATCGCGAACGTTGCGGATGGTTTCCGGCCCTAAGGAGATGCTCGAAGAATTTTGGGAACGATGCCCGAGCACTTTTTTCCAAGCCTCGAACCCTTTGAGATATTGTTCGGCGGCACGACCGTAATCGTTTTCCATGCGATCATATCGTTCAGCCAGATAAAAGGCACGACGGGCGATGGTAGCTTCTTCCCGTTGGAGGGCATCGGATTCGATCAAGAAAGATTCAAAATTCGTGACCGAGCGCCAATTAATGTACTGATTGTACAAGGCAAAGGCTTTGTATTGCTCGCGGATGACTTCGTCTTTGCTTTCTGCCAAGGTCAACGGGGGGGGGCGATCCCCAACCCGTAGATCGGGTCGGCGGCTGGCAAAGGCTTCGGCATTGCGGATCATACGGCTCAGGGCAGCTGGTTCGTAGAAAAGCCCTGTGGCCTTACCATGATTGGCCCAACGAGTGTAAGATTCCCGCCACGCTTCTTGAGCGCTAGCGGGGGTCGTGAAAGGTTCGGGACGAGGTTTACCATCTCGGGCAGGGAACCACTGCTTATTGGTAATCAGGGTTAAGGCATCGGGGTCCCAAGATTCTCCGTCTCGATTTTGCACTTTCGGCGGACCAAACCAACCTTCCCGAGTGAGCCGTTCGGCCACATAGTGTTGCGCTCGCATAGGCCCTTGCCGGAAGAGAATCATCATGGGGCGTTTTGGGATTCGATAGAGCTTCGGGTTGGGGTTGATCGTCTTGACCATAACCTCATCGGGTTTGGGGGGGGGGATCACTGCGGTCGATAAGCTATACCAAGCGCGGGCTGCCAAGAAGGGGTCGGATTTATCGTCGGTCAATTGATCCTGATAACTAATTTCAGGGTAAGGAAGTTGAACATTCCTTAGATCGGGGAGAACAGGGAACTGTTTCAGACGATCGGGGTTCAGTTTGCCTTCATCGGTGTAGCGTGTTTTCACATCTCGATTATTGCGGAGGAATCGCACCACATCTTCGGGGGTTCGCGCGAGAGTGTAATAGGTGGCTTTGGGACCATCGGCACGGAGTAGGGTTTCTTTCAAACGCCGAACGAGCTGGGGATTCTTGCGAACGAATTGCTCAAATTTATCGAGATCGAGTTTGCCATCTTTGTAGAACGAATCGGGATCGCGTTCGGCAGGCGGAATACAAGAGAGTTGATAGAGGGAGCGAAGCGTGGTCACTTTATCCGAGACCCCGAACTTATTTTGGTAATAAAACGCCAACATGTAGCGAATGTTGGGGTTATTGCGGTTCATTTGTTCGCCTTCGGCCAGAATGCCGATGCCGTGGGCGATGTAGTAGTACATATCGTTCAGGCGATCCATCTCAACCGAGACGTTGTAAGCGATATTCCAAGATTGGAAAAGCCAAGGTTGGTCGTAGTTCGGTTGCAAGGTGGTGATGGACTTGACTAATAAATCGAGTTCGTTCCATTCGGCGTTACGTTGTTTCTCGGAGGCGCTCCACCACAAGGCAGCAG
The DNA here is from genome assembly GCA_026419115.1 of Gemmataceae bacterium. Taxonomy (GTDB): domain Bacteria; phylum Planctomycetota; class Planctomycetia; order Gemmatales; family Gemmataceae; genus SKW135. Next base: position 3,303 of record JAOAAA010000130.1, read on the forward strand.
AAGCCAAGCCCCGTGAACCGGTCAGAATCAAGCGGATGGCCGAGCCAGCCAATTGCACTTCCCCTTGGGTCAACTCGGTAGCTTCCAAGTTTCGGGCTTGACCTTCTAAGGTCATGGCCAAAATACGATCACTGGTTTTCCGAGTATCTGGGGTTTTGTCATCGATAGGGGGGGCAATCTGATTGATATCGATCGACGAGACCCCAAAGACATTCCCTCGGACCACTAAAGTCGAGAGAAACAATACGAAGATGCAGGCGAGATAAATCACCTTGCGACGTATCGCAGCCTGACGATAAACGCTTGCCATTTCCGATTCTCCAAACCAGTCGACACAAAAACTCAACCGTCGCCAAGCAGTGTTGTTATGCAGCGATTTCTCGTGCTTTCATTAAGTAGTAAGCTGCCACCAACCAAGGCAGGGTATAGGCCGCCGCCGATAAGCAATTGATCAAAATCATATCACCGGGGATACTAAAGCCTTGGGCAACATATTCGGACCAGCCGTAGCGATTCACATCGGGAATCACGTTATAAACACGGCGTAGGGTCCAACGATAGATCGAATCCCCCGCAAGGACTGCAGAAACCGCAGTGGTCTTATCGAGTTCCTTGGCGGTCACTTCGTTCCGAACAAGACGGAGCAAAGATTCGAGTGGCCCCCCCCCTTCGTTTCTTCCCGTCACAATCGTGGCGATAAAGTCGAGGAAGAAACCGAGTAAGAAGATCAACAAGGCCGAGATTAGGCTCACTACACCGGCCAAGTAGGTGCTGATGGAGATAGCCAAGGCAATGACGATGAGCGTCCGCAGCCACAGGCCAAAAGCCCCTTTGCAGTAGTTGATGATAAACGAGCCTTCGGCTTCGAGGAAGTACAAGTCCCATTTGGCCATCCCGACGAATTGGCTGGGCGTTTCGCATTTGACGGAAACCCGTATCAGGTTCGGTTTCCCGTCGATCGAACTTCCTAAGGGAGATTCATTCTTATTGGGCTTACCTTCGAGGGCATTTTTGAAGAAACTTTCGGGCACGGGGAAAGCAATCGTGTGATAGTCGAACACTTCTTGGCCCAACCATTCGTAGCGCCCAAATTCCTGAGCGATTTGCGAGATTTTTTCCCAATCTTCCACTCGGTCGGGGGTGATATTTTGTTGGTTGCCAAAGGCCTTGGTAATGGCCGCTTTGTATTCCGACTCACGGGCAGGGTCCCATTTCCATGTGGTCAGGTCAAAGGTACAAAGGACCCCTTCCCCTTCATTCCCCTTGGTAGTGCGGTAAATATCGAAGGCAAACTCGAGTTTCACGGCCTTTTCTTTGGTTCCAAACGTGGGGTTCACTTGAGTGAAGTTCCACACAGCCCGATAGGGGCTATTCGGCCCACCGGCAATGTGCAGGCGGTAACCATCTTCTTTACCCACATCGGTACCACGGAAATCTTCCCCTTGTTTGCGTGAGGTGAATTCGAGGCGGCCATAATTCACCACGCGGGAGCGTTGGCTTTCTTGTTTGGCCTCTCGTTCGATGTTCCCTGCATAGATCAAGCCCACACCAACGATCGTAATCCCCACCAAGGCCATGGTGATCAGCCCGACGTATCCGAAGAATCGTCCTAACACGATCTCGAATCGTTCTACCGGTTTGGTCACAATGGTATGAATGGTGAGCGATTTAATATCGTTGGGGATACTAAACGCAGCCAAAAGGAGACCGACGGCCACGAGCAATACGTTGTTGAATCGGGTCGAAACATCGATAATGTTTTTGAGTTCTTCTTCGGCTTTTCCACCGAACCACCATCGCGAGGGGAATAATTGCAGCAGCAGCACGGCAAGGAACACCCAAACCACTCGGTTCCGAACGGCTTCTTGAAAGCTCAGCCGAGCAATGGCATACACCCGATTGAAACGCAATTTGGAAAGATCGAGCAGGAAAGGCCCCACAAAGCCAATGAGCATGAAAAAGCCACCGATGAAAGTGGCCCATTCATAAATGGCCACCATGGCGGGGTCCGCTGTGGGAACCACAGTGATTTCCGAGGGGTCCGTGACATTGTCAGGCACCTCCGAGCTAAAGGCGACCAACAGAATCCCAAACGCAACCAAGTAGGCGGCCAAACCAATGGCGCCGGGGATCACCATCAACGGGGAAATCAGTCGGTTTTTTCGCGTCTCGGGGGTGGGATAGTCGTAGATAGGGCGCAGGATGGCCAGCAACAGCCAAATCGCCAGACCCACAAAGGCAAATCCGCCGGCATCCTGAACGTAAGTAAAGAGCATTCCCCCAAAACCATTAAACGAAGGAGGCTCTTTCTCGAATTTCATCACCCCAAAGAGGGGACTCATCGAAAACATCGGGAATCTCCGAGCTTAGGGTTAATTGTTTGTATTCGAGGGGAGATAACGACGGCCGGGGCGTGCTTTCGATTCTTCTACCACTCGTTTGAAAAGGTCTTCCAGTGTGGTGGTGGGATGCCCGAAGGTTTCTAGGCTTCCCCCGTGCTTTTCGATCACGGCTTTCAGATCGGCTTTCAACGCTTCGGTTAATTGAAGGTTGGTCGCTTTGAGTTCCACACGGCGGGCATCCTCGACCAGTCGGTTCACTTCACCGAGTTCTTGAAGGTCCCCGTTGAATAAGATGGCAATGCGGTCGCAAACATCTTGCACATCGTCCAAACGGTGCGAACACATTAGGACGGTTTTGCCTTCATCCCGCAGTTTCACAATCAATTCTTTCATCCAGATGGTGCCCAACGGGTCTAACCCGCTGGTGGGTTCGTCGAGGATCACCAGTTCGGGATCATTGATTAACGCTTGAGCCAAGCCAATCCGTTGACGCATCCCTTTGGAGTATTCTCGAAGGGTTCGTTTTTTGGCATGTTCCAGACCCACCAGTTTGATGAGTTTTTCCGAGCGTTCCCGACGCACTTCGCCGGGCATATCGAAGAGTCGGCCGTAAAAATCTAGGGTTTCTTCTGCGTTTAAGAATCGGTACAAATAGGATTCTTCGGGCAGGTAGCCGATCTTCTCGTTTTTACGGACATCGGCAGCGGGGCGATCGAACACTTTGGCTTCGCCCGAGGTGGGAAACAGCAGCCCCAAAAGGAGTTTGATGGTTGTGGTTTTGCCAGAACCGTTCGGCCCGAGCAGGCCAAAAATTTCGCCTCGTTTGATCGTCAGGTCCAAGGCATTGAGAGCAACGGCCTTTTTTCGGCCCCAGAAGTCACGATAGATTTTTGTGAGATTACGGGTCTCAACCACAATGTCGTTTTTGGTTTTAGCTGGCGTCGGCTCTGCCATGACAATTTACACTCCCCAATCTGGACAGTGAACATGATACGAATCTGCCCAGACGAAAGTTCATTACCAACGATAAAAACTTGGACTCGATTGGGGCAACGGTTGGGGGCAAGGCTTGAGAGAATGATCTGCATTGAGACCTTCTTCTTGATCGACACCATAAGGAATCCGCTGATAGATACTACATTTGCTTCATTGATTGATTTCCCAAGTATAACTCTTCCCAGAAAAGTGGAATCGGAACGAGACAGCGAAAAACCAAAAGAATGAAATAACTTGCCCCAGTCTAGAGCAAGTTCAAGATGGGTGAAGATGTCACAATCTGACATGATACTAAGCCAATCTGACGATACAGCATCCTTGACGCTTCACTTACATGGAACTTGCCCCAGACCTGACCAGACTGAGTCCCCTAGGGCTGAATCCATTCCAAATTCGCACTCATCTTTACTCACAATCGATTGATCACCATTTCAAAGCCAGCTTCGGGCTAAATCCATTCCAAATTCGCACTCATGCTTCCCGTTGAAGTATTTCCTTCATCGAAACCAATTTTTCCCCAAGTGAGTCAACCTACCCGAATATAAAAAAATTGAGGGGGATTTTGTGAAGAACCGGATAGGGAACAATCATTTTTTTTCGAGGCCTACTGCCGCTTTCTTCTAATTCTCATTATTCTTTTCATTTTTACGAAAGTTAAAACAGAAAAATAACTTGTGTTCAAACACAAGTAGAGGCTCTCAGGCCCTGTTCGGGAATCATTTTTAATGCCATGAGATCATTCGGATGATGATGTGATAAAGAAATGAAAACATTTTGAAACTTTTATCTGATCAGATTATCTAATAACTAGTATCATTTACCCTTGTATAATTCTTATTATTAGGAGTCAGAATGTGTTTCTCCTTTTCCCACAAGTTGGGAACGACCCGAAAAGGGTTCACCCTCATTGAGCTATTGGTGGTGATTGCGATCATTGCTATCCTCATCGGTCTTCTCTTACCTGCAGTGCAAAAAGTTCGCGAAGCCGCCAACCGCGCTCGCTCGAGCAACAACCTGAAACAAATCGGGGTCGCTCTGCACAACTACGAAAGCAACGTCGGCGCACTACCGAACGACGGTAACTAGGGTTGGAACCCCGTTCCCACCAACCCAAACACCTCAGTGTTCTACAAACTTCTACCGTTCATTGAACAAGACAACTTGTTCAACAACTTCGTGACCAACGTTCCTGTCCGAACTTATCTCGACCCCGCTCGAGGTGGCCCTGGATTCTCTACGGTCAACTGGGCCGGTGCTGCAACCGATTACTCAGTGAACCTCACCGTATTCGGTGCTCGCGATTCAGGTTGGAACCAATTGGTCAACGTCCCCAATAGTAATTACAGCGTGGCCACCATTCCCGATGGTTCCTCGAACACCATGTTTGTTGGATCCAAAGCCATCACTCCTCAACAAGTTGCCAATCGCCAAGGTAACAACTGGGACGAAGGGATTATTACCGGTGGTGCTGGCGGGACGGGTCGGGCTTATAGCTGGCAAGGAAACGGTACGGGTTGCGGTAGCCGAAATGCGATCTTCCGTGACCGTCCTACCGGTGGCTGCAACGGTGGTAGCTGGGGAAGCCCCTATGCCGGAGGCGCTTTGTTCCTCTCCGGTGACGGCTCCGTTCGGACCATCAACTACTCTGCAAGTGGTACCCAAGCAATGGATAACTACTTGTTCCCGAACGACGGTTTAACCAACCTTCCCTAATCTGATCTCCGATCGGACCTCTTGTCTCTGTTGATTTCAGTCAGCGAATCATCCCTAACGCCCATTTCCCTCTAACCTCTTCATCCCCAAGAATCCTAACACTAACCGAATTCGACTCTTTATGATTTTTCGGAGGGTATGCGAGAAGAGAGGATTATTTTTTCCCATTATTGGAACTTACCTTGCCTAGCGCGGGGAATGTCCGCGAGCCTTTGTAAATCAGGCAGGTCACTTGCCCGATATTTTAACTTACCTTGCACAGTGGGGGAGCGGACCTGTTATACTTTCCTAGTATGGCAGAATCACGATCCACTCACGACCTATCGACTTCCCCTCGCGCTACGAGCTTTTCTTCCGAGAAGGCCGAGAAGTTAACCGGCGTTGTGGAGCGAATTACCTTCCACAACATGGATACCGGCTATGTGGTGTTGCGGGTTTCGGTGCGTGGGAAACAAGAGCCAGTCACTATGGTCGGCTTCATCTCAACGGTTGTGGCAGGCGAATATATTGAAGCCTTCGGGCAATGGGTGAACGATCGTCAACATGGCCTGCAATTCAAAGCCAGCGAGTTGAAGACCACTCCGCCGCACACTCCGGAAGGGATGATTAAATATCTGGGCAGCGGTTTAATCAAGGGGATTGGTCCCAAATATGCCAAGCGGATTGTCGAAGTTTTTGGCGAACGGACCCTTGAAATTATCGATCAATCCCCGACGAGTCTCAGCGAAGTTCGGGGAATTGGCCCCCAACGACTGGAGAAAATTCGGCGCAGTTGGCAGGAACAACGGGGCGTTCGTGACGTCATGGTTTTCTTACAATCCTACGGGATCGGCACGGCCCGAGCGGTTCGGATTTACAAGACCTATGGCGATCAATCGATTGAGTTAATCAAGAGTAATCCCTACCGATTGACCCAAGATATTTGGGGGATTGGTTTCAAAATTGCCGATGATCTTGCGAAACGCTTGGGGTTACCCGAAGATTCACCGTTAAGGGCACGGGCAGCGATTCGGTATGTCTTGCAAATGTTTCAGGAGGATTTGGGGCACATTTGTTATCCGGAAGAGGGGGTCATTTCCAAAACTCAAGAACTCACGAATATCCCCTTAGACATTCTTAGACAGGCCATCGAAACGGGGCGGCAAGAAGATGAATTCGTTCGAGATTCGGCTCCCAAGTGTTCTCGAAACATTCCGGATGAACTCGCCCCGACCTTGCTGTACACCAAGCCGATGTTTTTGGCAGAACTGGGGGTCGCTCGTTCGATCAAAAGATTATTAAAGGGAGATCATCCGTTACCACATACCGATACCCAACGGGCCATCTCTTGGGTCGAAGAGCGCATGGGGGTCGAACTCGCTCCCGCTCAGCGGGAAGCCTTGAAGGCAGCCATGACGCATAAACTTCTCGTCATCACGGGCGGGCCTGGGGTTGGAAAAACCACGATTGTTCGCGGGATTCTCGAAGTTTTTGCTGCCAAGGGTTTGCGAATCGGTTTAGCGGCTCCGACGGGTCGAGCGGCCAAAAGGCTCAGTGAATCGACAGGGCGGGAAGCCAAAACGATCCATCGCTTATTAGAGGTTGACCCGACCCAAGGGGGGAAATTCAAACGAGATCGAGAACATCCTTTAGATTTGGATTTATTAGTGATTGATGAAGTTTCGATGGTGGATGTGATCCTCATGAACCAAATGCTCCGAGCGGTTCCTCCTTGGTGTAGCTTGGTTTTGGTAGGAGATGTGGATCAGCTTCCTTCGGTGGGGCCGGGTGCGGTTCTGGCAGACCTCATCGCGAGCGGAGTGGTACCCCTCGTTCGCTTGACCCAAGTGTTTCGGCAAGCCCATCAAAGCTATATCATTCGGGCGGCCCATTCGATTTTAGCGGGCGAGGTTCCCGAAGCCGCGATGGCTCCCCCCGGCGATTTTTTCTTTATCGAAGCCAACGATCCCGAAACGATTTTGCAACGGCTTATTACCGTGGTCAAAGAGCGTTTACCTTTACGATATGGTTTCGATCCTTGTAAAGCGATTCAAGTGTTGGCCCCTATGAATAAATCGGAATTGGGGGTCCGCAATATCAACCTTCAACTTCAACAAGCCCTAAATCCCCCTGAGAAAGGGAGGGCACAAGTTGAGCGATTTGGCTGGACTTTTCGGGTCGGAGATAAAGTTTTACAAACCCACAATAATTATCAAAAGGAAGTCTTTAATGGGGATATTGGAAAGATCGTAGGAATTGACGACCAAGAAAGTGAAGTATTAGTAGAATTTGAAGGGAGAAATGTTCTATATGATTTTGGTGAGCTAGATGAGCTAATGTTGGCCTATTGTACGACGATCCACAAAAGTCAAGGCTCGGAATATCCCGCGGTGGTGATTCCCCTCCATACCCAGCATTATCTCATGCTGCAAAGGAATCTACTTTACACGGGTATTACCCGAGGGAAACAAATTGTGATTGTCATCGGAAGCCGAAAGGCTTTTGAAATGGCCATCCGTAATCAAGAACGGGCGATGCGTTTTTCGCTGTTGCGGGAACGTCTGGTTGCCGTTGAAAGTCACGAATCTACTGAGAGGGTCTGAGAATGCGACGTCGTTCACCTGAAGAATGGCGAGACTGGGTCGCCGAATTTTCACAGGGGCAATACACCGAGGCTTGGCGGGGAATCATGTGTTTCCTCCGTTGGGTTCAGATTCGTACCGATAACGGTTATCCTGTTCCTACGAATTATGAAGCACTTGAAGGAGACCTGTACCATTCTCATTTACTCCGCAGGATGCTGGCGGGAAAAGACCCCTTATTGAATCCCCCGCCGGAATCCTTTGGCTACCCTTGGTATGAACTAGCTGAGCAAGGTCATGCCGAACCAACTGAGGTTCGACCTTGGGAATATGCAGAAGATAAATTGTTGATTAACCAAGCCGTTTGGAACATTATCGAGAAAAAGTCTGATAACGAGTACATTCTAAGCTACAAGGCCGACCCGACCTATTATCTATTAAAGAAAAACGATGACAAATGGCGGATCATTCGCCTGCAACGGCCTGTTTAATCACCTTAGTCTTTCGAGTCTGTGGTGATGGCAAGGAAGTATGATGATCATCATCATCACCATCACCAGAAATGTCATCACTAACACCATTACCCTCATGATTATCGTTAATTAGGAACGGGGCTATTCTCATTTTTATGGGTGTCAGGGGAGGGGAGCGTAGCATCGATAGACAGATTCGCTTATTTCACAGGGTCATGCATATCTTCGATCGATTCGCTTATTTCAATCGCCGTGCGAACCTGTGATGGATTCATTTATTTTTTAGAGGGTGCAGGGGGGGGCGAGGCTTCGAGCGCTGCTTTCAATTCTGCGGCTAACTCGGCAGGGGCGGTTCGGGCCAGATTTTGAGCCACCCAGCGATGACGTTTCACAATTTCTGCGGCAGGAATCGTTGTGATTTTCAAATCGGGATGATCGGCTTTAAGACGTTCTAAATCGGCACTGGAAACTAACGACATGCTCAGGTCCAGTTCTTTCAGACGACCTTTCATCCCCTTGAGATGTTTTAATCCATTATCGTAACTGACCACCGCCTCCCAGAAACCCACGCGAGTGACCTTCGGCATTTGGGCAATCGAGGAAAGGGCGGCTTCGGTCACGCGACCTG
>JAOAAA010000131.1 GCA_026419115.1 Gemmataceae bacterium
ATCAAAAGTCTCAAAGTGGTTCATCTGGTTGGCTTAAAACTGACCGATACGGGTATTAAATATCTCTCGAATCTTCAAAGATTAGAAGAATTACACCTGAACGGAGCACCGGTAACCGATAATGCCTGTGCCGAACTTGCTAAATTAGCTTCGTTAAAAACCTTGAATTTGCTTTTCACCAAGGTGACCGATAAAGGGGTCAAAGAGCTTAGCTCCCTGAAGAACCTTGAGACGTTAGGGCTGAGTGGGAATCGAATCAGCGATGCCAGTATCAAAGAAATTCGGAATCTGAGCGAATTAAGGCACCTTTATTTGAATGGAACGCCTATTACTGATACAGGATTCAAAGAATTAGCGAATCTCAAAAAGCTGGAAACAATTGATGTGGGAAGCACCCGTATCAACGAAGATAGTTTGAAAGAGCTTCAAAAACAATTACCCAAATGCCAAATCATCCGATGAATTTAATGCTAACAAACGATGACGGGATTGATGCCGAAGGTTTTCGGACCCTTGTGAGCGCCTGCCGCGGGATGGGCCATCTTTTTCTGGTCGCCCCGATCGGGCCACAATCGGGGGTGAGCCATCGAGTCACGACCGGCGAACCCATCCGTATCACCGAGCTGAATCAGAACGCCTTTGCCATTCATGGCACCCCTGCCGATTGCACACGGTTAGGTTTACAGTTACTGGTTCCAAATCTATCGTGGGTCATTTCCGGTATCAATCATGGTGGAAACCTCGGAGCGGATGTGTATTACTCCGGTACGGTTGCTGCGGTTCGAGAAGCCGTCTTACATGGTAAACCGGGGATCGCTCTTTCTCATTACAAAGTCCGTAATCGTGACTACGACTGGAATCGGGTCGGGCAATGGGCCGCCGAAGTCATTGCCGAGTTATTGGCGAAGCCTTGGGAACCCGGAACCTTTTGGAATGTGAATTTTCCCCACCTTGCACCCGATTCCCCTCCTCCCCAGAAAATCTATTGCCCCCTCGATCCTCACCCGTTACCTTTAAATTTTAATCCAGAGCAAGATGGTCACCTTTATCAGAGTGATTATCACAATCGCCGTAGAAGTTCTGGACATGATGTCGATGTCTGTTTTTCAGGTAATATCTCAATTTCGTTGATCAAATTGCTCTAGGCATCATCAAATTCTTTGAAATCACACTATTTCGGCTGATAATTTCTAATGGAACGATCGATTTTTCATGAATTGAAAAATTTTATCGGCCGCTGATAACACCTATCACAATCAATTTATTCCATTTTTTTTGCCGAATGCCTTCATTTGTCAAAATCGGTTCTATGGTTTTATTAGGAATATCTTCCCAATTAAGAATTGGTGAGTTGAGGTTATGAGACGTTCTTTACTCCGTTCGTTTGTGAATTTTCTTGCTAAGGAAGAAGGTCCCACTGCGGTGGAGTGCGCCATGCTGTTGGGTATTGTGGTGGTCATCTGCCTGATCGTAGTTCAACCCGGAAGCCTATCCTTAATCAAGGCAGGTAGCGAACCTGTCGTGGCTACCGATGCTGAGTAATCCCTTCGCGAACAACTCTTCAAATATTTGAAACAAGAACATGGGGATACCCCCAAGTCATCAAGTTAATCCTGCACACTTAGCTTCATATTCTCATCGTTATTATTGCGATAATGAGTTGATCGTTCTCTGATTAATCATGGGGTGGCAGAAGGGAACTGGTGAATGACCTGCCCAATCTCTATCAATTTCTATTGAGCCATGTTTGGGATGATGAAGATATGTTGCTATTGAGTTGTCAGGGGTTAACCCGAGCTTACGATCGTGGGCCATTATTTGAAGGGGTGGACTTTGAATTATACCATGGGGAACGGGTCGGTTTTGTCGGCCCAAACGGGGCAGGGAAAACGACCCTGATGCGGATTTTGGCGGGGCAGGATCAACCCGATGCAGGCGATGTTCGGCTGCACGCAGGGGCAAGGATTATGCTTTTAGAACAGCATGCCGACTTCCCCGTGGGGCGTACTTTATTTCAAGATGCCCGCTCGGCCTTTGCCGATTTGTTGCACGCTCAAGAAGAACTCGTGAAAGTGGCCGAGGAACTTTCGGTGGCGACCGAGCCGAATCTGCAAAAATCCCTGACGGCTCGATATGATCGACTCACCGAGCTTCTTCGCCATAACGATGCCTATACCCTCGATCATAAGGTAGAAGAGGTCCTCGGAGGCTTAGGGTTCAAAGCGAGTGATTATGATCGCGAAGTCCGAACTTTCTCAGGCGGGCAACAACGCCGACTTTTGCTTGCAAAACTGCTCCTCTCGGCACCGGATATTTTTTTGCTCGATGAGCCGAGTAACCATCTGGATATCGATACCATTCGTTGGTTAGAGGATTATCTCGTGCGGCAATCGCAAGCCATGCTGATCGTCAGCCACGATCGTTACTTTCTGAACAAAGTGGTGACGAAAATTTTTGAGTTGCATAATCGCAAAATTACCTCGTATCCTGGCAATTACAAACAATATGTACGATTGCGAGAAGAACGATACCAGCAACAATTGAAGGAGTTCGAAGCACAACGGGAATATATCGAAAAGCAAGAAGAATACATTCGACGAGTGCACTACGGCCAGTTGGCCAAACAAGCCCAATCACGGGCCAAGGCTCTAGAGAAATTGGAACGATTGGAAGCCCCCACGAAAGTGGAATCCCCGCAGATGCATTTTGGTTCGGTGACCCGTTCGGGTGATATTGTCTTCGAGGCCGAAAATCTGGGCAAAACCTACGGGGACAAAAGATTATTCCAAGATTTAAATTTTGTACTGCATCGCGGCAAAAGGCTTGGTATTCTCGGGCCAAACGGTTGTGGTAAGACAACCCTTTTGCGTATCCTGCTTGGTGATGAAAAACCCACCGAAGGAAGTGTCAAACGAGGGCATTTAACCGATATTGGATATTTAGACCAACATTTGAAATTGCTTGATGAAAATAAATCGGTTCTACAAGCGGTTTGGCCGGAACCCGATCCCGATTTGACCGAGCAAAAAATGCGTGATTTACTGGGACGATTCGGGCTTTCTGGAAAGATCATTGAACAGCCCATCAAAGAATGTAGCGGTGGCGAGAAAAGTCGAGCTGCCTTGGCCCGACTTGTGGTTCAAGGTTCCAATGTCCTAATTTTAGACGAACCGACAAACCACCTTGATATTTGGGCTTGTGATGCTCTCGAAGAGGCCATCAAAGCGTTTGAAGGAACCGTGATTGTTGTGAGCCATGATCGATATTTTTTGAATTCGGTGTGTGATCTCTTACTTGTGTTTGATGGGAATCGCGTCGAGGTGGTTTATGGGAATTACGAATTGTATGAATCGCTGCGGGCGCGTCGTGAGGCCGAGGAAGCCGCAGAAAGAAAGGCAAAACAAAAGAATGAACCAGCACCAGTAGTTAAGAAAGAAACGACCTCGGCGAAGGAAACATCATCGAAACCCGCCAAACGCAAACGAAAATTCCCCTACCGAAAAGTGGCAGATATTGAAGCGGAGATTAGCGAAGTCGAAGATCAAGTGGCAGAACTCGAAGCGAAACTCGGCTCAGCCGAGATTTATCGGGATGCCAATACCTTCAAATCCACTACGGCGGCCTTACAAGCTGCTAAAGAACAGCTCGCTTATTTGTACGAACATTGGGAAGAAGCCTCGGAACTGAATGGATAAACCCACAAATCATCATGAATACACCCACCCCCGAACAAATACAACCCATTCTCAAGATCGTCGCTCGCGGGCTACAAAAACGACGACCCGAAACCGAAATCATCGCAGCGCTCACGCAACTTGGTATCTCCACAACTGACGCACCGAAAATCTTCGAGCTGGTTCGAGAACAAATGCGGGCTGGTGTTCAGGCCGCCCTTTTGGGACAAGAGATTCAACATCCTGCCAAGGGATTTCCGAACCCTCTTGCGGAAGCTGCCTATCGAGAAGGTTATTCTGCTTATCGAAAGGTAAGTCAAGGAATGAAAATCGAACGGATTCTTTTCCTCATCGTCGCCTTGGTTATCGTTGTCATCATATTGCTTGCTCAGGTGTTAAAATTCTGAGATTCTTTGAAAATTCGATTCACGATGATAAAGAGGGGATATTTGAATTATCATCGTCGAATCATCAAATTAGAGCAGGAATGTGCAATTCACAATCATATGATATTCATATGTATGGGATATATTCCCATTGCATCACGGTTAAATTTTTCAATGTGATAATCATCATGAGATGATTGAGATAATTTGTTCATTTCTGATCTATCTCTCATCTCGTCCTGTTGAACGAATAGAGAGAAAAATCAATTCAGAGAGGGGGTTCAATTTTTGTCCCTTGTTGGAAAAAAATTCCCATCCCCGAGTTGTATCTGTCATTTTTATTCGAGAAAATTAGCAGATTTTGTGAAAGGTGTCTTTTGGCACCCGACTTGCAAAAGGACAAATCAGAACGGTTTCCTAATGCTAGGCAATGGTAAGGGATAGGTACATAAAGTCTCCCTAAACTCTCCAACCCGATGATATGGGAATGATGTTCGTGCTTCCATTTTTTTAATCAATAGGAGACAACAATGACGTACAAAAAAACATCCCCTAGGGCGTTTACACTAATCGAACTTTTAGTTGTGATTGCGATTATTGCAATTCTGATAGGTTTGTTATTGCCAGCCGTGCAAAAAGTGCGCGAGGCTGCAAACCGAGCAAGTTGTCAAAATAATTTGAAACAAATCGGATTAGCCACACACAATTTCGAGACCGCACTGAATCGACTCCCTTGGGGAACCCGTCATGGTCACGCCGATACGGGGCAAGCCACCGAAGGCCTGAACCAATTTTATGGCAGCTTCATAGAAATTTTGCCATTTATTGAACAAGATAATGTCTCTCGCTTGTATGACCCCTCGAAAAGCTATACAGATACGACGTTGAATAGTTCGGGGGTATCGAATGCTCAAGTCGTGAACTCGCCATTAAAGGTTTTCTCTTGCCCATCCGATGGCAAAAGCAAAGGCACGGTCACCGGTTGGGGAAGCTACTCGTGGAGTGGAGGTAACAACGGTTCGGATAGCTATCCGGACCCCAATTCGGAATACTTTGGTTACCCTGTCGAAGGCAATACCGGCAGAAATCTTTATGTACCGACTAAGAATTGGGAGGGGGGCTATCACGATGGTGCCATCATCAATTCACGGGAAGGAATTACCAATTGGAATAGTATCCTTGATGGAACCAGTAACACTTTGCTCGCAGGGGAAACGGCTTGGGTTCTCGAACAAATGCCCAACGGAACTTTTGGCATTACCGTTTGGGGGGCAGCTCATTATCCCCGATCCCATGTTTCTACGAATGTTCGACTGAATACTAAAAAATCCCCAGCTGGGTGTAATCCCAATATCGGCTCCGGACCTATGCGAACCATAGTTCCTCTCGATCACCCATCGAATTGGATCAACAATGGTTGTTTTGGTTTCCGAAGTGCCCATAGTGGGGGAGTGAATTTTGTTTTCTGCGATGGCTCGGTTCGGTTCATTCGAGATACTATTTCGCATAGGACATTTATGGCTTTGGGAAGTCGGGCGAGGGGAGAGGTTTTTGGGAATTATTAGATCAGTCTTGAAATACCTCTATCGTAATCACATTGATTTGTTGAGTCTCACGATATGCATGGCTCAAGGACGATCTGTTGATTTGGAATCGGAATCTGAAAAGGTGATTGATCAAATTGATTTATCGAGTCTCATCACAGCAACCAGAATTATTGAATAGCAACCTCTTTGCCTGTTCGGGCTGACTCGATCACCGCATCTAAAACTTTCAAGGTCAGAACGGCTTGCTGGGGGTTGGGAGTAGCATCCGTTTGTTCCCAAATTGCCCGAGCGAAATCATCCAGCATGTGAACCATTTGCTCTTCTTGCGACACCACGAATCGTTGGGGTTCTTGATCTTCTCGCTCGATGAACCATTCTGCTTGATGATTCGGGACCCAGAATTGTGGAATGCGAATGACGCCCGTTTCCCCAATAATTTCATGCCATTGTCTCATGGGTTGGTTAAAGCCACAATCGAAACAAGCGGTGCGACCATCCGCAAAGGTCAAGATCGCACTTAACGAGACATCGACATCGTGACGAAACGTTCCTTTGGCAAATGCCTTGACCGGTTCGATCCCGAAGGCCCAGCGAATACCGTACACACAATAACATCCCACATCCAGTAAGGCCCCCCCCCCCATTTCCGGTTGGTATCGGATATTCGATATCTCATCGGGTAATAAAAAGGTGAAACTACTCACAACGTTGATCACCCGACCAATCATTCCAGAATCGATTTGTTGGCGAATTTGATGTGTCCTCGGATGATGGGGCCACATAAAACCATCCATCAGTCGTACCCCTTTCTTGTGACAATACTCAACGAGATCGCTGGCTTGGGGAGCTGTCGGACACAGGGGTTTCTCGCACAGGATGTGCTTGCCCGCATCGGCTGCCTTACGAGTCCAAACATCATGAAGATGATTCGGTAGGGGGATATAAACGGCTTCTATGTCGGGATCATCAATTAATTCTTCGTAACTCCCGTAGGCTTTTGGGATGGAAAATTCTTGGGCGGCTTTTTGGGCCTTGTGCAGGTCTCGCGAGGCANTTCCCACGAGCGATACGGTTTTGGAGGCTGCAAACGCTGGTTTCAGCCGTTCGTTAATTTTGGCCACCCCGAGAATTCCCCAACGAATCTTTTTCCCCTCACTCATCTTGCACCTCATAACGGAATCAGGAAACTATCTTTGTTGTATCGTCATCCTAACCCAATTGGTCATGGCAGAAATTCATTCCATTCATCTTCGAGGCCCTTGGACGATATCTTCTTCGGAAAAAAGCGTGACGTATGCTCATCCTTGTTGCTGGGCCGAGGCCGGTTTTTCGCATTATTCTGGGACTCTTCGACATCTGCGATCCTTCGGAAAACCGACGGGCATCGAAGATTGTCGGCTTTTTTTGCACTTCGAGAAAATTCAAGAACAAGGTTCGGTCTACCTCAATGGGGAATTAATTGCTTCAGATTGGAGATCGGGGAGTATTGAAATCACCAACAAACTTCTCCCGCGAAATCTGTTGCTCGTCGAGGTTACCTCTTCAACGGATCAGGGGGGAATCATCGGTTTCGTGAGATTAGATATTGTGAGCGAAAAACAGTCCGTATATTAGCCATGACGATGTTCCTAACACAGGTCGAAGTTATGAAATGGCATTGGCTTTTGCTCGCAGGGCTTCTCTTGGCCCGTCCGACGCTTGGTCAGGATCAAAAAATTCTCCGAACTAATCTGGAGATGTTCCGTTCTCATCTCGCGAGTGAACAACAGCGTTTAAGAATCCCCTCACTGGGTTTTATCATTGTTACAGATAAAGAAATTTTGGCACAAGGAATCGTTGGCTATCAGGATTTGAAAAAGACCAAAAAAGCTCACGATGAGCTTGTTTTTCGTGTGGGTTCCGTCTCGAAATTATTTACCGATATTGCCGTGATGCAATTGGTAGAAGAGGGTAAATTAAGTCTGGATGAACCCGTGTCTAAATACTTGCCCGAGTTCCGCCCCAAAAATAATTCGGGGATCGACATTACCCTCCGAATGCTCATGGCTCATCGATCGGGTCTCATGCGGGAACCCCCTTTAGGCAATTATTTCGATAATCACCCCCCCGATCTAAAAAGTACGGTGGCTAGCTTGAACGATCTACCGTTAATTTACCCACCTAAAGAAAGGCTCAAATACTCGAATGCTGCCATTGCGGTTGTCGGGCGTGTCTTAGAGGTGATCGATAAAAAACCGTTTGCACAGGCCGTGGCCGATCGAACCTTGAAGAAAATCGGGATGGTCCAATCCTCATTTGTCCCCAACGAAACGATTAAGAAAAATTTGGCCGAAGCGATTATGTGGACCTATCATGGGGCAGAATTTCAAGCCCCCGATTTCGAGTTGGGGGAAGCTCCGGCCGGTTGTCTCTATTCGACCTCAGGGGACCTCGGTCGATTTCTTCAAGTTCTCATGCACAACGGAAAGTTGCCTCGTGGGGAACTGCTCAACGAAAAAAGTCTCAAGGAAATGCTCACCTTACAATTTGCCAAACCCCAAGAAAAAACGGGGTTTGGGCTAGGTTTCGTCATCGGAGAATTCCAAGGCAAGCAGCGGATCGGTCACGGAGGAGCCATCTACGGGTTTTCGACCGAGTTGGCGTATCTCCCCGAAGAGAAAATTGGCGTGGTTGTTCTCTCTTCTTGCGATGTCACGAATAATGTGACAACCCGTTTAGCCGACTTGGCTTTGAAATGTGTTTTAGATGCCCGTAATGGCCAATTGACAAATAAACCCGTTGTGGGAACCCCTTTGAAGAAAGAAACGATCGAGCTTTTGCAGGGAACGTATGTCCATCAGGGTAAACGGATCGAGTTAACCGAACGACTGGGGAAATTATCGATCCTTGGTCCCCGAGGGGGATACTTTGCCGAAGTGAATTTCCTCACGGTAGAAGGAGGGAAACAGCAATTGATTCTGGATGGTCGTTTGGGGAGCGGTCTGATCATTCCTTGTGATGGGAAAGAACTCACCTTTATGGGTGAGAAATATACCAAAATTTCGTCAGAAAAACCGGCCCCTTGTCCCAAGGAACTGCTTCCCTTGATAGGTGAATATGGCCCCGATCATATGCCCTTGTACATCTACGAAAAGGATGGTCAACCTTGGTGCTTAATTGAATGGTTGTTCTTGTATCCTTTGACGATAAAAGGTGAGAACGAGCTTCTGTTTTCGGACACCTTTGGGATGTACTTTGGCGAGAATTTAGTCTTCAAGCGAGATGCACAAGGGAACGTGACAGGGGTAACCGCAGGGGGAATTTGGTTCCCACGCAGATCATTCGGGGTCGAAGAAGGAAAGGTATTTCGGCTCAAGCCATTAAAACCTGTTGATGAGTTGCTCAAAGATGCTCTCGCTGCTCAACCCCCTGTAGAAAAAGGAGAATTTCTGAAGCCGCAATTGATGGAGATTCCCACACAGGACACAGGTATAAAGGTCGATTTGAAATATGCGACGGCTGATAATTTTTTGGGAACGCCGTTGTATCCCAAAACCGCGAAAGCCTACCTGCAAAAACCAGCTGTTGTGGCTTTGACCAAGGTTCAAGCAGAATTGAAAGAGAAGGGGTACGGCCTATTGGTGTATGATGCCTACCGTCCTTGGCGCGTGACAAAAATGTTCTGGGATGCCGTCCCCGAGAAATATCATGGCTTCGTGGCCGATCCCAAAAAAGGTTCGCGGCATAATCGAGGGTGTGCGGTTGATCTCACTCTATACGATCTCAAGACAGGGCGACCGGTTGAGATGGTGAGTACCTACGACGAATTTACCGATCGAGCTTTTCCGATGTATGTGGGAGGGACCAGCCTGCAACGCTATTATCGGGATTTACTGCGTCGGGCCATGGAAAAACAGGGCTTTCAGGTGTACGAAGGAGAATGGTGGCACTTCGATTATCAGGATTGGAAACAGTATCCCATCGGTAATCAATCGTTTGAAGAACTCGCCAAATAGTGAGTGACATGAAGAATTTTTTATCCATCCTTTGGATATTTGTTACCGCTCCGCTGTGTTGGGGCGAGATGCCCCTTTGGGTTTTCAAAACTCTGTCAGGTGAGGTGCTGACCTCTTCCAGTTGGTCCATTGAAGAAAATGTCTATCAGCTTGGAGAAAAGAAAATCCCCATCTCCCAAGTGTATTCACTTGAACAAGCGGGACAGGTCCGACCTTTGTGGCCCACGGCTGCGGTGTTGGTCACTTTAGCGGGGGATCGGTTGGCGGGCGAACTCATCAGCGGGAAAGATACCAGCCTCATTTGGAAAGCCAATTGGGGGGATCGTCCCAGCGATTTGAGCTTCCCTATGTCTGCCTTGGCTTATATTCGTTGGCAGAATCGAGAATCGAGCCAATCTCCCGAACCAATCAAAGGCCGCGATGTGGTTCGCCTGACCAGTGATGAAGAATTAACGGGGGCTTTAAGTGGTCTGACTCCCAAAGAGGGAATCACCCTTGAGGAGATGGGAAAGAAGAAAACGATTCCGATTGAGAAGGTTCAAATGGTGGTATTCAATCCCGATTTGGCTCGACCCCGATTACCCCGAGGGGTTTATTATCGAATCACCACGCAAAATGGAAATCGACTCATCGTCACCCAATTCAGCAGTAACGGGAAGGAACTCACGGCCGAGAATTTGTTTCGTCAGAAGGTGGTTTTGAACCAAGCTCAGGTTGTGGCAATTGATGAGATGGCAGGTCAAGCTCTGGACCTTGCCTCCATCAAGCCAAGCGAATTCGTTTATTCTTCATTCGATGATGAGAAACTCGTTTACAAGGCCAATCAAAATGTTTTGGGTCAACCGTTGTGCCTCAAAAACGGCGAGCGGGTTGCCAACTACGATTCCGGCCTTGGCTTGCATTCCGGCATGCTCTTGAAGTATGCTTTAGAAGGGAAATATAAACGGTTCGAGGGGAAGATCGGGCTTGATGCAGTTTCGGGATTACAAGGTGAAGTTTTGGTTACGATGCGACTGGATGGAAAGCCAATCGAGGGATGGACCAATCGAAAGCTAACCATTCGCGATGAGGGGGTTGATTTCTTAATCGATACGAACGGGAAAAAGGAACTCGTCATTGAAATTAAACGAGGCTCACTAGGACCCGTTCAGGGGGTGGTCAATTTGGTTCAAGCTAGACTCATTCCTTAAGGGTTGTTTTGTGGGCACCAGCACAATTATTTGGCCGGCACCACCACCACTTTGTTGATCAGTCGCCGACCTCCGAGACAGGAGCGTAGCGATTCTTGAGCGATTTGTTTCAGGAAGAAACTCGGTACTATGCCCGAGAGAATCACCGTATCTTCAGACACCTGAACTCGCAGGCGTCGCACATCGGGATAGGTACTTTGACGAAGTACACAGCTGAGAGTCGAAGAATCGAAATCTAAGGTGGTTAGACTCATGTGGCACACTCCTTGCGGCCGAATTAAGAAACCGGAACCATCGGTTGGTAAATTGTTCCTTTCATTCTAACCGTATTCGGGGCTAACAACAACGGGTTATTTCGGGTTTCAGACAAATTTCTTTAACATCAAATCCCTAATCGAGTTGCTCTCAGAAAATTCCTTGCACACGAGGCGTTTTATGTTCAAACATGTGCTACGATGAGGATTGGAAGGGGTGAATAGGATCGGATCGGATTGGCTAGGGAGAGTGCTGGGAGGGAGAGACAGGGGATTCCATATGTTGAGAAAACAACGGCTATGGGTGATGGTCGCGTTCATGACGGTTGTTTCCACCTCGTGGGGGCAAATCATCAGCGGATTTGGTACGCCGGCTCCGCGAACTGTCTCCCAAGGGAGTCATCCTCCTTCTTTATCTTTGACGCAGATTCCACGTCCTTCAACCACGTTGGGTATCCAAAGGAATCCTGAATGTTGTATTAGTCCGATGCCAACTTTCGGGGGGGTGGTCCCTTTATTCCCTGCCTATTACCCGATTCAACCCATCGTGATGAATCAACGGGTGGCGATCCCCACTCCTGAAGTCCTGACCCCTCCCGAGGCGATCGTGGAATTACCCAAACCGACTTTGGTGGTTCGAGAACGAGCTTCCTTGAAGGTTCAGGCACCCTCTGGGGTAGAAGTTTGGATCGATGGGAAAAAATTCGGCGCTCACGGTGGGCCATTCGTTGCCGATTCGCCCGAGCTGAAACCCGGTGAACGATACGGGTTTTCTCTTCGATTGGTTTGGCC
>JAOAAA010000132.1 GCA_026419115.1 Gemmataceae bacterium
GTATAGATTTGATTGCTCCCATCACGATCGGAGATGAAAGCAATCGTTTTTCCATCGGGTGAGAATTTCGGTTCGGAATCGCGGGCAGGATGGCGAGTCAAAGGTCTAGCCACCCCGCCGGTAACGGGAACGGTCCAGATGTCCCCCCCCCACTCGAAGGCGAGTATTTTTCCATCGGGGGAGAGAGAGGGGTAATTGGCCAAGCGAATGGTCTCGCGGCCTTCGGTTGCAGTGAGTAAACCGAACAAACAAATCAGACTTAGACCAAAACGTCTCACGAGCTTGACTCCAGTAGTGAATCAATGGGGAATGACAATCAAGATACAAAGAGCAGGTACAAAAGGGCAGAGAGAAGATTGTTACTTTGGGTTGGTAGGCGGCACCATGGGTTTAGGAGGCGTTGATTTATTGGGGCCGACGGTTGCCTTGGCCGTTGACGTTGCTGCCCCCGCCTTGGTGGTGCTATCGAGCTTTTGAGCCTTCTTTTTAGGTTCATAGGCCTTGGCTTCGAGTCGAACCCGCGCTTCCATTTCTTTGCCCGGCTGGAATGTCACGACGTTCTTTTCGGGAACCATCACGCGCTCATCGGTTTTGGGATTGCGAGCTTTACGGGCCTTGCGACGTCGTACTTCAAACACACCGAACTTTCGGAGTTCGATGCGCCCCTCTTGAACCAATGTTTCAACGATCATATCCAGAACGGTTTGCACGATCTTTTTCGTTTTTTGTTGGGTCAATTCGGGATCGATCTCACAAATTTTCTTAACTATTTCCTTCTTGGTCATGGAAGGCTCCCTTACCTGTACCTTGCTTCCTTGGTTCCAAGTCTATACAGGATAAACACCTGTGTCAAGAAGATAAGTTGAATAATGATAAAGAGATACGAATAAACCCGTCTAGAGTCCGCTGCCTTTTAGCTCACTTGTATCATTCGAAATCGTGGTCCAAAAGTGCCATGATTTCGTGTTGAGTTCTCTTGTACTATCGTGGAATCGATTCAGATTGCGTACCGTGAAAATCAAGTGCAATAGAATTCACAACGGGCTTAAACATCCCGAAATAATTCTGTGGTAAAATATCGCTCCATCCGGTCAGGGAAGACGGTGACAATCTGGGGATTGGGCTTCCCCACTCTTTTGGCACATTCCAATGCCGCCACGAAATTCAAGCCCGAACTGGGACCCACGGGAAACCCCTTGGCGAGCAGCCTTTTTGTGGTGTGAATAGCTTGACTATCATCTACTTCGATGGTCATCAGGTTCGGTAATTTGGCGTCTCGAAAAATGGTCGAAAGGCTATCCACCACCCCCGGAATTCTCGCACTAAAGGCACGCTCGCTTCCCTGAGTCGCCCCCGAGTTGGAAGGAGGATTTATGGTGACAGGGCTTTGGCCGAAAGAGCAACATTCCACCTCTTGAGGATGAGTCGCATTGACCGGACGAGCTAACACCGGAATCACCGCACAACCGGATTCCAAAAATCCTTGATAAAGCCCCACGAGCGTTCCCCCCGTGCCGACCCCACTGACCACAGCATCGACCGTCCCACAGGGGATTTGATCTAAAATCTCTCGGGCGGTCCCAAGGCGATGAGCCTCGGCATTGTCCAGATTCGAGAATTGTTGCGGGAGAAATATAGTCGGGTCTTGGGCCATTCGTTCTGTCTCTTGGATGGCGCCTCGAATCCCAAGTTCCTTCGGCGTTAATTTCACTTGCCCCCCATAAGCCCGAATAATCATCACACGCTCATGACTAACCCCTTCCGGCATCACGGCGATAAATCGCAAACCATATTGAGCGCAAGCCAAAGCGAGTGCGATACTGGTGGAACCGCTTGAGGCCTCGACCACCGTGGTTTCGGGACCGATTTTTCCCAATCGCCAAGCCTTCTCCAAAATGTATCGAGCGATGCGATCCTTCGTTGAACCACTGGGGTTGAGAAATTCTAACTTACACCAGATTGATGGAGAATCGCTTTCGAGTTGAACCGCCACCAAAGGGGTCACGGGTAAACGATTGAGATAACGATGTGGGAAACTCGCCAAGGTTCGAGACATGGGGTCACCTATTTCCTTTGGTTTAGATCATGGGGTTAACGTTCATGATGTTCATTTAACCTTGACCACCTGTTCTAACTTTCTTTGCATTGTTTCCCGTTGTTTGGGTGTGAGTTGCCCATGTGGGAAGTCTTTCACGGCCACGAGTTGATTGATCTTTTTGATCTCGTTGATGGCGTAAGTGCGATGGCTGGGGACCAACAGGGCATCGGCAAGGCGATAGCGTAATTCCACCTCTCGGGTGGGACTTTTCTGAGCGATCTCCTCAATGCAACGGCGGGCGGCGGCCACGCGATTTTCTGCATCGGTGACGGACCCCGAAAGGAATACAAGCAAGGTGGCGAATTCTACCTCCGGATTGGCAGGATGATTGGGATCGAGATAGCGGCAACGGCGACTCAATTCGAGTGCTTCTTTCGAGATGAGCAAGGCCAATTCTGGATCGCTCAAACGAATATGCTGCCATTGATAACGATCCCAACGGATTAACTCACGCCGTAAGGTCGCATTGTTTTGATCGATTCGGGCGGCATTTCGTAACGGGGTCAAGATGGCACTGCCGACATATTTGGCGGCCCGTCGTTGGGCCTCTTTCCGTGTGGCTTCCCCCAGCGCCTCTTCGATTTTCTGATTGTATTGGGATAATTGTAATCCCCCTTTCTGTGCTTCTCGCACATACCAAATGCATCCAATTCCCGTGCGGGTCACATAAAACGTCTGTAGCCCAAAGAGAAGCAATCCAAAGCCCAACAGGAGAATCTTGGGAATCTTGCCTAGCTTGGGAATCGTATCTGGAGAGTTCAACCCATGTTGATTGGGCAACCCCAGAAGGATAGCGCAGTAAGCAACCCCTAGCCAAGCGATTTGTGGATAGAAAAAGGAATCGCTCCCGATCATGCCGAACACGGATACAATGATAACGCCGAACAACAGCGAACGAACAACGCGAGCGTTCAGGGCAACTCGTTCTAAAATCGCATAGGCCATGAACCAAATGCTCGCCCGAACCACCGCATGCACACCCAGCGGCCAAAGGGAATCGACATCCACAGGGAGTTCCCCCGTTAACCAAACCAATCCCCAAGTGAGTCCCATCATCGCAGCCAAATAAACTTCGCCATAGGGTTTGATCGGAAGCGGTGTTGACTCGGGATCGGTAAGGGGTTTTCGCAGGGCCACCCAAATCGTTCCGCACAAGAAACCGAAGGGAATGAGTGCCAAGCCACCAATCGTGGCCAAGGTACCGAAAAGATACGAGTTCGGGAAGATCGGGGCTTGGGCATGCCAACGGCTCCAACATCCTGCACCGGTCCCCCAAAAGGTTGTTTTCTGAAAACAATCGGCAATGGTTTGGAGATCGGGCGATTTCAACTGGAGTTCCGTAAAGGCTACCCCCCCCCCGAATAAGCTCAACAAGGCCAAGCCCATCAAAAGGTAATTTTTTTTCTGATTCCGAAACGAATCCACAAGCAAGATCATGATGGGAACTAAGGTCATTCCGGAGACGAGCAACAAGCCGGCAGAACTGGGCAAGGTTCCCCGCACTTGAGAAAAAGCATTCGCTGGCTCGTTGTCAACAGACGTGCCGTCTTTCTCGTTGTCAACAGACGTGCCGTCTTTCTCCTTGCTGGCGGGGCGATCGGTCGGTGGCTGATTGTTTGGAAGCGGATTCGCTGGCTCGCTGTTTGGAGGCGGCGTCGCTGGCTTAGTGCCGAGGAGCTTAAATGGAGGAACTTCTAATTGAGGATAAAACTCGATCTTCCCGACCGGAGAAGCCGAGTCCCAAAGAGGTTCGGGAACCCAATTAAACTTCTGAAATACTCCCGCACCGGCCTGCATCAACCCACAAGCGAGCAGAGCTTTGAGGAGGGTCTGATTCATGGAAAAGTTTCGCGATTGTTGAATAATCAGATGAGCAAGAGCAGCCAGAGCCAATAGCTCCGAAGCCAGAAAAAAACTCGGTCGGGTGTAACATTCTTGAACTTGTGAGGAGAGAAGGGTCAGCCCCGCCAGCAATAACCAAGCGATGCAGAATAAGCGCTGGTTCCACGTCCCGCTTGAAAATTGCCGATCCCCAATCAGGCACACACACCAAAACAGGACGATCAAGCTATTCAGGATAAGTCCCCCCATACTTCCCAGAAGTTCCAGTCGTGCGGGATCGGCCCCTATGAGGGTCACTCTGGCGCACAGAAGGAAAACCAGCCCGAATAGTCGCAATCGATCGAGAAACATATCTGGCACAGGATTGGGAGAAATAAAGACGATTTAGGACGATTTTATAACAAACTGCATTAGGGAAAGAACGAGGGCAACAAAAGCCGTTGGGATTTATCCTCGATTTTTCCAGATCATGACTTCGACGATATTCAGGGCAGCATCGGGATCAATCTGAAGGATTTCAATTAGCGTTTCCAAAAATTCCTTCTCCGCAGGTTCCACAATTCCATCTGCTAAGACAATATCGCAGGCATTGGCAAACACCGTGACATGTAATTCCGGAGGGAGAACCGCGGCACAGCGTTTGAGAAAAGAGAGGACCCCCTCACTACGGAGTTCTCTTTGAAGCCGCGTCAAAACCGCGTCGAGCCGTAAGGTGGAAAATCCCTCGAATAAGCGCATCCGCAGCGTAATGGTCCGGAGACTTTTTAGCTCGGCCTCGGCAATGTGACCATCCGAGGCACTGGCAGCGAGAAGGATTCCCGCAAAGGCATCCGTTTTAGATAAAGGGGTCGGGGTGCCCCTGCCCGTTTCAAAAATGTTATCGAGTAACCCCATGGATTTGTTTTGCCCCCGAATCTCAACAGCATGGAAAAATTTAATGGATTACTTTGACCCCAAATATCAAATATCGACGGGATCGTGTTATTTGAGAAGTTCGGTCACTTTATCCTTGATGGAATCGGCCCACACTTTGTAACCTTTTTCCGATAAGTGTAACCAATCGGGCATAATCTCTTTTGGAAGATTACCCTCTTTATCGAGAAACTTCTCGCTAATATCGAGGAAAAAGACCTTTTTCCCATCATCAAATTTCTTGATCAGCTCGTTGACTTCCCAAGTTTTTTTGTTGTTACCGGTTCGCATTTGTTCCTTGGTAGCAAAGGTAGCGGCTTTATCAGTCACGCCACCGGTCGCACGGGGGAAGACCCCGAGGAGCAGAACCTTGGCCTCGGGCTTTTGTTTGGCAAATTCGTCCAAAATGGCCTTCACGCCTTGGGCAATCTCTTCGGAACTATTGGAACCGGTGTTGTTCGTCCCAATCATCATCACGATTAACTTGGGTTTGATCCCCTCCAATTCTTTACCGGCAGTAATGCGCCATAGGATATGTTCGGTGCGATCTCCGCCGATCCCAAAGTTGGCTGCCTTGAGTTTCCCATAATTTTCAGCCCAAACATTCTTCCCTGCCCCTTCCCAACCTTGTGTGATAGAATCACCAATGAAGAGTAAATCGACTTCGCCTTTTTTGGCGATTTCGACAAACTTTTCGTGCCGAGAAACTGCGAATTTATCCTTTCGTTCATTGGGAACCGCAGTGGTCGGAGATTTTTTCTCTTGTGCAACAAGGGTGAGCATGCAAAACAGAACGCCGCATGCACTCAAACGAATCATGCTCATTGGTAACTCCTGAGCTAGGTTGGAGAGATTTTGGAAAGGGGGTCTCAATAAACCCCGAAGTGAAATTGTCAAAACCAAGGCAATCGAGTCAAGGGAGATTCATAATTTCTCCAATGACGGGTGATTCTGGGAACTGACTTGAAGGCTATTTCTCAGTCCATTCCTGAGAGCAAAATTGAGGATTCTGTGGTAACTCCGCTAGGAAGAAATTTTTACCTATCTTCTCCAAAATCCCTTTGACAGTAACAGTTTGAGTGATTATCCTTATCGTTAGACTGCCCAAATCCCCCAAATTCACTTATTTTTTGGGTCGTCACGGTAGCTCCCCCGTTTTTTGGGAGCCACGGAGGTCATCTAGATGTACAGCGTTGTAATGTTGGCAGCAATGAGCGCTGCCCCCGAAACCCCTGAATTTTTCGGGTTATTCGGTCGTTGTTTTTGTGCCCGCACTTACGTTTCCTATGGGTGTGGCGGCTGCTTCGGTTGCACCGGCTGCTGGGGTTATCGCACCTCGTGCTTCGGCTGCGGTGGTTGCTGGGGTACAACGGTAATTTACAGTTATGGTTGCACCGGTTGCTGGGGTTGCACTGGCTGCACCGGTTGTTGGGGATATGC
Source organism: Gemmataceae bacterium (assembly GCA_026419115.1). Taxonomy (GTDB): domain Bacteria; phylum Planctomycetota; class Planctomycetia; order Gemmatales; family Gemmataceae; genus SKW135. The sequence goes on from JAOAAA010000132.1 coordinate 6,293, forward strand.
CCCTAGCGGTTGTATCGGTTGCACGGGTTGTTACGGTACAGGCTACTCTGTTGGTTGCTACGGCGGCTATGTAACGGGAACAACCGTGGGCTACTCGAATTACACCTTGGGAGGAACCGTTCCGGCCTACGAATATGCTGCTCCGGTCACGACCCCGACCACCCCTGCCAGCTACAATCAAGAATCTCGAATTCCTAGCTCGAAAGCCGCTGTGGTGGTTCGTCTTCCTGCTGATGCCAAATTGTTAGCCGACGGCGCCTCCACCAACTTGACCGGTGCTGAACGCCGCTTCCTGACCCCCGATCTGCAATCCGGCAAAGATTACCAATACACCCTCACCGCTGAGTTTGTTCGTGATGGCAAACTCGTAAGCGAAAGCAAGAAGGTGGTCGTTCGCGCAGGGATTCAAACCGTTGTTGAATTCGGGAACGAAGAGAAATCGAGCAGCACGGTCGCTGTCATTCTTCCCGAAAAGGCTCGCTTGTTCGTGGACGATCAAATCACCACAGCTCGCGGCGGCAAACACGAATTCCGCACTCCGGAACTTCCCACGGGTAAAACATTTACCTACACCTTCCGTGCCGAAGTGACCCGCGATGGCAAGACCGAAACCCAAACCCAACGGGTTGTCTTCAAAGCTGGTGAACCGTTGACGGTTGATTTCTCGGATATTGGTGTTGCTAAGGTTGCCAGCAAATAATCTCCACCATTTCAAGACAAACAAACTCCTCGGATGAAGAGAAAACCTGATGCTTCATCCGATTTTTTTTACTCCTTAGTCTCGATTCGATAGGCTTTCCCGACTGATTCGATTCCTTATCTCCGTACTGGAAATATCTTCTCGAAAATCGGCCTCACTCAACGAAAGAAATAAATCGGAAAATTGAGCGGAAATTTCTAAATCCCAACCCGTTTGGAATTTGCCTTGGCTGAGTCGACCAAAGACCAAAAAAGACCCTCCTAGCGATCGAATCTCATTTAAGGATCGATCGAGTAAATCTGTTTGATTCTGATAGTACTTGGGGTTTAAAAGTCGCTGAGCGGTATCGACACCAATCACAAAGCGGCAGTTCGGGAATAATCGAGCTTTTTCGAGAAATGTCGGAGCCTGCGTCAGATAAACCCCCGCCTGTTCCCGAAACTGCAAAAGCCTAGAAAAAATGGTGTCAGGTGTTAACGGGGGCTTATCGACATTCGTCACGGAAAGTTCAAAATCGAGTGTACTCCCGAACCTTTCGAGAACAACTGCCATCATCCGCAGATGCCCCCGATGCAAAGGGTTGAAAGAACCGGGAAATAAACAGCGAGGTGGTTCCGGAGAGGGGAGAAAGTCGCCACTCGGAGTATGATAAAGCCAAGGAATCTCCCCTCGAAGCAAAGGCTCCAGTGGTGGGAGTGAAAGGGATCGTTCCATAGCCTGTAAAAGGATTTCTCCTTGGGTCTCTTGTATCTCTTGTGGAAAAGATGCTACAATGAGATAATGATAGCCGGCGTGTTGCGGTCCTCCCAGCACGCCGGTCTTCCTTTTGTATTTATAAGAAAAAGATGGAAGAACTTTCTCACCAGTTTTTGAAGGAGTTATTATTAACTCCCAGTCCTTCGGGTTATGAACGCCCGATTCAAGAGGTCGTGCGCCGTTGGGCCACCCCTTTAGCCACGGAAGTCCGTACGGACCTTCATGGTAATGTGATTGCTCGACTCGATGCCACCACCCCCTTGAGTGAGAAAACACCCAAAATTCTTCTGGCAGGCCATTGCGATCAAATCGGCTTGATGGTTCAACATATCGATGCCGAAGGGTATCTTTACGTGCAACCCATCGGGGGTTGGGATGTCCAAATCCTTGTAGGCCAGCATTTAACTGTTTGGACCGAATCGGGACCGATTGCCGGAGTGATCTCGCGGAAGGCCCCGCATTTGTTGACCAACGAAGAACGAAACAAAGTGCCCCAGTTTCAAGATTTATGGGTCGATATCGGTGCGAAAGATCGGGCCGAGGCAGAATCCCTTGTTCGACATGGGGACCCTGTTACCATTGCGTTAGGATATCGACCTTTGAGAAACGGCTTAGCGGCCTCGCCTGCAATGGATGATAAGGTAGGCCTTTGGGTGGCTATGGAATCTCTGCGCTTGCTCACGCAACGCTCCAGACAAGCGGTTGTTTATTCGGTTTCCACAGTCCAAGAAGAAATTGGCCTACGAGGCGCCACGACCAGCACCTACGGGATTAATCCCACTATCGGGATTGCGATCGATGTCTGTCATGCAACCGATACCCCCGGCAACGATAAAAAACAACTAGGCGAAGTGAAACTCGGAGCCGGCCCCGTTTTGTATCGGGGTCCCAACATCAATCCGCGCGTGTTAGAAAAACTGATCGAGGCAGGTAAACGTATTGATGTTCCGTTCCAAGTTCGTGGCGTGCCGCGAGCAACAGGAACCGATGCGAATGCGATTCAACTCTCTCGGGCTGGGGTAGCCACCGCTTTGATTGGCATCCCCAACCGCTATATGCATAGCCCTGTTGAGGTTGTCCATTTAGATGATTTGAATCACGCTGCCCGATTATTGGCCGAATTCTGCGCCAGTGTTTCCTCAAGTGACGACTGGATACCCTAAAGGCCAATTTCTGGCACCCAACCCAACGATTTACCTTGATTTGTTTTATCCCCACACTGACGAAGGAGGCTTTTGATATGAGCGATGAAAGAATCCCTATGACTCGCGAAGGTTACGACAAACTGAAAAAGGAACTTGCCTACCTGAACGATGTCAAAATGATCGAAATTACCAAACGTGTGGCCGCCGCGCGGGAATTGGGTGATCTGAGCGAAAATGCCGAGTATCATGCCGCACGGGAAGATCAAGGTCAATTGCAAGCTAAGATCGATGAATTACGAGATCGTCTCGGCCGTGCGAAGATCGTTGATCCTGCTACCCTTCCCAAAGATATTGTTACCATGGGTTCACGAGTCACGGTGTTGGACTTGGACTATGAGGATGAAGAGGTTTTTACCATCGTAGGGGAAGGTGAAGACGACGCCGACAATAACAAAATTCTCACCACTAGCCCCATTGGGAAAGGTCTCATGGGAAGTAAAGTCGGGGAGCAAGTCGAGATCGAGGTTCCCAAGGGAATTATCAAATTCAAAATCCTCAAAATCGAATCAACACTTATCTAAAAAGGGACAATCGTATCGGACTCGGTCCCAAGAATAAATCGAACCGTCCTAATCCCGATATGATTTATGATTCTTGGTCAAGGATAGCATAGCCGATCCCCGATTGACCGAAACCATTGCCGTTATAAAACAGGTACCTTCGTCCTGCATGATCGACAACATGGCTGTAACAGATCATCTCGGAATCCCAACCGGTATCACTGCGGGTCATGCCAACGGAGGAATCTTTTCGGGTCCAAGTGATGCCATCGTTTGATTCGGCATATCCGAGTCGATAAGACCTCGTTGGATCGGTCCGATACCCATCCACCCGACGATAGGAATACCACATGCGATACAAACCATTCTCATAGCGAACGCAAGGTCGAGTGATGGCTTCCGTTTCAGAATCGTAATCGATACAGACACGCCCCGTTAAAGACCAACGAACCCCATCCTGCGATTCGGCATATTTGATTCGGTATCGTGGTTCGGGTCGATTCCCTATTACCTCCCATGCACTACAGGATTGGTACCACATTTTCCAAATGCCATCCTGATACATCACACAGGGGGCCGAAACAAAATACGGTTCTTCCACACTACGATCCAGTATCGGCCCTTCGAAGAGACGCTCGTAAAATTGGCCTCCATCATTCGAGATGGCAAGGCCGATAGCAATTCGATAAGGCACCGTCACCGCGGGGTTCCAACCAATGTAGTAAAGGAATCGCTGTTGCTTCTGTTCCACAACCCAAAAGGGCATGATTCCGTTATCATCGAATGTGCCTAATTTCCCCAATTCCAAAATCGGTTGCTCCTCGATTCGGGACAACGCAAGCTCCCCTGAATCGGAAACTTTTAAGAACCCAGCAAAAGGTCGGGATCGCCCTTGTTGATCCCGCGAGGAGAATAAGATGCGGAGAGTCTGCGCATCGATCGATTCGACAAACGGGACCGAAGCATGTGAATGCCTCAGCGGGGTTTGTTTTTGAATCGTGAACAGCAGCCCTTTTTTGATCCAGTGCATGGGGCATCTCGTTAACTTTGAAACATTCTCCTTGACGTTAAATCCAGCTACTTCCCATTCAGAAATCTTGATCGTGACAGAGACTCAGAACCTCAGCTTGGGTTAGATTTGGAATCTCCACAACAGAATGGGCCGATCAGAAATCGAGATCGTAACTGAGCACTTCCCCTTTCTTAGCAGGATTCCCCTTATAGACCCCCCAAGGCTCGGTATCTTTGGTGACAACGGCTCCCATGGCAATGAGGGAACCTTCCGCAATGGTTAAACCATCCCGAAGCGTAGCATTCACACCAAAGAAAGTATAAGCTCCGACGTGGCAATGACCCGATAGCACCACATGGGAGGTGAAAAGGACGTGGTCGGCGATAGTTCCATGATGTCCCAAATGATTGCCGCTCCACAGCACAACATTATTCCCGATTTTGACAAACGGTTGGATCGTGTTATCTTCGAGAATGAAGCAATTTTCGCCGATCCATTCTGGCATCCAGACCGTGGCCTTGGAGCTGATGTAGCTAATACAACGATACCCTTTTGCCTTGATGGCCTGATACACCTCCGCGCGGAGCCGGTTCATCCGTCGATGCGACATCGGCGCAAAAAACTCATATTCGCTCGGAGGATAGACCTTTTCCACCTCTTCAAAAGGAACAACGGGAAGCCCCTCGAATTCGGGGGTGGGGGGCATGTATTGCTGATGAACCGAAAAAGCAACAACCTGATGAGGGGTATCTCGCTTGAGATAGAAATGGGCCAAGGAGGCAAAATCTTGCACGCCAAAAATAATGACCTTCGCCATACATCTCCATCCTGAAAAAGTTTACAAAGAGTATCGAAGATTATTGGGATTGGTTGCCCGTGTTTTCGATCAGGTTGTTTTCGATTAACCAGTTGCGTATCCGCGAGGTAAGTTCTCCCGAGTTATCCATTCGTGGAACCTTATGTTGAACCGAAAGTTCCCCCCCCTTGCGGTGCATCATCCATTTCTCAAACCCCCCTTCTTTGACCCGTTGAATCTCAGGTTTCAGCATAGTGAGGTCCCCTTTACGATGAGCATCGTAATCTTCGTTCAATTCACACAAGGTGCGATCGACAATCATGCTAAATCGATCGAGTTCCTTGGGGGGTTTACGAAACTCAATCAGGTACAAATGATACCCCGGCTGATTCGGTGTGACAGGAAACACAGGGCCAACGTGAAAATCATGCACTTCAGCATCGGTTTCGTTACAGGCACAAGCGACGGCTTTTTCGAGTTCCTCACTGATGAGG
>JAOAAA010000133.1 GCA_026419115.1 Gemmataceae bacterium
AAATGTCGAAGCAGAACAGCAAAGCCTAAGGGAACCGTAACTTCCCGATCGATAGGCCAACAAAGGCGTGGCAAACGGCGAGCAATCTGAATGGTTTCCGGCCAACTGTGCGGGTCCAGTTCGGGAAATAAATAAGGAAGCAAGTGCGTCTGTTGGATCAATTCCAATGCCATCGCCCGATTGGGATGTGTGAGCATTTTCCGAAGTTCCTCACAAATCCGTTCGGCACTAATCGCTTGAATTCCTGAGGCCATTTTTTGAATGGCCGAGAAGGTTTGCTCCTCTAAAGGGAAGCGAAATCGGGCACTCATACGCACCGCCCGTAACATTCGCAGACGATCTTCAGAAAAGCGATCCTCAGCGCGACCAATGGCTCGAAGAATCCCCCGAGCCAAGTCCTGTTGCCCTCCTACGTAATCGTAAATCGTGCCTGAAAGGGGATCGAGAAACATACCATTGATGGTGAAATCCCGTCGGGCCGCATCTTCTTGTGGGCTGGAAAAGACCACCTGTTCAGGGTGCCTGCCGTCTAAATAAATGCCGTCGCTACGAAAGGTGGCCACTTGAACTTTGAGAAACTGCCCTTGGTCATCTCGAGGACCAATCACTTCCACGACACCGAAACTGGCACCCACTTCGACGGTTCTACGAAATAAAGCAGTGACTTGCTCAGGACGAGCTGAAGTTGCAACATCATAATCATCGGGTTGTAGGCCGAGAATTTCATCTCGGACACATCCCCCAGCAAAGTAGGCCACGTAGCCTGCCTTCACGAGTTTCGTGACCACGTCTGTAGCAAATTCTCGTTCTGTCATGCCGTTGACTTTTTCCCTGAATGACTCTGGGCCAGATGTACGACTTCAGGGAACAAGGGCGACAGGGAAGGTTACTTTTAATTTTTTATGAAAAAAATATCCCCAAGTGTCCTAAGAGAAACTTCAGAAGGGAATAGTTTTTTGAAGGGAACTAAGAAATGTTGTGGTAGGTCGGTAAGTTCTTTCGTAAATTGTGGATACATCCTCAGTTAAATGTTGAGAGAATCTTCGCCATGGCCTGCTCTCGAAATTTTTCTAATTCCCTTCACAATGAATTCCAACGATTAGTTAACAGATGGATTACGGAATTCCCTACAGAAACGCAACAAGCCATTCTTGAGAAAGCAACAAAGTTTGGCGACCTCAGGGGGAACGACAGTAAACGGCTTCGATCGATTGCAGACGAGTGGTATTCCATTGCGGATTTACCCGCGGATCAGATTGACCGTTTTTGTCACCAAACTCAGAGAGAGCTTTTTGATTGGCGTTGGAATCAACTGAAATGTGCCTTGTCTCGGCATCGAAATATATCTTGTCTGAGCGATGAGGAAGCTGAGCGATTACTTCATGAGTTCGCTGAGCATGCGTTTGGTCGAGATAATAATCGGGCCGTGAGAGATGTAGTGGATGATGCCTTTGAGATTATTTTGAATGCGATTCATGGATTCGATCAGACCCGAGATTTTAATCCTTGGGCCAAGTCGGTCTTGAGAAATAAATTGCGGACGAGACTGAGAGAATCTCAACGGAGGAGGGAAGTAGCGTATGAGGATGAACGACACGAATACGCGAATGTTCTTCCCGTACAGAATCGAACCGAGTCTTCGGGAATTTCCGACTCGAATTGGATTGAAAACGCATTCAGTGAAATTTTAGAGGGGAACTTTTATCCGAGAACTCCACAGGAACCGGACCAATTTGCGGTCTTGATCATTCAGATCAGAATCCGAATGACGATTATGTTCCTTCGGCAGGTTCAAACCATGGGGATTTGCTTGAATGCAATCGAGGAAGTGGAAAGTCGTTTAGTTTGGCCGAGCTGGGTACGAATACGACGGATTTTACCGAATTGGCCGACGCTTGGTGAAATATGGGATGCAATAAAAGCGGATTTGGATCCCATGAATGATCGTCGAAAATTCATTCAATGCCTCTTGGAAAAATTCCCCGAAATCGAATGCACCGCAGACCAATGGGGTCAATGGCTCAAACGGGGTAAAGCGAAACTTTTGCAAGAATTTGAATTGAGTACATCGACACAGGATTTCTTGAATCGGATTTTTCCACAACGGGATCGATAGGCAACGCAAAACACACAGAACCCATGAGGATTCGTCTTGCGATGGAGAAGAACACATGGAACCAATGAACATTCCTGTTCCCATCGAATCGGTGCCAATGGCTCGATTCTTTGTCAATCGAGCCTCCATTGTCACCCATATGAGCGATCATTTATTTGTTCACCCCGAAGCTCAAGCATGGGCAACGATCCTGCCACAATGGCACGATTTATTGGTGGATGCGACCCGTCGCCACAACGAACGGTCCCGCCTTTTGCAAACGGAGGGGATATCGCACTGTGAACTTTATTGGCTATGGGGGGAAGCGATTGGTCAAGAAATCCGAGAAGCCAACTCGTTACGCTGGATGGCCTGTCTTCATAACGATCTCTTTCTATTTTTTGGCACGCGGGCCATCTTGATTGTGATCGAACGATCGGGAAATGAGTGGATCATCCGAACCACATTTATTCCCGGACTCGGGAACCCCAGCGAGACCAAAGAAGCTCGTAGTCAATGCCAACCGCGACGGGATCACTTTCGTCCCACTTCGGCACGGCATCGCCGATATAGAAGGTACAACGAACAGCATTCAAAAGAGAATCAACAACGAATGGAAAGAGAACGGAACTGGTCGGAGCTAGAATGGTACTTCCATCGTGTGTTTCGACCAGCCGTCAGATTTTTACGAAATGAACACAACACCCATCGCACGAGTGATGGAAGAATTTATATCAGTCCCTTAAGAGATTATCGCCTACTTTTCCCCCGATTGCCTCACGAGATTCGCCACAACGTTCAATTCACAACTTGGCGTGAATTTCGGTCGCGGGTCGGAAGAATGGGAGAAACATTATGAAACAATATCGTCTCGTTCGCCCAGAACTGAAAGCGACCGCCTCTCAGGAATTACCTGTTTCGGATTTAATCGAGAGCTGGTTGGAAGAATTAAATGATCTCGAACCGGAAATGGGTGAAGATGCCAGTAGCTTATTCCGATTTGTGGCCCTAGTCTGCAAGTTGGATCGCGCCGGTGTCAAAACCTTGCCGATCAAGGACACACCCACACCCAGAGGCTTTTTAGAAGCCTTAGCAGCCGAAGAGTATCGCAAACTCATCGAGCTAGTCGACGGTTCCAGTTGGCGGGCTGAGGTGAGCGAGTTTGGGTATCTCGAACAATCCGATCAGCTCGATCTCGATACCATCTATGAATGGGGCAGCGATTTACTTGACGAGTTTGACGACATCCAATTGGTCGGCAGAATGGCCTTGCAAAAAATCGACCAACCCGAGTTTCTCCATGAACTCGATAGTTGCAATCGTTGGCTTTTCTATTATGCCGATTCGTTTTTGTATCTTTCGAGTTATATTCAAATGCTCGCTGCCACGGTTGCCAAAGAATCGTGGGAGAATCCCTATGGACCTTGGCAGGGGACTTACAGTACATTCGATTCCCTGTTGGATATGCTCGAAGAAAAGGAACTGCTCGAAGACGATTCGCATCCGATGATCGAATTCGATCTTGAGAAGGCAGCGACCCCACCAAAGACCAAAATCGTGCCGAGTTCCAAACAAAAGAAACGAATTCCTACACTAGGTTCGGAATTGGCCTTGAGTTTCTCTGGTGCGAAACAGCTACCATTCTGCGGAAGCATGAGTTGGCTATCCCCTGATAAAAAATGTCAGGCAGAACTTCGGATTCCACAAGTGGTTCCCGAATCGAAAGAGCTGTACCTCATTTTGAAACCCAAAGAGAAATACGTTGGAAAATGGGTCATTTTGGGTGGTTTGCGAGGTCAGGTCGATGCTAAGGGACGCGTCAAATTTGACTGGGATGAAATTAGTGCGGTGGAAGAGAAATTAGATTATCTACAAGTCGGAAGTGGCCCCTCTTGGATACGTCAACAATGAGCGTACAACCTCAGATACGAATCGATTCGGATTGGCTGGAACGGTGTCGATGTTTGCCTCAGGACAAGGAAGAAGCCAAGGATCATTGCTACGGTTTGGCCCACGCTGCCAGTGAACTGGCAGGTTGGCTACTCACGAAGGAAACCTTAGAGCGTGCGGCTCAATACGCCGAGGAAATGTTGAACAACCCGCAAGAGGCAAAGGATCGGTTGCGCCCCGTACCCGTACCCGATCCGAAATGGGCGCAAACTTGCGTGGTGGCCGTTCAGTCCGATCCTTCAAAATATCCATTACTCAAACCGGCGTTTGCCATTCCTGTTCGTTGGGATTTGACCGCAAACGCCCCAGAGTTTTATGACGATTTGCCCAAACATCTTCAACGTCGGGCGCAAGCGTTATTAAGAAATTTGGACGAGAATTCTAATTCCTCCTCCTCACAAAATCGAAAAGCCGGAAGCAAGGAATGGCGACTTCGATTAGGACTCCCCGATTTCGAGAACTACTTTTTTGATTTCGAGATTTTTCAAGGGGACTCGGCCGATGCTTCCTTGATGGCTTCTTGGATTCTGGCAAAATCCAAGGGCAAGGGAAAAGTTACGGTTTGGGCTTCGGCTTGTTTTGATGGAGGATTTAAGCCGGTTGATAAGGTCGAGGAAAAAATTCAGTGTGGTCAATCTCACGGGGCCAAGACGTTTTTCGTAGCAGCCACGCAAAATGTTTCTAAATACATTGAGGGGGTCACCGTAGCAAAATTGAATAATGATTCGATCTATCCGATCCCCAGTTTGCGCCCCCTACTCAGGGAAATAATCGTTCCTCCGGACGATTACGAAAAATACTCGAACGAAAACCCCAACGGTCGATCGGCCTTTTACGAAGATGCCACGGGATACCGCAAACTTCTGGAGAAAGAATTAGCCGATCCTTTAGAAAGTTCTCGTTTTTACAGCCGGAAGGTTCTTCCACATTTAGCTCGGGAAATTCGTGAGAATTTACAGAATGATCCGCAAAAACAATCGCTGCTTGGTTCTTTCCTTACGGACAATTATGCTCTCATTACCATTTTTAGTGGAAGTCCCGAGTTGATTGAATTAGCGTTGAAGGTATTTGTTCCGAAGTTTTGTTTAATCCTGTATACCCAATCGAATGAAGCAAAGCTCAAGGGATACTTGGAAAATCACCAAGATCAATTCCAGCAGACCCACATCGATAAATTTATCATTGAGGAAGAACAGGCAGAGGGGCAACTCCTAAAGCTCCCCGTAGATGTCAAAGAGTGGGTGAATCAACATGCCGCATGCCGCATGATTGTGGATTTAACCCCTGGTACTAAGTTAATGACCCTGACCCTGAAACAGGAATTGGTCGATCAGATGGGTTGTTGTGGAATTTATTGGGATAAAAAGCAGGATGGCCCCATCATTCGGCACGGCACCGAGAAATTGCTGGTCATTCCCAACGTGGCCCAACCAAAATAACGGCTGTTCTTCATCTCCGAAAAACAATGAGAATAATTTCTCTCACCATTCCTAACAACAACTAAAGTAAAATACCTCGCATTTTCAAATAACAACAAGAATAAAAGGTCTTGCATTTTCAAATAAGATCGAGAATCTTATCTTTCCCATCCCCCAACTGAGGCGGTAATATTTGAAGTCACGTTATGAGAATCATTCAGGAAGATAGAATTCAACGAGGTGTGATTACGAATTTTTGGGCATTGATAGGCTATCACGAATTTTTGGGGGCTGCCAAGAGCTTTTCTTCCTCCAAATGAGGTTTAATCACCTTCACATATGCTAAACCGAATCCCCCTAAGAACAGCCCTGCCAGCAGTGCTAAAGCGATTTTGCCTTTAGTGTCCCACATGGTGAACATAATCAGGGTAATTTGAGTGGCTAAACCCAAACCCACGATTCCCCCAGTTGCCAAAATGGTCAAGGCAAAGTAGGGACCAATTCCTTCCAGACGGGCCAACCACCAACACATAATATCAATCGTTTGAGCAATGACTACCAGCGGGGAAAGAGTGCAACGAATAAACGCGGGTAACGGGGTAAACGCAAACAGGAACCCAATACTTCCCCACAGGACGGCAAAGGTCAACAGGTGAGCATGAGTTGATTGGGTCAATGATTCCACCGAGGCTTGTTTCTTTTTGGCTTCGGCCCGCTTATTAACGGGTTTGGGTTGAGGGGGGGGGCTGCCCTCTTTTGGCTGGGTCGCGGGAGTCTCGAACCACACTAAATGACCTGCACGAAATTCTTTCGTTAACGGTTTGAATTCGTCCCGATTCGGCAGGGGGAAGGCATCCTGATTATAAAAATCGGCTTTGGCACCGGTTTCGATCCATGCGACCACGGCCAATCGTTCTGCTTCGCGTTCTGCCTCTAGCCCTTTTTCTTTTTCCACACGGGCTAACCACGCCTTTTTGTTCTCTTCGGATTTCTCGAAAAAGGCTTGAACCATGGAGTTTTTGCTCCATTTATCACGGGGTCCGGTTAGCACTTTGAGAAGTTGGCCATTTTTGAGGAATTTGCTCAGATCATCATAAGTGACGAGGGGGACTTCTTCTTTCTCCCCATCTTTAGAATGACATTCTTTGCAACGGGCATCAATAATTGATTTCACTTTGGCAAAAGGTTCTTGGCCTGCAGGGAAGGCCGGTGCCTGTTTGGGAAGATTGGTTTTTCGGTTCGGGGGGGGGGGTAGGTTGGTCTTCTAGGGGCCATTCTCGCCCTGAAAAGTGAGCTACGGTATCTGCAACGGTAGGCATGGGTTCTCCATTACCTCCATGTTTGAAATGGAGTTGTACCATAGCCCAAAAGTAGCCAATCCCCACTGCCACTAAAAATGCAGTGACGACTAATTTGGCAGCTGCGGGAAGATCACGAAGGGTCTTCCGATCCGAAGAAGTAGAAAAGTTCATGAAATTCCATCCGTATCAAAGTGGGCATTTTATGGGGGGGGTGGGCTTGTGGCATGTTTCTATTATTTTAGCAAGCCCGTGTCGGATGAGGATAGTGAAAACTCTGAAGGCTCGGGTCAGGGGAAAGGGCAACCTTCGGGCCAATCGGCGGCGCATCGATTTTTCTCGATCCCAAGCCCATCGAGAGGAAATTCCAGCCCGAGAGAGTTTTGGGCAATTTGACCGTTTTTGATCTTCTTTTTGCCATCGGGATGGCAATCGGCACAACGATCGAGATTGACGATGTTGGGAACCCGCCGATGTTGTGCAATCGTTTTATTTTTCTCGTGTTTGTGGCAGTTGTAGCAGGAATAATCGGCTTTGGCTTTGCCCTCATCGTGACAGGCGGCACAGCCATTTTTTTGCATGGCCTTCGCGTGATGGATCGGAAAAGCATGTTGAAAGTTGTACGTTTGCCAACTGGTGGTATTGTGACATTGGGCACAATCTTTACCAAACTTCTCTTGGATGTGGCTAAGGGGTTCTTGGTGGCAACTGGCACAGGTGTTAGAAACCAATTTATACAGAGTGGATTGATGACATTTTTTACAAGCGACCGTCACATGCTTCCCCGTGAGTGGGAAATTCGTATCGTTGTGATCGAACTTATGAAAGTGAGTGATCTCCGCTTGCGATCCTTTATGTTCGGTATGGCAGGTCAGGCATTTTCCGGCTTGGTTCATTTTGCCATGAAGTGAGGTTTTCGTATCGATTTGATATTGAATCGAAGTATGACACGCCAAACATTTCTGTTCCATCGTTGTGCTGCTCCAAGGGGAGACATGGCAGGCCGAGCATTGATTGGCCAAGCCTGCATGTGAGCGGATGGTTTTGTGTTCACTCTCAGGATGAACGCGGCCATTCAACGAACCGGGATTAAACATCGCACCACTCGTGAGAGCTAGCAATAGGCTGACCCCAAGCACCGATAAGATCAGCGTGGTGCCACCGAGACCGATCTTGTGAAAAATCCACATCGCTTAGGCTCCTGATTGTGTCTCGAACATTGGAACTACACCCCGAACATTGGAACTATACCCCAAACATTCTGATTATTACTAGAATATACCTATTTGGCTGCGAACCTTGCCGCTCAGCTACAGACATTCTAGCTGCGCCACGAATAATACAATGACCCCCCAATATGCACGATAGCAAGGGTGAACATAGTTAAACCTAAAGGAACATGCACAACATGCCAATAGGCGAGGAGATCGCGGGTCACCTCTAACGATCTGGCTTGCAGAGTTAATTGATAGTGTTGAAGGAGCAGTCTTCTCATATTTTGAGTGAGTTTGGGTTGCGAGCGAGAAACACGATAGGTGAGTTTCCGTATCCTTCGGCCATAGCGCCAACGATAAAATCCACGAAATAGGAATGCCTGCCAACCTATAGGAATTTTTTCAACAGGGAGTTGAATCCCAAGTTCTTGAGCCAATTGTTCGCTTTGAAGTTCTAGCCGTTCGATTCCCGATTGAAGTTGCGATTCCGAGAGTGTTCCGCCCTCAATCGTTCGGGGAGTCGCGGTATAAATGTATCGGCCGATCATACCACTCAGCACCACAAGGAGCAATAACAACGCAGCCGTACCCGCTACTCCTTGGAATTTCCATCCGGAATGCAACAGAATCAGAAAAGGGCCAAGCAACCCCGTGATAATATGGAACTTTAGCCAGAAACTCGGACGACCCCAGCGGAACGCTCTGAGTTTCTTCCTCAAGGTGTAGACCAATTCGGTCTTGAGCATGAGAAGAAAGCCTAATACTCCCAAGATGATTCCCGCGTAACTCGTTGGGGTAACCGGTTGCTTTTGAGAGATCAACCAGTAAATGAGGGCAGAAAAAGCAATCAGCACAAAGGCAATCAACAATTCCCAAGGGTTGCGATTCATGTTTTATTGCGATGTTCCCACTCGTTGAGTTTTTGTTCCAATCGGGGTAAAATTTGGTGCAGATTATTTGTCAAAGCCCCGCGAATTGCCGAAACATCCACTTGATGAAGGATTAATTTTTTGAGGACGCGAACCCAGCGCTGATCGCCCATGACAAGTGCCCCTTGTAGGGATTTCTCCCCGAAGGCCAAGCGAATCCGATTGATCTGATCTAGCGATTCAACAAGGATCGTTTTTGGAAGCAATCGCCATGTTTCACTTTCTCCCCGAGAGACGGAAACCAAATCATCGTTTTGTGAGCCTCCACCAATTTGACCGATTATTGCCACCTTAAGGCCTGCTAGCATGGTCACATTGAACGGTATCTCTTTTTTGTAAACGAGTTCCTCACCGGTCATATTCGCACCGGCAATTCGCCCCTGAGCTAAAGCAATGGGCCAAAGAATATCTTGTTGGCTTTTGCCCGTTTGGGGATCGAGAATTTCGGCACAATCACCGGCAGCAAAAATATCACGGGCCGAAGTTTGTAAGTAGGGGGTGACCAAAATTCCTCTTTTGGTGGCCAACCCCGAACGTTGGGCTAAATCAATCCGAGGTTTTACGCCAATCGCTACCGCAAGCAATTGAGTTGGCAGAATTTCGTTCTGATTGGTTCGGACACTCTGAATTTCACCACGAGAGCCAATTGCTTCTTCAACCTGAGTTTTGATCCGCAGATCGATCCCTTCATGCTTGAGTCGATCCATGACAATTTTAGATTCTTCCTCGTTCAAAACGTCGGACCAATATCGATCCCCTCGGAGCAGATAAGCTACTTTCACGCCCCGTGCATGTAGTCCCTCGGCTAATTCCAATGCGGTAATCCCCCCCCCTACGACAATCGCTCGTTTGGCCTTTCGTGCTCGGGAAATCAGCTGATGGGTATCATCAAGCCCGTCGAGTTTCAGAATCCCACGAAGGTGGTTCCCTGTAAATGACGGGGAACTGGCCAGCGCACCTGTTGCCAATAGGAGTCGATCATAGGGGACAATTTGCCCATTTTCTAACTGAACCTGATGTTGCTTCGCTTCGATGTGAATGGCTTGGCTATGAATTCGTTCTAATGCCAATTCACGAATTTCCTTGGCCGAGCGAATGAATAATTGCTTTTCGGGAATATCCCGACGTAAGTAGTAGGCCAAACCCGGTCGAGAATAAAAATCGTGACTTTCTTCACTGATGATAGTGATGCGACCCGTGGAATCGCGTTGACGAATCGCCTCCGCTGCTGAGAGACTCGCGATTCCCGAGCCGATGATCACATAGCGAACTAGCACATTTACGACCCCGTTGGATTTGTGATCTTTTCAAACCGAAGAACCCCGCGTGGACAACGATTCACACATTCACTGCAGGTAAGGCAATAACTTTCAAGGATGGGTAAGCCTTTTCGCGCGTAGGAACGAACATCGATTTCCATCGGACAATTGTAAGTACAACAGCCACACTGCACACATAATTCCGAATCGGGTACCACTTGGGCTTGTGCCAATGCGAGATGACGTGAATTTTTGAATAGGCTCATTGGGGTTGCTCATTCTTTTCGTTTGTCGTCGTCTTTCTCTTTCGGGCGGTCTGTTGATTCCTTTGCCCCCTCCTTCGACTCCTTTGGGGGTTTTTTAGGTTCGGGTTTTTTAGGTTCGGGCTTTTTGGGTTCGGGCTTTTTCGAGTTTTTCGTCAAAAGAGAACTAGGGGTATTTTTGTCAGGAATCTTGTTATCCGGCTCGGGAGAGGAGGAGGATTTTACAAGAGGTTCGACTCGGCTTTCGGTCGATTTTGGAATGAGTAGCAGGATGATACCTAAAACTCCGCCAATGAATAATGTGACAAATAGAAGTTGCCTGACCAACATGATTCACCTGAAGTTAAGTCGATTATCCCGATAATAACTCCACTGTATCATTTTGGCTAAGCAAACTCCCTACTCTCGCAGTGAGAATTTCGTGATCTTGTACTTTTGCACCGAAAAGCTCATGACGCTTGATGTGACGTTACCTCTCCACGTCCTTATGGCAACGAGATAAACCAGACAATAAATCATTCGTTCATTCCTTCTAACGGGGCGAACTAGCCTAGGAAATAGCGTTTGTTCTTTCTTTCGGAGTGAACTAGTCTAGGAGATGGCCATTTTCCTTTGAACGAATCTGTAGTGGTTTCCCTGTGCTGTTGGATAAACCGAGTATGAGGAGCAATTTCATGAACGGCCTGCAACGATGGGAATCGACAAAATCGCTGAGGTTTACTGGGGCTGTGCTGTTTATAGCTGCGCTGATTCTCAGCACCGAAACCTTGATGGCTGAGGAAAAATCTTCACCTCGCGAACTTCCGGTGAACCGCTGGGTGAAACTCCCAACGGACGACACCTCGGCGGGCTATTCGTGGAGCAGCCCTATTTATGTCCCTGCACGCGGTCAGGTGTTGCACTGGGGAGCGGTGAACAATGCCGTCATGGAAAAATCTGGCCGCAACGATGTTCGAGCCTTTGATGCTTTGAAGCAGCAATGGGTTTCCGATTACCCCAGCTCCGCAACCGATGTCGGCATCGTCGGTGGCGGTTCCGGCTCGGCTCCTTCTTACACCGGTCAGGGAGAGATGCGTAAAGATGGCCGACCCAAACCCGCTATGGTGATGTATGGCGGAACGTGGGATTCTAAACGTCAGAAACTCGTTTACACGATGGCGGGGCTGATGGCAGCCTACGATCCCAAGACGAAAAGTTGGGAGACCATAACAGCCAAGACCATCTTGAATGGTCAGGAGT
>JAOAAA010000134.1:0-266 GCA_026419115.1 Gemmataceae bacterium
GTACAGGATGCGGAGCTTTTCTTTGTTGTCTAACCGGCTAAAATCGGACGCACGCGAGACAATCTCGGCGTTTTCTTCTCGGAATTTCTCGACCACAGATCGGGGGAATCCCAACTGTCGTCGTCCATTCACGATAATCCTTCGTGGGAGAAGCCCACGCGCTTTCCAGCGGGTGATCGTTTTACTGGAGACGTTAAAAAGCCTGCTGACATCTTCCAGACTCAGAAGGGTTTCGACTTCTTGGGTTACCGGTCGGGCCGGCAACG